>JAAXXR010000026.1 GCA_013334335.1 Chlorobiaceae bacterium
GCAGCGCGGGCTGCCGCAAGCCTTGCGATCGGGACGCGGTAGGGGCTGCAGGAAACGTAGTTGAGGCCGGTCTTGTGGCAGAACTCGACCGTGGCCGGGTCGCCGCCGTGCTCGCCGCAGATGCCGAGCTTGAGTTCAGGCTTGACCGAGCGGCCCTCTTTTGCCGACATGCTGAGCAGGCGGCCGACGCCGTCCTTGTCGATGCTTTCGAACGGGTCGCGGTCGAAGATCTCCTGCTGCTGGTAGATCGGCAGGAACTGGCCGGAGTCGTCGCGGCTCATGCCGAGGGCCATCTGGGTCAGGTCGTTGGTGCCGTAGCTGAAGAAGTCAGCCGCCTTGGCGATCTGGTCGGAGGTGAGCGCGGCGCGCGGCACCTCGATCATGGTACCGACGAGGTACTTGACCCCGACGCCTTGTTCTGCAATGACGCTGCGGGCGGTCTTGTGGATGATTTCGCTGGTGATTTCGAGCTCCTTGACGGTGCTGACCAGCGGAACCATGATTTCAGGAATGATCTCCTGGCCCTCCTTCTTGATCTTGCAGGCCGCCTCGATGATGGCGCGTGCCTGCATGACGATGATCTCGGGGTGCAGGATGCCGAGGCGGCAGCCGCGCAGGCCGAGCATCGGGTTGAATTCGTGGAGGCTTGCGATGCGTACCTTGATCTCTGCGCTCGACTTGCCGATCTTGCCGGCGAGGTCGTCGATCTCGGCGTCGGTGTGCGGCAGGAACTCGTGGAGCGGCGGATCGAGCAGCCTGATGGTGACCGGTCTTGCGCCCATCGCCTTGAAGAGGCCGTAGAAGTCATTCCTCTGGTAGGGGAGGAGCTTGTCAAGCGCCTCCTTGCGCCCCGCGACATCATCGGCAAGGATCATCTCCCTCATGGCGTCGATGCGGTCGCCGCCGAAGAACATGTGCTCGGTGCGGCAGAGGCCGATGCCTTCCGCGCCGAAGGTGATGGCGATCTCCGCCTGGTCGGGCTGGTCGGCGTTGGTGCGGATGTTGAGCTTGCGGTACTTGTCAGCCCACTGCATGAGCTGGTCGTAGATCTTCCAGGTCGGAGCGTCCTCAGGATTCAGGGTTTTGTCGATCAGCACCTCGAGGATCTCGGAGTTCTTGGTCTTGACCTGGCCGGCGATCACTTCGCCCGTGCTGCCGTCGATGGAGAGGTAGTCGCCCTCCTTGAGCACGATATCCTTGCCGTTGACCCGCATCTCGCCCGTTTTGTAGTCGATCCTGAGGGCGCCGCAGCCAGCCACGCAGACCTTGCCCATCTGGCGTGCCACGAGGGCCGCGTGCGAGGTCATGCCGCCGCGCTCCGTCAGGATACCCTCGGATGCTGCCATGCCCTTGATGTCTTCGGGAGAGGTCTCGATCCTGACCAGGATCACCTCCTCCCCGCGTTTGGCACCCTCCTGGGCGTCTTCGGCGTTGAAGTAGATCTTGCCGCATGCGGCGCCTGGGCCGGCGTTCAGGCCGGTGGCGAGCAGGCGGCCTTCTTCGATGGCGGCCCGTTTTTCGTTGAGGTCGAAGACCGGGCGGAGGAGCTGGTTGAGCTGCTCAGGCTCGATCCTGCGGATCACCTCTTTTTCGTCAATCAGTCCTTCGTTGAACATGTCGACGGCGATCTTGATGGCGGCGAATCCGGTACGCTTGCCGACGCGGCACTGCAGCATGAAGAGCTTGTTGCTCTCGATGGTGAACTCGATGTCCATCATGTCGCGGTAGTGCTTCTCGAGGATGGAGCGGATCTCGTCGAGCTGGCCGTAGATGGGGGGGTTCTCCCTGGCGAGCTGTTCGATCTTGAGCGGGGTCCTGGTTCCGGCCACGACATCCTCGCCCTGGGCGTTCATCAG
This sequence comes from Chlorobiaceae bacterium, assembly GCA_013334335.1. GTDB lineage: Bacteria > Bacteroidota > Chlorobiia > Chlorobiales > Chlorobiaceae > Chlorobaculum. The sequence goes on from JAAXXR010000026.1 coordinate 1,857, forward strand.
GAACTCACCGTAGAAGATGTTGTCGCCTGCCGCGGCATCGCGGGTGAATGCCACTCCGGTGCCGCAGTCTTCGCCCATGTTGCCGAACACCATGGCCTGGACGTTGCAGGCGGTGCCCCAGTAGCCGGGGATGTGGTTCAGTTTGCGGTAGACGATGGCACGCTCATTGTTCCAGCTGTTGAACACGGCGCCGATTGCTCCGAGGAGCTGCTCGGTCGGGTTTTCCGGGAAGGTCCTGCCGGTTTTTTCGAGAATGGCCGCCTTGTAGCTGGCGACGAGGTCTTTCAGGTCATCGACGTTGAACTCCGTGTCGAGGGTGATGCCGAGCGCATGCTTCTTGTGCTCGAGGATCTCCTCGAAGGGGTCGATCTGCTTCTTGTCCGTCGGCTTGAGGTCGAGCACCACATCGCCGTACATCTGCACGAAGCGGCGGTAGCAGTCCCAGGCGAAACGTTCGTTGCCGGATTTACGGGCAAGTCCGGCGACCGTCTGGTCGTTGAGGCCGAGGTTGAGGATGGTGTCCATCATGCCGGGCATCGATGCGCGTGCTCCGGAACGGACAGAAACAAGGAGGGGATTTTCAGGGTCGCCGAACTTTTTACCCAGGTAATCCTCGATCTTTTTCATGGCGGCAGGGATGTCCCTGTCGAAGAGGTTCGCGGGGTAGGTCTTCTGGTGATCGTAATAGTAAGTGCAGACTTCAGTCGAGAGCGTGAATCCGGGAGGTACAGGAAGGCCTATGTTAGCCATTTCTGCAAGGTTTGCACCTTTGCCCCCAAGAAGGTTTTTCATGGAAGCGTCTCCCTCTGCGGCACCACCAGCAAAACTGTAAATGTATTGCTTGGCTGCGGCTGATTCGTCAATGTGAGAATTCGGCATGTTTGTCTGGAGTGTCTGGAGTGAACGAGTAGGTAAAGCCTCTGGCTAACCCTGAAAAAAACAACAGAAAAATCGAGAATTAGCCGTCGGGGTTCGCTAATTTTCGATTTGAAATTTAACAGAAAAAACTATCCGGAAAAACACTGGAACTCCATGTATTCCAATTCCTTTTTTTTATGATGGAAAGTGCAGCGGTCGTATTCATCCTTCAGGTGCTGAGGATCTCCGTGCCCTATGTTCTCGCTTCCGTCGGGGGTTCGTTCTCGGAGCGAAGCGGGGTCGTCAACCTGGCGCTCGAGGGTCTGATCCTGTCCGGAGCGTTCGGTGCAGCTGTCGGCCAATACCTTACCGGTTCAGCCTGGGCGGGTGTCGCATGCGCCGTGCTGCTGGGCCTCCTGGTCTCGTTGCTGCATGCTTTTGTGACGGTCACGCTGAACGCCAACCAGATTGTGAGCGGCATCGCCATCAATATCCTGGTCATGGGCGCGACACGCTTCGGGCTCACCCTGCTGTTCGGCAGCGCGATGAACTCCGCCCGGATCGCCGGCATGGAGGTTCCGTCCGTGCTGGCCGACCCGCTGTTCATGCTGGCGGTGCTTTCGGTGCTCCTTGGCCAGTTCCTGCTTTTCAGGACGCCGTTCGGCCTCAGGTTGCGGGCTGCGGGGGAGAGCGCCAGGGCGGTCGAGACGGCAGGGGTGCATGTGCGCAGCCTGCGGTACTCCGGGGTCCTGGTGTCGGGGCTCCTGGCGGCACTTGGCGGTGCGTTCCTGGTGTTCCAGCAGCACAGCTTCACGGACAACATGTCGGCGGGGAGGGGCTTCATAGCCCTGGCGGCGATGATCATCGGCAAGTGGACCCCGGTGGGGGCCGGACTGGCAAGCCTGCTTTTCGCTTCGGCCGAGGCTCTGGAAATATGGGTGCAGACCGGGTGGCTGCCCTCGCAGCTCGTGCAGTCACTCCCCTATGTGATCACGCTCGTCGTGCTGGCCGGGTTCGTCGGAAGGGCCACCCCGCCGGCGGAGGTCGGGGTGCCCTACGATGAGGATGCAGGGTAAGTGGGAGGGGGGACGGGAGGCTTTTCAGCTGAGTTCGACCACTTTCCTGACCAGCGCGTCGATACCGGCGGCCACCTCGCCGATCGATTGCCCGAGCATGTATGCCGGTGTGCTGACGACCTTGCATTGCGTGCTCACGACGATATCCTCGACGCCGACATCGACATTCCTGGCCCCGAGCGATTCGATATCGGCTACCGTCTGACGGTGGCTGCCGACGGTCAGTTCCACGTGTTCCGACCCGAGCAGCCGGGCGGCGATAACCGGGGCGATACAGATGAATCCGATTGGTTTGCCTGCGCGGTGGAAGCTGTCGACCACTTTCGCCACGTCGGGAATGACGTCGAATTCGGCGTTACGGATGGCATAGTCGCTGAGGTTCTTGGCTGCTCCATATCCGCCCGGGATGATGAGGGCATCGAGTTCGACCGAATCGATCTTTTTCAGGTCCATGATATTGCCACGGCAGATGCGGGCCGATTCGACGAGCACATTGCGCTTTTCGCCGGTCATGACTTCGCCGCTCGTGTGGTCGATCACGTGGTACTGCGGGATGTCCGGCGCAAAGCAGAACGGACTTGCGCCAGCCTTGTCAATGGAGAGAAGAGTCAGGACCACTTCCTGTATTTCCGACCCGTCGTAAATACCGCAACCGGAGAGGATGACGCCTATGTTTTTCATGTCGTCGGAATTAGGTGAATTATCAGGGCGGAATCATCAAAATGTTATGAAAAAAGCGGCGGTTTTGAAACAGCCATTTCTGCGCCATGCCGTCAGCTCGGCTGATTTGCGGGAAGGAGCCCAATGAGGTGTGGAATATCCCGGACGCTTTCCGTAGCGTGGCTCCTGTTCACCATTCTGGCGGTTGCCGGCTGCCGGCGCGCAGCGCTCCCGGTCCGGAGCGTCACCATCGGCAGCCAGGTCTGGATGGCCGATAACCTCGACACGGGCAGGTATCGCAATGGAGATCCCGTTCGCGAGGCGGTCACGGTTGCGGAGTGGAACGATGTGACCAGGAGAGGGGAGGGGGCCTGGTGCCGTTACCCTGCTGAACGAACTCGCGGGCAAAACTCCGGGCGGTTGTATAACTGGTATGCCGTCCGCGATCCGCGCGGGTTGGCTCCGAAGGGTTGGCATATTCCGGAAGACCGGGAGTGGACCGCGCTGGAAGGCTTTCTCGGTGGTCGCGAATTTGCCGCTCGTCGGCTGGGGGCGATATCGTTCAATCCACTTTTCGGCGGCAGTCGCAATTGCCTCGGCTCATTTTTCGGCGTTGGCACGCTCGATTTTTTCTGGACTGCCACACCTTCTGGTGCATTCGAGGCGTGGGACCGTGAGGTATCTGCCGGTGCTCCGGCGCTGCAGCGGGTAGCTGTCGGCAGGGGTCTCGGGTTGTCCGTTCGGTGTGTGCGGGACTGAGCGGTAATGGTTACCGCTTCCGGAATGACGGGAAGAATTTCCCGACCCGTTGGACATAACCGGGGTAGTCCGGATGCCGTTCCGTGAGCCAGGCTTCCTCTATCGAGGCCTTGTGATTGAAGAATATGAAGGTTCCCGCGGTGATGAGCAGGTGGATGATGCTCAGCGCAAATATCGTCCAGCCGGCAAGGGCAAGCAGAATGCTGGTGTAGAGTGGATGGCGGACCAGACGGTAGACACCCGAGGAGACCAGCTGGTTGTCATCGACAGGATAGGGGAGAGGAGTAAGGAAATTCCGGATGGCAAGAAAGCCGCCGACACCGAAAAAAAGGGAGGCTGACCAGCAGAGGAGCAGCAGGAGCCATCGAATCGTGGCCAGACCGGTTGGCGAGGAGCCGATTTCGTTGACCGGCCACGGAGGAGTCACGGCGAATCCGGCCATGAGCAGCACCTGGATCGCGACGAGGTACTCCCCGCGTTTGCCGAACCGGGGGATACTGTCTGGTTGTTTTTGCATATGAGGGTGTGAAAAATTTCCCGAATGACTATCTTTAAAGTTACGCTTTTGTAGAAATGGTGCCGAAAGACACTGGGTTTTCACTTCTAATCTTTTCCCCGTGAGTACTATGATAACACCGAAAGAGACGCTTCTTCTCGTCATCGATGTGCAGGGCAAGCTGGCACCTGCGGTTTTTGAGTCCGGGCTGGTCGAAAAAAATATCGGCAAGCTGATCAGGGCCTGCAAACTGCTCGATGTGCCCATGCTGTACACGGAACAATACCCCAAAGGCCTTGGTTCCACGGTCGAACCGCTGAAAGAGCTCATCGGAGATGAAGCGCCGTACGAAAAGCTGACCTTCAGCTGCTGTGGAAACGAGGCGTTCATGAAGCGCCTTCGTTCGCTCGGCCGAAACGATGTCCTGGTCGTTGGCATGGAGACCCACGTCTGCGTCTACCAGACCTGCGTCGAGCTGCTCGACTTCGGTTACAATGTGCACCTGGTCGCCGATGCGGTCTCCTCCAGGCATGAAACGAACCGTTCAATCGGCATGCACTGCATCGAACGGGCAGGAGGTCTGCTCACCAGCACCGAGATGGCCATTTTCGAGCTGGTGCGCGTTGCCGAGGGAGATACCTTCAGGGCGATCTCGAAGATCGTCAAGGAGTAGGATCGTCAAGGAAGTAGGCTTGCCGGGAGGCGGACGGCGCCTGATTCACGTCAGGATCTTCAACAGCATCTTTTCCAGCAGTGCTCTGCCTGCGTAGATATCCGGTTCGATCGGCAGATAGGCGCAGCCCGCATTTTCGAGCAGGCGGGCAAGCTCCCGGTCGTCCCGGATGCGGAACCAGTCCTTTTCGGTCGTTACCGGTGTGAGGCCGAGCCGTTTGGACTCGTTGACGATTGCCAGTACCGTTTCCCGGCGGTAAGGCTCGTGATCGCGGAAAAACCGTGAAGCGACGACCGTCATGCCAGCTTCTCCAAGGCTGTCCAGGAACCCCTCGGGCGCACCGATTCCGGCAAATGCCAGCACATGGAGCGAACCGCCTTCGTGAGCGGCGGCCAACGATGTTCCGGTCGCCACGGGTTTGCCCGGACGGACTCTTGCGCGCACCACCGGTTTACCGAACGGGTCCAGTCGCTCTTCGATCTTGTCGGCTGCAGGTTCATCGGTGATCTTGTTCAGGATGAACAGGTCGGCCCTCCCGAGCCCTGCGAGCGGTTCCCGCAGCCTTCCGGCGGGAAGCATTTTCGCCCGGATGAATGGTTCGGCTGCGTTGATCACCACGATGTCGAGGTCCCGGGCGATCCTGCGGTGCTGGAAGGCGTCGTCGAGCACGATCACCTCCGGCAGCCTGTCGGCGAACTCACGCATGAGCAGCTCGACCCCCTCCCGGCGTTTCTCGGCCACAACGACGATGGCCGATGGGTTTCTCGCGGCGAGCATGGCCGTTTCGTCTCCGGCTTCAAGGCTGCCGAGCAGGATGCGGCGGCCGTCGGAGACCACCATCGGCCCCCTGGTGCTGCGGCCGTATCCTCGCGAGACGATGGCCGCCGTGCATCCTCGATGCGCATAGAATCTGACGATCCAGTCGACCAGCGGCGTCTTGCCGGTTCCTCCCGTCGTGACGTTTCCGACCGAGACCACGGGGAACGGGGAGCGCCACGTTTTGAAGACCCCGAGTTCATAAAGCAGGTTCCTGCCCCTCATGACGGCGCCGTACAGGAGTCCGGCCGGGCCCAGCAGGATGGCGGCGAGGTGATCAGGCATGGTCGAATCGTGCCGAAAGCCGGTTGGAGAACTCGCGCAGCTCCTCTTCGGAGGAGAATGGGGGGAGGTCGAGCAGGTGCAGCTCGATGCCGACCCTGCTGAACGGCATCGGGATCTCGAAGCGGTCCCAGCTTTTCAGCAGGCGGGGGTTCATGTGCGTGATGTCGGCGAAGAGGATGGGCGACCGGTTCTCGGATGCCAGCCTCACCGTACCGTACTTGAACTGATGAACCGGTCCGCGCGGCCCGTCGGGTGTGACGGCGATGACGCTTCCGGAGCGCAGCGCTTCGGTTATGCCGGACTTGACCTCTTCACCTCCTTTTGAACTGGATCCCCTGATGAGGCGGAACCCCAGGCGGCCGAGGGTATCGGATAGGAGTTGGCCGTCGTCCGAGAGGCTCACGACCGCAACCGGAACGGTTTCAGGGAAAATGTACCGGGCCAGCAGCCAGCCGGTGACCATGCTGCCGTGCCAGAACGCGAACACCACGCCACGGCCGGGTTCCGGGATGCCTTGCGCAGGAACGCGGATCTCCTTCCGGAGGCTCGCGAAAAGGAGCTTCAGGAGTGGCGCGAGCAGGATCGGGGCGATATGGCTGAGGGTACGGTTCACGGAGAGCGATGCGTGGCCAGGCAGGCCATCAAGGTTTTCAGGGCGGAATTTTTTTAATTGCTTTTTTGATGCTTCCTGCATTATATACATCCAGCATTCAGCCTGGTGTAATTTAACAATCCACGCCGACAAACCACAGGGTGTTTTGAGGCCATTGCTCCACAAGTCAACATGAATATTCTGATCATCGGCAGCGGCGCCAGGGAGCACGCCATGGCATGGGCCGCTCTGCGCAACGGGAATGTTGCAAAGGTTTTTGTCGCTCCGGGCAACGGCGGTACGGCGATGATGGGCGGCAGGGTCCGTAACGTGCCGATCAAGGCCACTGAGCTCGATGCGCTGCTCGATTTCACCGACAGGGAGGCGATCGACCTGACCGTTGTCGGGCCCGAGCAGCCGCTCGAGATCGGTATCGTCAACCGGTTTCGTGCTACCGGCAAGAGGGTCGTCGGACCAACCATGGAGGCGGCCAGGCTCGAAACGAGCAAGGTATTCTCCAAGGATTTCATGAAGCGCAACGGCATTCCGACCGCAGCGTACCGGGTGTTCCGAGATTATGCCGCAGCAACGGCGTACCTCGATTCGTGCGGTTCCTTTCCCCAGGTCATCAAGGCCAGTGGCCTGTGCGCCGGCAAGGGGGTGGTCGTCGCTACGACAAGGCAGGAGGCTCTTGAGGCGATCCATGAGTTTTTCGAGAACAGGATCTTCGGTGAAGCGGCCGACGAGGTGGTGATCGAAGGGTTCCTGAGCGGCCAGGAGGCGAGCGTGTTTGCCCTGACCGATGGCAAGGAGTACCGTCTGTTCCTGTCGGCACAGGACCACAAGCGCATCGGAGAGGGCGATACCGGCAAGAACACCGGGGGTATGGGGGCCTACGCTCCTGCGCCGCTGGTGACGCCTGAAGTCATGAACAAGGTCGAGGAGCGGGTCATCCGTCCGACGCTTGACGGCATGGCCGCAGAGGGATATCCCTATACCGGGTTCCTCTATGTCGGCCTGATGATCGACAATGGAGAGCCTTCGGTGGTCGAGTTCAACGCCAGGCTCGGTGATCCCGAGACGCAGGTGGTGTTGCCGCTTCTGAAGAGCGATTTCGTTGACGCCCTCGTGGCCAGTCTCGATGGCGGCCTCGCTTCGGTGCCGTTCGAGATGCATGGCGGCGCCGCCGCGACGGTTGTCATGGCTTCGGGCGGCTATCCCGACGCCTATGAGAGCGGCCGGCAGATCGATGTCGACCCCTCCGTGGCTGATATCGAAGGGGTACTCGTGTTCCACGCGGGCACCCGGCAGGATGGGGGCAGGCTCCTGACCTCCGGCGGCAGGGTGCTGTCGGTCACGGCTCTCGGCGGCAGCCTGAAGGAGGCGCTCGACAGAGCTTATCAGGGCATCGGGAAAATCAGTTTCGAAGGGGCCTGTTTCCGCCGGGACATCGGCGCGAAAGCCCTCTGAAGAGCACAGCATATCCAGGGCAGTTTGCAATGAAACTTACTCGACGAAAGTTCGAAATCATTCAGGAACAGGCAGTCAAGGAGCTTCCCTGCGAGTGTTGCGGCCTGCTGGTTGGACGCAAGGTCGTCGACCACCGCGGGAACATCGACAACATCGTGATCGAGGTTGCTCCCTGCCGGAACGACCTGTTTTACGGTCGGGAAACCAGCTTTGAGATCTCTTTCCGGGAGTACGAGGAGGTTGAACGCGAAGCGAAGAGCCTCGGGCTCGTCATCGTCGGCTCCTACCACTCGCACATCAACTCGACAGCCGTGCCGTCCCGCCACGATATCGATTTTGCCCGCCCCGGCCACTCGATGCTGATCATCTCGCTGTTCAGCGGTCTGCCGCGTGAGGTCACCGCATGGCTCAGGAGGGATTCGGGCGGTTTTCACCAGGAGCAGATCAGGGTTACGGAATAATGGATAATGGATGCGGAGAGGGGGGGGGCGGTTTCGCTGCTCAGGGCCCGCAGGACCCATCGGTTCCTGCCCTGTGGGTCGGGAACTCGGGAATAATTTTGTACATTACGAAACATTGAACTTTACCAAGATTTAAACGCGGAAAACAGTGCCAAAACGCGAGGATATCAAGTCCATTCTGGTGATCGGGGCTGGTCCCATTGTCATCGGACAGGCCTGCGAGTTCGATTATTCGGGCACACAGGCATGCCGAGCCCTGAAAGAGGATGGGTATCGGGTGATACTGGTCAACAGCAACCCGGCGACGATCATGACCGATATCGATTTCGCCGATGCCACCTACATCGAGCCGATCACCCCGGATTATGTCCGCAAGATCATCGAGAAGGAGAAGCCCGACGCGTTGCTTCCGACCATGGGTGGCCAGACGGCGCTCAACACGGCGGTCAAGCTTGCCGAATCAGGTGTGCTCGAGCGTCATGGTGTCGAACTGATTGGCGCCAAGCTGCGTGCCATCCGCAAGGCCGAGAACCGCGAGTTTTTCAGCGATGCCATGAAGAAGCTCGGCCTCGACATGGCCAAGGGCTTTTTCGTGCGCAACGAGAAGGAGGCCAGGGAGGCGCTCGAGGAGATCGGGCTTCCGATCATCATCCGTCCTTCGTTCACCCTCGGTGGCACTGGCGGAGGATTCGCCGAAACCAAGTCCGACTTTTACGACGCCGTTCGCCGTGGTCTCGCTGAAAGTCCGATCGGCGAAGTGCTCGTCGAGGAGTGCCTGAACGGCTGGAAGGAGTACGAGCTCGAGGTTATCCGCGACCTTGCCGACAACGTCATCATCGTCTGCTCGATCGAGAACGTCGACCCGATGGGCGTCCATACGGGTGACAGTATCACGGTCGCGCCGGCTCAGACCCTGACCGACCGCCAGTACCAGGAACTGCGCGACGCATCGATCAGGATCATCCGTGAGATCGGTGTCGAGACCGGTGGGAGCAACATCCAGTTCGCCATCAACCCGGAGGACGGCCGCATCGTCATTATCGAGATGAATCCGAGGGTATCGAGAAGCTCGGCACTCGCCTCGAAGGCTACCGGCTTCCCGATCGCCAAGGTTGCCGCAAAGCTGGCGGTCGGCTATACGCTCGACGAGATCACCAACGACATCACCAAATCGACCCCGGCCAGCTTCGAGCCCTCGATCGACTACTGTGTCGTCAAGGTCCCGCGCTGGGATTTCGAGAAGTTCAAGAACGTCGATGCCCGTCTGGGTGTGCAGATGAAGTCGGTCGGCGAGGTCATGGCCTTTGGCCGCAATTTCAGGGAGGCGCTGCAGAAATCCTTGCGTGGCCTCGAGATCGGCCGGGCGGGTCTCGGTTGTGACGGCAAGGACATCATGAACGTGATTGACATGACCCAGCAACAGCGGCAGTTCGCCAAGGAGGACCTGCTCGAGAAGATCAAGATTCCCAAGGCCGACCGGATGTTCTATCTCCGCTACGCCTTCCAGGCTGGTGCGACCATCGAAGAGGTACACCAGTCGACCGGCATCGATCCGTGGTTCCTGGACAATATCCGCCAGATCGTCGAGTTCGAGGGCGAGCTTCGGGAGATGGCCGCAGCAGGCAGCGATTCATGACCTGGCTGACCAGGATTCTCCGGACGAAAGCGGAAGAGGTTCGCGAGCTCAGCAAAGAGGAGCCTGAGCGCCGGTATCGCGACATCTCCGCCGACCTTCCCCCCGCAAGGGATTTCAGGGCGGCGCTCGAAAGCCGCGATGGCGGTATCAGCCTTATTTCCGAAATCAAGAAAGCATCGCCATCGCGCGGCGTGCTGGTGGAGGATTTCAGGCCGCTGGAACTTGCCGCCGGTTATGCCGCCATCGGCGCCTCCGCTTATTCCGTCCTGACCGATCGCAACTACTTTCAGGGCTCCCCGGAGTACCTGATGGCCGTTTCGAAAGCGTTTCCGCTTCCGGTGCTGCGAAAGGATTTCATTATCGACGAGCGACAGATATTCGACACCCGCCTCATGGGTGCCGATGCGGCGCTGCTGATCGTGGCTGCCCTCGAACCTCTGCAGCTCAGGGATTATCTCCAGCTGTTCGACGAACTTGGACTGCATGCGCTGGTCGAAGTCCACGACCGGAGGGAGCTCGACACGGCCCTCGAACAGGGTGCAGGCATCGTCGGGGTCAACAATCGCGACCTCAGGGATTTCACGGTCGATCTCCAGACCTCTGTCCGGCTTCGGGCAGCGATGCCCGAAGGGGTGATCGCGGTCGCCGAGAGCGGCATGAAGTGCGGCGCGGATGTCCGGTTGATGCAGGAGGCCGGTTTCGATGCCGTGCTGATCGGCGAGGGGCTGCTCTCGAGCGATGAGCTGAACAGCTACGACTGGCAAAGGCCGTACTAAAATGATTCGTCTGATCCGTCGCTTCAGACGGACCGGACTGCTCAACATGAAAAACCCCGGAGAACCGGGGTTTTTGTTTTCAGGCGAGGCCTTTGATCTTCCTTGCGGCGGCCGCCGGATCTTTGGCCTTGAAAAAAGCGGTGCCGGCAACGAGCGCGTCAGCCCCCGCTGCGGCAAGTTCGGCTGCATTCTCTTCAGTCACGCCGCCATCCACCGCGATGAGCATCTGCGGGTTCATCTCCCGGCGCATGGCGTCGAGACGGGCGATCTTGCCGATTGACGACGGGATGAATTTCTGGCCGCCGAATCCAGGGTTGACGGACATCAGCAGGACGAGGTCAAGGTCGGGAAGGATCGATTCGAGCATCGAGACCGGTGTGGCGGGGTTGATCGAAACCCCGGCCTTGGCGCCAAGGCTCTTGATGAACTGGATCGTGCGATGCAGGTGTGGGCAGGCCTCCTGGTGCACCGTGATCTGGTGTGAGCCTGCCTTGATGAAATCTTCGATATAGCGGTCCGGGTCGGCGATCATCAGGTGCGTGTCGATGACGAGGCTGGTGCATTTGGAGATCGCCTGCACGATGAACGGTCCGAAGGTGATGTTGGGGACGAACGCACCGTCCATGACATCGCAGTGGATCCAGTCCGCTCCAGACCTTTCGGCCAACTGCAGGGCGCTTTTCAGTTCGGAGAAGTCCGCCGACAGGATCGACGGGGCTATGAGTGTTGATTTGCCGGCCATAATGGTAACAACTCGGTGTGTGTTGATAAAAAAAGGGTTTTCAGGTATCAGAATGCTTCGCCGATTCCAAAATTGAAGGTCATGTTCTTGAGGCTCCAGTCAGTCATTTTCCATGGTTGGTCATCGGCCGGATCGTGTTTTTTCCAGGCGAAGTCGAATCGGAACGGGCCAATGGGCGAGCCAAGGCGCAGACCGGCACCGACGTCCCATGCGAAGTCCCGCGTGAGCGTTTTCATTGACAGGGCGTAAGGGCCGGTGCGGTCCCAGATGTTGCCGATATCGGTGAAGAAGGTGATTCCGGAGGGTTGGCCGAGGAACTTGAAAAATTTCAGGCGGTACTCGAGGCCCATCTCAAGCTTGATGTCGGCGCCGAAATTGGAGGCGGCATTGCTGGCGCTTTTGCCTGGCCCGAGGGTGTTGAATACCCATCCACGCATGCTGTTGGCCCCACCAGCATAGAAGCGGCGATCTTCTGGCGTGGTGTTCGATTTGCCGTAGGGACTCATCCAACCCGCAGTGATCCGCCCGGCCAGTTGCCGGTCAGGGCTGAGGTCCTTGGCGAATGACACCTGGGTATCGAGTTTGACGTACTGCGAATAGGCGGTGCCGAAAATCTGCGGATCGCTGTCGCTGAACCCTGAGTGGTTCGACGTGTCGACGTATTTGTCGAGCAGCCAGAACAGGCTGCCGGACTCCTCGGCGGTGGCCGCCACGTTCCAGATGGTCGTCCGGAGCGGCGATGGCGTGTATCGGTTCGAAAAGTTGTACTGGAGCCTGAAGGTCTGGCTTACCCGTCTCTGGAGGAGGCTGTCGATTCCATTGTTCACCGCGGCATTGTTGGTGGGGTCGATGCCGATATTGTTGGCAAGTTCGGAGGTGAACAGCTTCCTGAAGCCGCGAAGCGAGTCCTTCTGGGCAAGTTCGATCTCAAAAAAATCGAAATTGAGCCGTGAGTTCTGTGTCGGTCGGGTGCTGTAGCTGCTTCTCAGGAGTCCCTTGCGACTGGACAGGAGCACCGGGAGCGTCGACTGCGAATACTCTGTGGTGATCGTGTAGAATGCACCCTGTTTTTTCAGGACCGGCAGGGAGAGGTTGCCCGTGATGCTCATCTCGTACGGGCGCACCTTTTCGTACTCATCCTTGTTCAGGTTTTCGAGCAGGTTGTTGTTCGAGGAGGTCTGTGTACCGTATTCCGCCGACAAGCGGAACTGTTCACCCCCACCGAGGAAATTTCTGTTTTCGTACGCCATGGAGGTGCCGACGAACAGATCCCCGTAACGGTTGTCGACCAGCAGTTTCGGCTCGAGCAGGTGTTTCGGGCTGGGGTCGAGATGGATCGTCGTGTACAGGCTGCCGTTCTTGAGCGAATCGTTGTCGATCGAGATGGATGAGAACAGGTTGGTCGCGCCGAAGTTCTGCAGGGTCCGTTGTTCGAGCGATCGCTGCGTTGTGCCGCCCGGGCGGTAGACGACGGAGTGGACGAAGATCTTGTCAGAGTACTTCTGTTGCTTGCCGTAGATCGTCACCGCCACGCTGTCTCGCATGAACTTCCGGGCCGTCGTTTCATCATCCCTCCTGAGCGGATGGTGGACGACCACCCTGACGGGGCCGTAGGAGACCTTTCCGGGCAGGCTGAGGCTGAGATGCACCCCGGCGCTCAGGCCGGTAGTGTCCACCTTGATCCTGACGCTGTCGGGATGGAACAGTGCATAGCCGTACTCCCTGAAAAAATCGACAGAACGGTCGCGCTCCATAATGAGCTTTTCGACCGAGAAGATATCCCCGGTTTTCAGGTGGCTCTGGCGGGTGAACCTGTTTCTCAGTTCGGAGGGCACCGCTTCGATGCCGGTATAGCTGAGCGTATCCACCCGCGAAGGTTCGTTTTCACGGATGCGGATGAAGAGGTTGACCTTCTTGCGGTTATCCTTGCGGACGATGGTGGTGTCGACGTCCGTTGAAAAATAGCCCTTGAAGGTGTAAAGCTTCCTGATCAGGGAGATATCCTTCTCGAAGTCATCCGGGTTGAACAGCCGCTCCGCCCCGCCGAAAATACCGGTCCCCAGAAAAGAACTTCTGGTGGTGGTGAGCATGATGCTCCGGATCTCTTCGGTGGTGATGGCCTTGTTGCCGGTGATGCTGATGCGGCTGACTTTGACCGGTTTCTGTGTCTTTTCGGTGGAAAACGCTTCGCCGCAGGATGGGGGGATGGGCGCGGGCAATAACAAGCTGACGGCAAGGATGATGCTCCATGCCGCAAGGAAACGGGAAATCAGCCTAAAAAAAAAACATTGGGGCCCCGCTCACGTTAAGGGTTCTTCGTCGCTGTAGCCGAAGTCTTCATCGGTCGGGTAGTCCGGCCAGATCTCTTCGAGGCTTTCGTAAAGCTCGTCGCTGTCAGGAAGGTCGAGCAGGTTTTCAATCACTTGTTGTGGAGCGCCGGTCCTGTTCGAGTAATCGATCAGTTCATCCTTGGTGACCGGCCATGGAGCATCGGCAATATATCGGGCAAGATCGAGATTCCAGTACATACGAGTAACTCAGATGAATTGGTCAGGTTAAGAGTGGCTGTTGTCTTGTGCCTGCTGGATATCCTGCAGGGTCATGAATTTGTCCGGGCTCTCGTCCGGGAAGTAGGCCGTAGGATTGACGACCAGGTTGTCCTTGCGGACTTCGTAATGGAGGTGGGGTCCGGTAGAGCGTCCGGTGTTGCCGGAAAAAGCTATGATTTCGCCGCGTTTGACATGCTGTCCCTGGCGGACGACAGCTTTGGAGAGATGGGCGTAGATCGTCTGGAAGCCGAGGCCGTGATCAATGATCACCTTTTTTCCGTAACCACGGTCGAACCCGGACGAGACGACGATACCCCCGGCAGTGGAGAGGACTTTCGTGCCTTCAGGCGCAGAGAAGTCGATGCCGGCGTGAAATATCGGACGTTTGAATACGGGGTGCATCCTCATGCCGAATGCGCTGGTTACGCTTCCTATGATCGGCTTGATGGAGGGAAGCGAGGCGAGGATCGACCTGGCGTATCCCTTTTCGGACTTCGCCGGGCTGCTCTCCTGAAGCTCACGGTCCATCTGGAGAATCAGCTTTTCGATCATCATCTCGGTCGTGGTGATCAGATCTTCGGGCGATTCGTTCTCCGGCTGGAGGGCTTCCTGAGATTCTTTCAGTGCTGTAGGTTCTGCCGTAGCGGCAGGTTCCGCCGCAAGGAGCCGGCCGTTGCCCGTAATGCAGGACAGCGAGGGCTGCAGAAGCATGATGAGCAGTGTGAGAACGGCAACCGCCATGCGCATGGGATGCACTCTCCGGGCCTGCTCGACCGTGTCGCTTTTGGCAAGGTATGCAAGCCTGTTTGAAGAAGACATTCAGTATGCGGTTGAGTGACGGAGCAGAGGTGTGCCGTTTGAATTTCGTGAAATATAAAAAAAGTTTTTTCTAATAATCAAAGCTAATGGGCTTCCAGCCAGTTTTTTCCGGATCCGGTGTCAACCTCGACAGGTACGTTGCGGATGCCGCAGTCGACGGCGGCCTGGATCATGCAGCGTTCCACCAGCGCCTTCAGCGGCCCTTTTTCCTCCTCGGAGGTTTCGAACAGCAGTTCGTCATGCACCTGCAGCAGCATGACCGACCGGAGTTTCCTCTCTTCGAGGCTTCGGCTGATGGTGCACATGGCGTACTTGATGATATCCGCCGCGGTGCCCTGGATCGGCGTGTTCATGGCCACACGTTCGGCAGCCTTGCGCACGTTGACATTCGAACTGGCGAGGTCCGGAATATATCGGCGGCGTCCCATGAGTGTCGAGACGAAGCCTTTCGTGCGGGCTTCGTCGATGGTTCGCTCCATTGAGGTGAACATGCCGGGGTACTTGGCCATGTAGGTTTCGATGATCGCTTTCGCCTCCTTCTGGGGGATGCCGAGACGCTGGGAGAGACCGAAAGGCTGGATACCGTACAGGACGCCGAAATTGACCTCCTTGGCCTTGCGACGCATGTCGGGGTTGACCTCCTCGGTCTCGAAGATGGCCCTGGCTGTTGCGGCATGGATGTCCTCGTGATTCCTGAACGCATCGATGAGTCCCGGGTCGCCGGACAGTTCGGCTGCGATTCTCAGCTCGATCTGCGAGTAGTCGGCCGAGAGCAGGAGGTTGCCCGTTTTCGATGGAATGAAGGCTCGACGGATCTCCTTTCCGAGTTTTGTCCTGATCGGTATGTTCTGCAGGTTCGGATTCGAGGAGGAGAGCCTGCCGGTAGCCGTGACGAACTGGTTGAAGGAGGTATGCACCCTTCCGGTATGGGGGTTGATCATCTTCGGCAGGGCCTCGATGTACGTCGTCTTGAGTTTCTGCAGGCTGCGGTAGTCGAGGAGGTCCGATGCGATGGGGTGCAGTCCGGCGAGTTCCTCGAGGATCTGCACATTGGTCGACCAGCCGGTCTTGGTCGCCTTTTTGGCAGGGAGCTTCAGCACGTTGAACAGGATGTTGCCGAGCTGTTTCGGCGAGTCGATGTTGAAGGTCTCGCCGGCGGACGCGTGGATCTTCTCCGAGAGCAATGCCAGTTCCCGGTTGACGATCTCCGAGGTGTGCTCCAGATGGGGAGTGTCGATCGAGACCCCCTGGAACTCCATGCCGGCAAGGACCCTCACCAGCGGAAACTCGAGCACTTCGCAGACCCGGAGCAGTTCCGGGGTGGCGGCGAGCTGTTCCATGAGCACCCGCTTCAGCCTCAGGGCGATATCAGCGTCCTGGCAGCCGTAATCGGAAAGTCTGGCGGGCTCGACGTCGAAGATGCCGACGGCCGTTTTGCCCTGCCCCACCAGCTCGGTGAACTTGGTCGTCCGGAGCCCGAGGTGGCGGGCGGCGAGGTCATCGAGATTGTGCTTGCCCTCCGGATCGAGGACGTAGCTTGCCAGCATGGTGTCGAACGCCACGGGAGAGAGCTCGATGCCGTACCGTTTCAGCACCAGCATGTCGTACTTGAGGTTCTGTCCGGTCTTCGGATGATCGGGACTCTCCAGGAGCGGCTTCAGCCGCGCCATGGTTGTTGCCGGGTCGAGGGCGTCCCGGCCGAAATAGACGAAATACGCCTCGCCAGGTTCAACCGAGAACGAGATCCCGGCAAGTTGGGCTTCGAAGGTGTCGAGGCTGGTGGTCTCCGTGTCGACGGCAAACCCGGTGGAGCTCTCCAGCTTCCGGATGAGCTCCTCAAGGGCGCTGTCGTTGTCGACCAGCCGGTACACCGATCCTTCCGAAGCCGGCACGAGCGACGGTTCCGGGCTTTCCCCGTCGTCTGCCGGAGCTCCCTGAGTGGCGCCGGTCGAGGGGGCGATGCGGAACAGGGCGGGCACCCTTGCCGCGATGGTTCTCAGTTCAAGACGGGTCAGGAGCGCGAAAAGCGCTTCAGGGTCAGGAGGCGTTTCACAACGCAGGTTGTCGAGGGTGAGCGGGACGTCGAGGTCGGTGCGGATCGTGACCAGCTCCCTGACCATGGGCATCATCTCCCTGAACTCCTCGAGGCTTTTTCGCGTCTTTGGCGGGACCTCGTCGAGATGGCCGTAGACGAGGTCGAGCGACCCGAACTTTTCGAGCAGGCCTGATGCTGTCTTGGGGCCGATTCCTTTTGCCCCGGGGATGTTGTCCGAGGTGTCGCCGGTCAGGGTCAGGAGATCGACGAACTGCTCCGGGGGTACGCCGAACTGTTCGGCAATCTCCTTCGGGCCCATCAGTTCGAACTCATTCTGCCGTTTTCCCGGTTTCAGGATGCGGACGCCGTCATGCACGAGCTGGGACATGTCCTTGTCCGGGGTGACGATGAAGACCCGGCAGGACTCCTCGAATTTGCGTGCTGCCGTGCCGATCAGGTCGTCAGCCTCGAACCCCGGCATGACCACGACCGGGATGCCCAGGGACATGAGCAGTTCATGGATCACGCCGAGCTGGCTGACGAGCTCTTCGGGAGGTGCCGGACGGTTGGCCTTGTATGCTTCGTATCGGTCGTGCCTGAACGTTTTTTCACGGCTGTCGAAGAGTACGGCGAGGTAGTCGGGGGTATAGGCCTCGACGATCCTGAGCAGGCTCGAGGCGAAGCCGAAGACCGCGCCCGTCGGCTGGCCGTCACGGGTCGTCATCCTGGCCTGCTGGAGCGCGAAGAACGCACGGTAGACCATGGCCATGCCGTCAAGCAGAAAGAGGCCCGGCCGTTCATCGCCCTTCCCTGGCGCCGGGACGGCGGTTGGTGTTGCCGCGGCCGGGGAGGGCCCGGACGCGAACAGGTCGTACTGGCTGTCGTTCATCATGGATGCACGACACCATAGCTGCCAAGCACCTTGAGCATCGGCGCGAACTCCCTGAGGTGCTCGAGGGCATTGTGGATGTTCGGGTCGTCACGGTGACCGATGAAATCGGCATAGAAGAGGTATTCGAACGCTTTTTTCCGAGACGGCCTCGATTCGATCTTGGTCAGGTCGATATTGCGCAGGGCGAGCGTCGCCATGGCCTTGAAAAGCGAACCGGGCTCGTTCGGAAGGGAGAAAACGACAGAGGTCTTCTGTTGCCTCGTGTCCGGGGGGTTCTTCAGGTGCGAGACGTCGGGGTTGTCCTGATGGGCGATGCAGAAGAAGCGGGTGATGTTCCACTCCTCGTCGGCCAGGTTCTCGCGCAGGATTTCAAGGCCGTAGAGCTCGGCGGCCCGCTTGGAGGCGATGGCCAGAATAGTGGGGTCTCCGCCGTCGGCGACGATCTTGGCGCTTCCTGCCGTGTCGTAGGCGGCTTCGGCCTTGATGCCGGGATGCTCGGCGATGAAGTTGCGGCATTGCGCGAGGGCTTGCGGGTGCGAGAGCACCTTGCGCGCCTTCTCCGTGCTCGAACCGGGCAGGCCCTGCAGGCAGTGTTCGACCTTCACGAAGGTCTCGGCAAGGATGACCACCGGCTGGTGCTGCAGGAGGTCGTAGTTCTGGTGGATGCTGCCCCCGAGCGAGTTTTCAATCGGGATCACCCCATAGTCGCATTTTTTCGATAGAACGGCCGCGAACACCTCGTCGAAGCTTTCGAAGGGCTGGGGCGTGCCGAACCTCAGCGCAGCTATTTCGCTGTAGGCTCCGGGTTCACCCTGATATGCGATCAACCAGTTTGTCATTCTTTGTCGTTGTGATTAATTTGTATGAGCACCAGAGCGAGTTGAGTTCACTTTAAGGAAAATAAACCTTTTATCATAAGCAGCTATTTCCGGAATCACCTAACCATCGGGTTTTACTATTTATGTCAGGACACAGCAAATGGGCGACCATCAAGAGAAAGAAAGCCTCCACAGACCAGAAACGAGGTAACCTGTTCACCAAGCTCGTCAAGGAGATCACCATCGCCGCAAAGATGGGCGGCGGCGATCCTGGCGGCAACCCGCGCCTCAGGCTGGCCATCGACACCGCCCGTGCGAACTCGATGCCAATGGATAACATCCAGCGGGCCGTCAAGAAGGGGACCGGCGAACTCGAGGGCGCCGTCTACGAGGAGATCACCTACGAAGGTTACGGCCCCGGAGGCATCGCCCTGATCATCGAGACCGCCACCGACAACAGGAACCGTACCGTGGCCGACCTTCGCCACTTCATGAGCCGGAACGGCGGCTCCCTCGGGGAGAGCGGCAGCGTCGCCTGGATGTTCCAGCGAAAGGGCTCGATCGACGTGCCGAAATCGGCCGTTTCGGAAGACCGGCTGATGGAGTTGCTGCTTGACGCGGGACTCGAAGAGCTTGAGGGTGAGGACGAGCAGTTCTATACGGTGCTGACCGACGTCAAGGACCTCGAGTCGGCCAAAAAGGCCCTCGAAGAGGCGGCCATTCCTTTTGAGAACGCCAAGGTCGACCTGTTGCCGGACAACTATGTCGAGCTGGAGGCAGACGATGCGGGTCGAGCCATCAAACTCATCGACGCCCTTGAAAACGGAGACGACGTGCAGGCGGTCTACAGCAACATGGAGATCAGCGAAAGCGCCATGCAAAGCCTGGACGAATGAACATGACCGTCATGGGGGTCGATCCTGGAAGCCGTAACACCGGGTACGGTGTCGTCCGCTTCGTGGATGGGGGGTTCGCGATGCTCGGATGCGGTGTCATCCGCATGAAGAGTTCGACCCCGCTTGTCGAGAGGATCGGCCAGATATGCAGTCGTCTCGAGGAGGTGGTCGCCTCGACGGTTCCGGACTGTATCGCCATCGAGACCGCGTTCGTCGGGCGCAACGTCAGGAGCGCCCTTATTCTCGGGCAGGTCAGGGGGGCCGTCATCGCACTTGCCGCAAGGGGCGGCCGTCAGGTTCGAGAGTACGCTCCGCGTGAGATCAAGATGGCCGTGACCGGAAGCGGTTCGGCAAGCAAGGAGCAGGTCGCCTCCATGCTTGCCAGGTTGCTTGACCTCGGCAACCAGGAGCTTTCGAACGATGTTACCGATGCACTTGCCATCGCCTATTGCGACCTGGCGCGAAACGCCGCCGGATCCTCCGGCCTTCAGCACTCCGTGAAGGTCACGGGCACAAAGCGTAAACGACAGGGGTGGTCGGCTTTCGTCGATGACCACCCGGAACTGGTGGCCTGATGTTCCAACGCTGAGCTTTCGCTACCTGAGTACAGTATGTCGCGACGACATGTTCTGCGGTTATGACGACTTTCGTTCTCACTGTTTAAACCCAACAACCGTGCAGGGACATATCTTCAATCTCCCGAATTTCCTGAGTTTCCTGAGAGTCCTGCTGATTCCCTGGTTCATCTGGTGCCTCCATACCGGGCGGACGGGGGAGGCGTTCGCCATCATGATCGTCGCGCTGCTCACCGACTGGTTCGACGGACAGACGGCGCGGTGGACCAACGAGGTTTCGGATATGGGCAAGATCCTTGATCCGCTTGCCGACAAACTCTGCCTTGCCAGCGTGGCGCTCTATTTCCTCTGGAAGGGTGAGCTGCCGTTATGGTTCGTGTTGTTCATTGTCCTTCGTGACCTGGTCATCTTTTTTGGCGCGGCATGGATCCGCCATCGGCACAATGTGCTCACCACCTCGCTCTGGCCGGGAAAGTGGGCCGTCGGATTCGTCTCGATGATGTTCATCGCCATGGTCTGGCCCCATCCGCTCTTCCTGCGCTACTCCGTCAAAGAGTTTTTCATGTACCTCTCCTCGGTGATGTTGCTCTACTCGTTTATCGAGTACTGCGTTCGTTTCAACCGCATCATGAAGGGGCTCGATTTCAAGGCCTGACCCCACGTTCCGTTGTCGTTCCTTCCTGCTCCTCCGGCAGTTTCCCAGCTTCTTCTGTTAGCTGCGATGTATGCGCTTTGTGAGACATCAGTATATGGACTACTGTATACAGGATAGTGAATACGGAATCTATGCGTTTTTTAAGGTATTGTATTGTAATGGCTTATAGCCGCATTCCCGATGCTGTGCACTGTCGCCGGAAATGTGGACAACTTGTGGGTAACCTGTTGGCAAGGTGTGGAAAATGCCCGAAAACAAGGCGCGGCGCGGCCTTGATCCCGTCCTGAACGAGGCCGCAGGCTTGCCCGGCGGAGGTCCCCCTTCAATGAAAAAACCCCGGAGTTCCCAGGGTTTTTTCATCACGATCTTCAGAGGATGTATCAGGCTTTCTTGTGCATGACCGTGGCCATAAGCGAGGCCTCGCAGACCAGCTCGCCCCTGACGTACGCCTTTGCGTCGAACTGGCAGACGGTCCGTCGTTTGTTGGTCATGACGGCTTCGATGACCAGGGTGTCGCCCGGGAGCACCGGTTTGCGGAACCTGGCTTTGTCGATGCCCATGAAGAAGACGACCGAGTCCTTGATGTTTTCGTTGCCGTTCAGCATCATGATGCCGCCGGTCTGGGCCATGGCTTCAATGATGAGTACACCCGGCATGACCGGGTTGCCGGGGAAGTGCCCCTGGAAAAACGGTTCGTTCATCGTGACGTTCTTGATCGAGATGATCTTCTCGTCAAGGCTGAACTCGACGATCTTGTCAATCAGAAGGAACGGATAACGGTGCGGCAGGATGTTCTGGATGGCGTTGATATCGAAGATGACGCCGGCTTTTTTCTCATGCTGGAACTGTCGGGCCAGCTTGTTCCGGTCGGCATATTTCTTGAGCTGCCTGACAAACTCGACGTTCGAGGCGTGGCCGGGACGTGCGGCGAGCACCTGAGCCCTGACGGGCATGCCGAGCAGTGCCATGTCGCCGAGCAGGTCGAGCAGTTTGTGTCGTGCGGGTTCGTTGGGGAAGCGCAGTTCGCGATTGTTCAGAATGCCGTTACGACCGAGGACGAGGTGCGAGCTTTCGACACCGATTTTGTAGGCCAGGTCCTCGATTTCATTCTGGTCGAGCTGTTTGTCGACGATGACGATGGCGTTGTCGACGTCGCCTCCCTTGATGATTCCCTGGTTGGCGAGCGTCTCGACTTCGGAGAGGAAGCAGAAGGTCCTGCTGGGTGCGAAGTCCTTGAGGAACTCCATGTTGAGATCGAACAGCCCGGAGTGTTGTGAACCGAGGGCCGGATTTTTGTAATCGACCATGACCGTGGTCCTGAATCCGTCGAGCGGGAGCGCTACGATATCGACCCCGTTCTGGGCGTCATGGAATTCGATGGTTTCGTCGATGACCAGATAGTCCTTCGGTTCCTCCTGCTCGCAGATGCCCGCAGAGAGGATGGCGTCTGCAAACGGCCTTGAGCTGCCGTCCATGACCGGAGGTTCGGGTCCGCTGAGCTCGATGCGGCAGTTGTCGATCTGCAGGCCGTAAAGCGCCGCAAGCACGTGTTCCGTGGTGTGCACCTTCACCTCGCCGATGGCTATGGTGGTGCCGCGGCGGACATCCACCACATGGTCGATCAGCGCCGGGATTTCAGGGCAGTCGACAATGTCGTTTCTGACAAAGGTGTAACCGTAGTTGGCCGGTGCTGGCTTGAAGGTAATGGTGCACTCCTGGCCGGTGTGGAGCCCGATGCCCTGGAGGGAAACCTCGTTCTGGAGGGTGCGCTGATGAATGAGCATGAATGGAAATGCTAAGTGATAAAAGGTGGAAGATACGAAAGCGGGGGCGACTCTTCAAATCGGCCGCGCGGCAGTGATCACGCATTCCCGTGCCTGCCGGTCAGATGCCCGAAGTGCCGCTTCGCCAGGTCGAGCAGCATCGGATGGGTGTGCCCGTTTCCTGCCAGGATGCTGTGGTGGCCGAAAACATCATCGCTGCCATCGAACCCCGTGACGATGCCGCCCGCTTCGCGCACCAGCAGTACTCCTGCCGAGAAATCCCAGGGATAGAGCCGGTACTCCCAGAACCCGTCGAAACGTCCGGCAGCAGTGTAGGCGAGGTCGATGGCGGCCGAGCCTGCCCGCCTGATGCCGGCCGAGTCGTGGATGACCTCCTGCAGCATGGCGACATAGGCGTCGAGGTAGTGGTACTCCTTGAACGGCAGTCCGGTCGCGATAAGGAAGCTTTCCCTCGAATCGCGTTCGGAGATGCTGATCCGCTCGCCGTTCAGGTACGCACCCATTCCCTTTGCGGCGGTGAACAGCTCCTTCAGTATGGGCTGGTAGACCACTCCGGCAAGAAGTTCGCCGTCAGCCCCCCTCAGGGCGATACTGATGGCGAAAACCGGGAACGCATGGATGAAGTTCAGGGTGCCGTCGAGCGGATCGACGATCCAGGTGCGTCCCGAAGAACCGTCGTTCAGCGTACCCTCTTCGCAGAGCAGGCTGTCGTCGGGAAAGCTGTCGAGTATGATCGAGGTGATGATTGCTTCGCACTGGCGGTCGACTTCGGTCACGAAATCCTTGCTCTCCTTGGCGACGATCTCCGTGTTCGAAAGCTCTCCGAAGCGGGACAGGGTGATCGCTCCGGCTGCTTCTGCGGCCCGTATGGCGGTGTCAAGTTCCTTGTTCATATCTGGTTCAATGGTTTCAGGTTCCGCAGGGAATATATCATTTAGCGACATTATCCTGACGGGGCGGGTGCACTGCGGGGCCGGAAATACCGGAAATCATCCATACGACGGGAATTATCAGTAATCGGCGGTGTTATCAATGGTATGCACCATAACGAAATCATCTCCGGAGGTGTTTATTCCTCCAGAGGTACAACCCTGATCGCATGAACAGCAAATTTCTCACCGTCGCAGTCTGCGTTTCGATCTGCATCCTTTTCGCCTTCGCCGGCAGCCTGTTCACACCTGAACCGGGCTCCTGGTACTACACCACGCTGCAAAAGCCCTCGTGGAACCCGCCGGACTGGATCTTTCCTCCGGTTTGGACACTTCTGTTCATTCTGATGGGGGTGGCCCTCTCCATGGTGCTGGAGGTCGGCATGGAGAAGAAGGAGGTGCGCCAGAGCGCCGCGCTGTTCGGGCTACAGCTCTTCCTGAACCTTGGATGGTCAGCCTCGTTTTTCGGAATGCGCTCACCGCTGGCCGGGTTCGTGGAAATCCTGATTCTCTGGCTGGCGATCGTGGCCACCATCGTCTCCTTTTCCAGAGTCTCGAGACCGGCCGCCCTCCTGCTGGTGCCCTACATCTGCTGGGTCAGCTTCGCGTCGTTCCTGAACTTCACGATTCTGCGGCTGAATCCGTGAAACATGGCGCATAAAGGTCGAGCGGTAACGCGTAACAGGTGACGGGCAGATATTTCGGGTCACTCGTTACGCGTCACGTCCTCCTCACTCGAACAGCGCTTCGAGTACCTCGATATCTTTTTTCCCGTTTTCGGCGGCGATGATCTTGATGGTTTTCGTCGCGTCGTCAACCTTCAGGCCGCTTTTCTGGAGCTTTGCGATCGCCTGCCCGGTGGAGAGGTGCGCGACCGGGGCCACGGTTTCAACGGATGCTGCCGCCACTGCGCCGCTGATCTTCATGAACGGGTTCCCCTTGCCCCCTTTCATGGGAATGGTGATGGCCGACACGGTGATGATGAGGCCCAGGGCGATGATGGCGAGGGCCGGTTTGCGGGTAAAATAGGCCTTGAAGGAGTTCCAGTTGGCAGCCGTGTGCAGGAGGGCACCGGCGACGAGCGCCCAGCTCAGCCACTCATGAACGGGTTTGACCAGGCCGTCCGCCTTGTGAAAAAATATCAGGATCCCGGTAATGCACGAAATGATGAACGTGGAGATGATGAG
>JAAXXR010000084.1 GCA_013334335.1 Chlorobiaceae bacterium
GCGAACCATCTGATCGACAGGGCAGCTTTTGACATGGTGGTGGTGAGGATTCAGGGTTAATCATCCGGCGCCGGATGCAACGAAAACCATATCGGATCAGGGCCGGCAAGCCAGAACCGGCATTTCCCGTCGGGATCACGGCTACGTGATCAGGGAGTGTCAGGGATCCGTGATGGCGGCTCCGGTTTCCGGCTTTTCCCCCCTTCGTTCGAACACGTCAGTTCCTTGTTGCGCCGATCTCCAGAAAACGCAGTCCGGCCGGTAAGATGCGCAGATTTCGCGATACGCGCCTGACACCATCGAGATGACCAGCGGATGGCGCGGTCGCTTTTTCAGGGCATTCCCGGCCTCTTCCGGAGTGGCATGCACGGCTTTTCCGGCTTCGATCATGGCGTCGGCAAGTTCGTCGAGGAATACCGTCGCGGAGGGAGGCGAGTCAGGATGCAGTGCGTGACAGACCCGTGTTCCAATAGCGACGATCCTGGCGTTTTCGACGAAGTCGAGGGCCGCAGCCTCCGAGATGACCATTGGCCTGAATGCCCGTATTTTGTCCTCGATATGGGCACGCTCCGCGCTAATGCCATACGGCTCACCATCCCGGTCGAGCATTCTCAGTGCGATTTCGATGCCTTCAAGCACCCGGCCGCTTCGGTAATCTTCAATAGTGCCCATTGCTTATTTACGGGTGATCAAGGTGTTTGGGACTCCCTGCGCACACTCGGAACGAAGTTTGTCGGCCTGCCCTGACGCGGTTGACCGAGGAGTTCGCGTGCACGGTCCAGTGCGTCGTCGATGTTGCCGAAAATGTTCTCTTCGCCGACGGCATCGGCAAATCCATATTGCTGCATGGCGAACAGGGGCTGGACGTGCACCCCGGAAAGGATCAGCGTCGTACCGGTTTTCCGGCAGTCCGTGAGCAGTTCCTGCATCATGTTCAGGCCGGTTGCGTCAATGCTGAGCACCTTGCGCATCCTTATGATACGGATCACCGGGGTTTTGCCGACGATGTGCATGGCATCCTTGAATTTCGATGCCGCACCGAAGAAGAACGGGCCGCTGATTTCGAAAACTTCGACCCCTGCCGGGATGGCCCTGCTCACGATGTTGTTGGGGTCGTCCGACTCTTCCTCATCCTTGAGCTCTCCCGTGATCACGCCGATATTGGTCAGCCCGGCCATGCGCTGCATGAAAAGGATCACCGAGAGCAGCATGCCGACCTCGATGGCGATGGTCAGGTCGAACAGGACGGTCAAGCCAAAGGTGGTGAGCAGCACGATGACGTCACTCCGGGGACTTTTGAGGAGTTGCCTGAAGACATGGTGTTCGCTCATGTTCCACGCCACGACGATCAGGATGGCCGCAAGGGTTGGCATCGGGATGAGCTTTGCCCACGGCCCGAACAGCAGCATGATGCAGAGCAGGGTCACGGCATGAACCATCCCGGCAACCGGCGTACGGCCCCCGTTCTTGACGTTGGTTGCCGTCCTGGCGATGGCCCCGGTGACCGGGATGCCTCCGAAGAGCGGAGAGACGATGTTGGCGACGCCCTGGGCGACCAGTTCCATGTTGGACTTGTGCCGGCTCCCGATCATCCCGTCGGCCACGACGGCCGAGAGCAGCGCTTCGATGGCGCCGAGTACGGCAATGGTCGTCGCCGGCATGATCAGCGCCCTGACCGTGGCAAGGTCGAAGAATGGTAATGACGGAGCGGAAAATGTGGCCGGAATGTCGCCGAACCGCGAGGCGATCGTATCGACATCGAGATGCAGCAGGTGGACGGTGACCGTGGTGACCACAATGGCGACCAGCGGACCGGGAACCTGTTTTGAAATTCTCGACCAGAAGATGATGATCAACAGCGCCGTCAGACCCGTAAGCATGGTCGCCATGTCGAGGGTGGGCAATGCCGTCGCGAAGGCGATCCATTTGTCAACGAACTCTGGCGGTACTTTCTGGATGTCGAGGCCGAGGAAGTCCTTGACCTGGCTCGAGAAGATGATGACGGCGATGCCGCTCGTAAAACCCACGATGACGGGGTAGGGAATGAATTTGATCAGTGATCCGAACTGGGCAAACCCCATGATGACCAGGATGACACCGGCCATGAAGGTGGCGGTCATGAGACCGTTCACCCCGTAGCGTTCAACGATCCCGAAGAGAATGACAATGAAGGCCCCTGTCGGGCCTCCGATCTGCACCCTGCTTCCGCCCAGGAACGAGATCAGAAAACCGCCAATGACCGCGCTGATGAGCCCTTTCTCAGGTGAAACACCCGATGCGATGGCGAAGGCGATGGCCAGCGGGAGCGCGACGATGCCGACCAGTATCCCAGAGATGATGTCGTTCTTGAGCTGATGTTTGTCCAGCTCGGGAAGAACCGTAAACAGTTTTGGTTTGAACATGGCGATAGAACATGGATATGAAGGAACGGCAAAGCCTCGCCTTTGCGAGTTCGGGGGGCAGGACTGGGTTCAGAACTCCAATCTATTGTTTTTTATGAATATTCAATGAATCAGCCACAGGAAAGGCGCCTGAATGAGATGGGCATCATTCACGTCTGACGGCCTCGGCAGCGATATGAGCGGCGAACGAGGAGACGAAGGCGTTCAGGCTGGTCATGGGGGTGACGGAAGAATATTCTCCGGTACTGATCGCCTCCTTCGGCGACGAGATGACCGTTGCCGCAGAGTAGAGCTGTTCCTTCATCAGCTTCTGGCAGAACATATCGTACCGCCGGAGGTAGGACATAGTGCGGAACTCATCGCCTATCGGAAAATGAGGGGATTTTTCCCTGATGGAGGCATAGGACTCCGGTGCGTCCTCGACCACGATCATCCAACCGATAAACGGGCGCGGTTGGTCTCCGAAAGCCCCGTTGTTGTAAGCGCTCCAGAAGTCGTGAGCATTGCCCACGGCCTGCTCGATCCTGCTGTTGAAGTTGTTGCCGAATGATGGGCCGATCTGGCTCTTGAGTTCCAGGGCCGCAATGAGCCGCCCTTTGTGGATGACCAGGAGATCCCAGAACTTCGTTGGCCGGAAATATCCCGGGAGGGTCAGCGAACCGCTCTTCCGGTGAATGTCGGCATCACCGAGGCCGTTGGCCTCGACAACGCCCGACATCAGATCGAGAAAGCCCTCCATGTTTTTCCCTGGTTTGCATTTGCGCCATCTTCCAGGATCTGGTGCTGACGGTTCCGTCTGTTTCGTCAGGAGGGTGTCGGGGTTTCCCCAGAACGCGCGGATTGCATCATGCGCTTTATTCTTGAAATCGGTGAGGTCTGGTGTCATGGCCATGTTCCGTCGCAGACGCGGAGCGTTGATGATTTGACGATCACTGAAAAAGCCGCCCTTATGAAAGGCGGCTTTTCAGTCGTTTTATGAGATGGATTATCTCGACAGCGGAGTTTCAGAGTTCTTGTCGAGCTTGATGCCGCAGTAGCCTTCGACACCCATTTCAGGAATATCCAGGCCGTCCAGTTCGTCCTGGACGCTGACCCTGTTGCCAAGGGTGACGTCGATCAGTTTGAACACCACAAAGCCGATGATGCCGACATAGACGATGTTTGTCCCGACGCCGATGAGTTCGGCGATGAACTGGCCGGGATTGCCGTAGAAAAGACCGCTCACCGTGCCGGGCACACCGTTCCATCCGTCACCATAGGTGCCGTCGGCAAAAAGGCCGAGGGCGATGCATCCCCAGGCGCCGTTGACGCCATGAACCGCAACAGCTCCGACCGGGTCGTCGATTTTCAGAACCTTTTCGATGAAGAACGCGGCTTCGATCACCAGCACGCCGGAGATCAGGCCGATCAGTGCGGCAGCCTGAACGTTGACGAATGCTGATGGGGCAGTGATGGCGACCAGTCCGGCGAGCAGGCCGTTGATCATCATGGTCGGGTCGGGTTTCCTGGTCTTGAACCACCACATGTAGAGCATCGAGGACATGGCGCCTGTTGCAGATGCGATCATGGTGTTGACCGCCACCACGCTGATGCGCAGGTCAGTGCCGGCCAGGGTCGAACCGGGGTTGAATCCGAACCATCCGAATGCAAGGATGAACGCGCCGACGATGGCCATGGGGATGTTGTGGCCGGGAATGGCGTTCGGCGACCCGTCCTTGTTGTACTTGCCGATTCGGGGCCCAATGATGATCGCCCCAACCAGCGCCAGAACGCCGCCGGTCATGTGAACAACCGAGGATCCGGCGAAATCGACGTGTCCGTGACCCAGGCCGAACTCCTTGCCAAGCGTAGCGAGCCACCCGCCACCCCATACCCAGTTGCCGTAGAGGGGGTAGATGATCGTGCCGAGGAAGAGGCCGTAGACGACGAATGCCGAGAACTTCCAGCGTTCGGCCATGGAGCCGGTCGGGATGGTGGCCGTCGTATCCATGAAGACCATCTGGAAAAGGAAGAGGGTGAAAACACCGACATCATAGACACCGGTCAGGAAGAAGCCCTTGGTTCCGAACAGACCCAGGGTGTGCCCGAACAGGTTGATGGTGAACTCCTGGTTCAGTCCCTCATAGCCGCCAAGCAACCCGAGGGTCCCGACACCGCCGAACATGAGCGCGAACCCGCTGATGAAGAAGCCAAGCATGCCGATCGGGTAGATCATCATGTTCATGGACATGGTATGGGCGGCGTTCTTGGCCCTGGTCAGGCCAGATTCCACCATGGCGAAGCCTGCCTGCATGAACATGACCAGAAATCCGGTGATCAGGACCCAGACCATATTGATCGCAACCTTGTTCTTGCCTACCTGGTCGGATATTTCAGTGGCCGTGGGAGCGCCGGCAGTGGCTGCGGTGATATCGGCAGTTGTGCCGGCATGGAGGCCTGCAGGGTCCGGAGCCGTGTAAGCGAAGAGGTCACCGCCAAGGGTGAAACCCATGATCAGGAATACTCCTGCCAGGATGAATATCAGTTTTTTTAACATGATTTATGACACTTGCTGTTTTGATTAAGCCGATGATTGAACACCCTAATCCTTGTTGTACAGGGAGTCATCGCCGCATTCACCCGTTCTGATCCTGTAGGACTGTTCGACATTGTAGACAAAGATCTTGCCGTCGCCGACATCGCCTGTGCTGGCGATTTTCAGGAGGCAATCGACCGTTTTCTGGAGATTGATGTCACGCACGACGATCGACAGGCATCGACGCGAGATGAACGATGTATCCCTTACGGTGCCCCGATAGATCTCCGTTTTGTGCTTCTTGTCATTTCCCTGGCCGGTGACGTCCCACCAGGTAAAGAAATCGATGTCGATTTCATGCAGGGCATTCTTGACCTCTTCGTACTTACTCGTCCGAATGATGGCTTCGATTTTTTTCATGGCTTGTAATGGTTGCTGTTCTTGTCCGCAGTTTGTCCTTTTT
>JAAXXR010000027.1 GCA_013334335.1 Chlorobiaceae bacterium
AGAGGTGTCGGTCAGGACACGGAGCAGGCACTCTACTGGTACAAGAAAGCCTGTGACGGGGGATGCGATTGCGGATGCAAAAGCTGGAAAAAACTGAAGGAGAAGGTGGAGCGTAATATTGTCGAATAAAGCAGTCTTCGGAAATAAAGTTCCCCCTGAAGAAAAATGTTTGCAATTGTTAACATTTTTTAATATTCTTTAATCAGAAGGCCTGACGTGCAGTGGTGAATGATTACAATCGTGTCTTCCTGCCTTACCCCACTGTAATTGAAATCCGATCAACTATCGCTCCTCCCCACCAGGTAGTACCACCTGTATTGAGCGGTGCGCTGTCTACGATGTTACTACGCTGAAGTTCTGTTGTGTCGACCTTCTTTAACCGTTGAATCTGCTTGACCTGTTCATATTGGCACGGGAGATGATTTTTCACCTGCCGATAAACAGGGTTCCAGCCTGAACAGGAGTGGCTTTTCCTGTCGGTAACGACCGACTCGGCCTTATCCTTTACGGGAGCAGAAATTGCGTGCCGTTTCTTTTTTGCCTCATACATACATATACAATATACCGCCGAAGCTTTCAGGTTTGTTGTCCTGCGGGCTGAATCGTTGACCAGTTCCTGATTCTTTTTTTTGTGTAAAGCTGTTAACAATTGTTATGGCCGCGATGCCATACGGGCAATTGTACCACTTGACACGAAAGTTTCGGGATTGACGAGGAGCCTTTTGCTGCACCTGAATATTAACAATCGTTACGCCCCGTAGTAATACTGGGCCCTGGAGTAGATCGCGCTTTTTTGTTCCCGTTCCGTAGTCAATCAACAATAAATAATCACAGGAGTGATTTATGAGAAAAAAACTAACCGTTGCCTCTCTGGTATCGCTGTGTGCGCTCCCGACGCTGATCCCCAGCCAGGACGCTTCGGCGATTCCTGCTTTCGCTCGGAAATACGGCACGTCATGTTATACCTGCCACTCCGGGTTCCCCGCACGCAACGCGTTCGGTGAAGCATTCAGAAACAACGGCTACCGCTGGCCTGGTGGCGAAGACGAGGAGAAAACGAAGCAGGAACAGTTGAAGCTCGGATCGGACGGATGGAAAAAAACCTTCCCTGAATCTCCGTGGCCTGCCGAAATCCCGGGTTATGTGCCCTTGTCCGTCTGGTTCAGGGGTCAGTTCATCAACTATTCCGAAGAGGTGAAGAATCCCGCTGGAGCTGTCGTCACCAAGGAGACGCTGAACTACGGTTCCGGCGGCTTCGGCGCTGCGTCCCTGTTCTTCGGTGGCACCATGGGCGACAACCTGTCAGCCTTCGGCCAGTACAACCTGACCAATACCTCAACGGCTCCGACCGGGCATGTGGTCTGGTCCTTCCGACCCGGCATCAACCTCAGCTTCGGAAACGCTTTCTCGGATTTCAACTTCGGCAACGCGATCCAGAGCTATTCGAGCACCTTCCCGGTTGTCGGAACCAGCACTGAGTTCACCTACGTGACCGGGCAGATCGGCGGGTTCAAACTGACCGGCGGTCTCGCGCAGCAGGGCACCACGTTCAGCAACAAACTCGATGACATCATCTATGTCAGGGCCAAATACAAGTTCTGTGGCGCAGGTCTGCTGAGCGGTGCAGGCGGCACCTATGGCAACGAGTTCGTCGGCCTCGATAACCATATCGCCGTCGGTGCAACCTACATGAGTGCGCAAAAGGGCGTCCTGACCGGCGCTTACCTTGGTGAGACCTCGATTTACGGTGCGGATATCACCGGCAACATCGGCAACTTCACGTGCGGTGCCGCCGTCAGCCACGACGACGATCTTGGTCACAACAACTATCGCGTCGATGCGGGCTACTTCCTCTATCCCTGGATGAAGGCAACCCTTGTGTACGCCAATGCCCGTTCGGGTGACAAGGCAGTCAACGCTCCGACCATTGCTGCTGGTTTGACTGCGCATCTCAGGGCAAACGCACTGATCTCCGCGACCTACACCTATAACACGCGGGATCATCTTACCCGGACCGCCACCAATACGACTGCGAGCCTGAACACCCTGCCGGATACGTTTGCGCTGGCTGCCCAGTTCGCGTTCTGAACAGCAACGCCGGTGGCGTAGTTTTCAGGTTTCCTGAAAAGAGGGCTCTGCTTGACGACTCCGGTCGCTTACGAGTCTCTCTTTTCAGGCACGTGAAACTGTCTTTGACTTCGTCGACGAGGCTTTTCAGGCAATATCGGCCTGCAAACCTTTTCTGATATCATCAGTTCTTTGATTTAGTGTTGTGTGTGGTGGTTGGTTTACTGGTTGTGTGTGTTGGTTGTGTTGGGGGTGTGCTCACGTGAAGGGAACCATTCCAGGCTACGATGGAACAACCCGGATGTGAGCACGCCTTTTTATGTGCCCGAAAAGACCTTGCATCTCAGCAGGGAAGAGGCGAGGGCTTCTGAAATAGAATTCAACAGAAAGTAAAAAACAAGATCCTATGCAGGATGTCAGAACGCTCCAGGAGGAGCAAAAGGAGCCCGGGGACGCTCCGGGAGGTGTCGGCAGCGACAGGCGGGAATTCCTGACGCGAGTCGGATGGGGAGGGCTTGCGGGATTCCTCGCCATCAACTCGTATGCATTTCTGAGGTTCTTCTACCCGAGGGTGCTGTTTGAACCGCCGTCTCAGTTCAAGGTGGGGTTTCCGAACGATTATCCGCCCGGTACGGTCAACTCGCAGTATCAGCGGGAGTTCGGGACCTGGATCATCCGCCTGCAGGACGGACGCTTTTTCGCGATGGAGTCCAAATGCACCCACCTGGGGTGTACGCCGAGCTGGCTGGAGTCCCAGAAAAAGTTCAAATGTCCCTGTCATGGCAGCGGTTACTATATCTCCGGCCTGAACTTCGAAGGTCCTGCGCCCCGGCCCATGGACCGATTCAAGATCAGCATTGCCGAAGACGGCCAGCTGCAGGTCGACAAGACCATCAAATTCCCGGGAGTGCCGGGCAAGGAGTCGAACGAGGTCTATCCTCAGAGCCTCCTGAAAGCGTAACAAGCACCGGATAATCGATAGAGAGAGGAGTAACATGGATATTACTGAAGAGTCCGTTCAGGAGCTGGAGCAACCGGGTACTCCGGCCGCTCGCGCCGCCAGGAGAAAAGCAACGGCGCTTCCCAACGACGACCTCTGTACCGGTTGTGGAATCTGCGCGAGCGTCTGCCCGGTGAGCTGCATCTCGATCGTCGTGTCGGAGAGCAACTTCAACGGTATTTCGCGCATTGACCGCGAACGGTGCACCGGTTGCAATGTCTGTGCCATCGACTGCCCGTGGTTTGCCATCGAGATGGTCTATCCGGACGGCACGAAAAAGGCCCCTGCCGAATATGACCGGCAGTTGCAGCGGCAACGGGGTTACCGGTAAATGTCAGGAAATCAAAACTGAAATACACATGAGCGAACTGTACGACAAGGTGAAAAAGAATCTGATATGGAAATCCATATTCAGACGCGACTACAAGGATAACGTCCGAAACCGGGCGCTGGCCATTTTCGGTAACGTGTTCCTGCATCTCCATCCGGTGAAGGTACGGGAGAGTGCCGTCAAGCTCAGGTTCACCTGGGGTATGGGAGGAATCACCTTCCTCTCCTTCATCATCCTGACCATCACCGGCATCGTCCTGATGTTCTATTATCATCCGACCACCGACCTGGCCTTTCTGGACATGAAGGATTTCGAATACCAGGTCCCCTATGGTGTCATCACCAGGAACCTGCACCGCTGGGCGGCACATTTCATGGTGATCGTGGTGATGATCCATATGTTCCGGGTATTCATGACCGGTTCCTACAAGGCGCCGCGACAGTTCAACTGGGGAATCGGCGTCATCCTCCTGGTACTGACCTTCCTGCTCAGCTTTACGGGGTACCTGCTTCCCTGGGATCAGCTCGGCTTCTGGGCGATCACGGTCGGGACTAACATGGGCGCTGCGACCCCCTTGCTCGGATTTCAGGGGCCGTTCAGTGAATATTTGCACATCACGCCGTACAACGATATCCGCTTCGCGCTACTTGGCGGCGCACAGGTCGGCGGTAATGCGCTGCTCAGATCCTACATCTGGCACTGTATCGCCATCCCGCTCATAGCGACCATTCTCATGGTCGTGCATTTCTGGCGAGTCAGAAAAGATGGTGGCATTTCAAGACCTCAAAACAACTGACAGGAACGGAGAACATGAATCCATTTATTGAAATCATCACCCTTCCGGACAATATCGCCATCGTGATCATGATCATCATGGTGACCTTTTTCATGGTATGGGCTTTTCAGCAGGCTTTGGAGAACGACCGGCTCAAGCTCAAGGGGCTTCCTGTCGATGGACAGAACGATCGGGATGTGGACACGTTCAAACCGCTGGTCCGAATCGAGTTGATCATCACACTGGTCGTGACGGTGTTCCTGACCATCTGGTCGATCGCGGTGGACGCCCCGCTCGAAGAGATCGCCAATCCGACAATCACGCCAAATCCTGCCAAGGCTCCCTGGTACTTCCTCGGCCTGCAGGAGCTGCTCGTCTATTTCGACCCGTGGCTGGCCGGTGTGGTGTTGCCAACGCTGATCGTCGTCGGCCTGCTTGCGATTCCCTACATCGACATCAACCCGAAAGGGAACGGCTACTACACGTTTGAGGAACGGAAATATGCGATTCTGATCTTTTCGTTCGGCTTCTTCATCCTGTGGCTGCTCCTGATCGTCATCGGGGTCTTTTTCCGGGGACCCGGCTGGCTCTGGTACTGGCCCTGGCAGGAGTGGGATCACCAGAGGGTTGTCTTCGAGCCGACACGGGACATGACGCAGTTGATCGGCATCGATTCCCGTTCCATTCCCGGTTTCATCATCGGTGCGGTTACGGTGGTCGGCTATTATGTGGCCGGTATACTGGCTCCTCTCAGGTACTGGAAAAAGAACAATCCGGAGCTGTTGACGCAGTTGGGCATGACCCGTTACTACACCATCATGTTCCTGTTTGTGACGATGATGGCGGTCCCGATCAAAATGATCCTCAGGCTCGTCTTTCTGGTGAAATATGTCTGGATAACCCCCTGGTTCAACGTTTGAACCAGCAGTCGATCCGGAGCGGAAACCGAAGTCTTTATACGTTCATCAATAAAAATTGTTGACAATGGCGAGTGAGCATCACAATTCATCAAAAACCAGAGCCTACATCTTCGCGGCCCTGAGCATCATCCTCCTGGCGCTCTCCGCCTGGGTGATCTGGGACGACGAGTTCGGCCTGAGACCGTGGAAACATTACCAGAAAGAGTACAAGTCGCTGAAGCACGACAAGCTCGAAAAAGAGTATCAGGCGGCAATGCAGGAGTTCCGCAGGAGTGGCGGAGCGCGCAGGCTGGCCATGCTCGAGCAGAAGTTGGCCAAGTCAGAGGAGGCGTTCAAGCAGAAAGGTGTCCACGACCGGTATGTCGAGCTGAATGCACGGCTTGACGATCTGCACGTCAAGCTGGCCAACAACCAGAAGGATCTTCAGATGACTCGCGGTCAGTATCTGGAGACCGAATACTACTTCACCAAGACACAGAAGCCCGAGTACAAGACCAAGATGGATGCGCTCCAGCGGCAGATCGACGGTTTCGACCGGGCAGGCAAGGCGTTGCTTGAAAAAGAGGGGCCGTTAAAGCAGGAGATCTACAAGATCACCGGCGGCATGGCCGAGGTGAGAGCCGAGATCGAGGCGATCAAAAAAGCGCTCGAAGACCAGAAGGAGAAGATCGCCAACAACGACAAGTCGCCGATCGAAATCAAGCAGTACATGATCAAGGATACCGACAAGGCTGACCGTTGCGTCTCCTGTCACGCAGGCATCGAGAGCAGTACACAGGTTTCGAAGAAGCAACCGTTCACGAAGCATCCGCTCGGGTTCGTCTACCTGGGACATCACGACCCGACCAAATTCGGCTGCACCTTCTGCCATCGCGGTCAGGGACGTGCGACCACGACGATCGAAAAGGCACACGGCAACGTGAAGCACTGGGAGGAACCCATGCTGAAAGGCGACATGACGCAGACCTCTTGCCTGAACTGCCACGGTGACATCAAGAACCTCCGCGGCGCGGAGAAGATCGCCGGAAACACCGAGCTGATCAGGAAATACGGCTGCTACAGCTGTCACAAGATTCCCGGTTATGAAGGTATGGGAGACGTGGGACCGGAGCTGACCAACGTCGGCACCAAAGTGAACTACTCGTGGGCGGTCAAGTGGCTCATGGATCCGAAAAAGTACTTCTCCACAGCCCGTATGCCGAAATTCTTCTTCTCGCAGGACCAGGCGGAATCCATCGCAGACTACCTGTTCAGCATGTCCGGCACCACACGCCACGACGTCGACTACGCTTCGGCGACGCCGAACGAACAGCTGGTCGAGCAGGGCAGGAACCTGTGGAGCCAGGCGAGGTGCAACCTGTGCCACATGACCAACGGCAAGGGTGGCAACCATATCAAGGTCTATGCGCCCGACCTCAGCAAAGTGGGCAGCAAGGCCAACAAAACCTGGCTGTTCAACTGGATCAAGGACCCGAACAAATACTTCCCGGGAACCAAGATGCCGCGGTTCCGCTTCTCGGACCAGGAGATCAACGCGCTGGTTGAATACCTCGTGAGCGAGTACCTGGATGACGAGGCGGAAGCGGCCTACACAACTCCGACCGAGATCAAGGCCGCGTCGATCAAGAAGGGCAAGGACCTTATCCAGCAGTACGGCTGCTACGGTTGCCACAAGATCCAGGGCATGGAGATGGTTCAGGTCGCTCCCTCGCTGAAGACCCAGGGGGTCACGTTCCTGAGAAGTGACGAAATGCGCGAAAAGATCGGCACCGAGCTGAGTTCCATCGGCAGCAAACCGGTCGACCTGCTCGATTTCGGCAAACTCAAGAAAACAATATCGAACGATCGACTGAGCTATATCAAGCAGAAACTGAGAGATCCTCGAGGATTCCGGCTCGGGCTTCGCATGCCCAACTTCGGCCTCTCCGAGAAGGAGGTCAATGAACTGGCCTCGGTGCTCTATGGCTTTATCGACTCCAACGTCCCGGTCCGCTTCATGGTGCCGTCTCGTCAGGAACTCGACCGGATGGCGGGAGTACCCAGTTACAAGTTTACGGGTGATTTCGCCAAGGTCATCGCCGATGTGAAGTGCACCAACTGCCACACGATCAAGGGGATTGGCGCCGATTACGCCCCGGATCTCAGCCTTGCGGGCAGCAAGTTGCAGGAGAGCTGGATCAGGTCCTTCCTGGCTAATCCAGACGTCATCCGGCCGCTGCTCCAGCAGATGCCGAAACTGGGACTCTCCCTGTCAGCGAAGCCCGCAAAGATCACGATGCCCAAGTTCAACCTCGGCCAGCAGAAAGTCGAGGATACGAACAGATCCGACGTCGATGTTGTGGTGAACTACTTCCAGCAGGAGCTGGTCACGACAGAGATTCCGAAAGATGTACCGGTTGTGGCTGAAGTGGGCATGCCGGAACAGATCGGCAAGGGCAAGCAGCTCTATGCAGAGAAAGGATGCGTCGCCTGTCACCAGATAGGATCCGACGGCGGTGCTATAGGCCCGAACCTTTCGAACGTGGGTAACCGCCTCAAGCCGGGATTCATCTTCAAGCACCTGGAAAACCCGAGGAAGTTCAAACCGGATATCGTCGAGCCCAACTACGGGTTCAGCGAACGGGAACGGATTTTCTTGACCAACTATCTGATGACCCTGAAACTTACGGCAAAGTGATGCACAACAAGATTCAAATCAGAAAAACTGCGCTGCTTGCCACACTCGCAGTACTTACGATCACCGGTTGCGGCAAGAAGCCGGTCAAGGCAGTGAAACCCGGCAGTGCCGCCGATTCGGTTGCGGTGGCCGCCCGCGAAGAGCAGCTTCCATTCGAGCTGAAGGAGGGAAAGCGGCTATACAACCACTACTGTTTCGTCTGCCACGGCGAAGCAGGTGACGGCAGCGGCCAGTACTACGGCTTTTCACTGACGCCTCAACCGGCGAATTTCACCGACAAGGCGTTCATGAAAAACCTCTCCGAAGAGCACATCTTCAAGGTGATCAGCGAAGGCTCGATCTCGGTCGGAAAATCCAACATGTGCCCGCCCTGGGGCAAGAGTTTCGACAAGGAAGAGATCGACTGTCTGGTGGCATATGTGAAGAAGTTTGCCGGAAACTGAACCTGTTCTTATCGGGATGCGGCTGAGTCCGCATCCTGGTTTCCGGCCTCGAAACGCCATGCTTGCCGATTGTTTTCCGGGGATTTATCAGGGCTTTTTCATCTTTATTTAATAATTGTTAACTTTCCATCCATTCCTGATTTCCGACTCCAGACAACAACACAACACAACAAAAAAGGGGTACATCCATGCACATCAAATCGACCGTCCTGAAGGCCGCCATGCTTGCGGCAGGATTCGGATTCTTCTCTTCAAGCGCCTTCTCTGCTGGTACCGTGACCGGCACCATCGATGCCACTATGGCCAAATACAAGAAAGATGCCGTGGTTTATCTCAAGGGGGTCAAGGGGCCTATCGCTCCCAAAAAAGGGGTCGTCGACCAGAAAAACCTGATTTTCGTGCCCCATGTGCTCGCTGTCCCGACCGGCTCCACCGTCGACTTCAAGAACAGCGACAAGGTCAACCACAACATTTTTTCGGCTGACGTCTGCAAGAAATTCAATCTCGGCACCTACAACCCGGGCATGTCAAAGTCCGTGTTATTTGACAAGCCATGCGTCGTGAATCTGCTCTGCAATGTGCACTCGGAAATGACCGGCTACGTCGTCGTTGTCGACAGCGCCTATTATGACGTAACCGATGCGACCGGCAAGTTCACCATTGCCAACGTACCGGCAGGAACATATGAGATCACTGCCTGGAGCGAAAAACTCAAACCCGCCGCAAAAACCATGGTCACCGTCACCGACGGCGGAACCGCAACCGTTGCCATCAAAATGGCCAAGTAAACGACAAGGTTCAGGAGCTCATATCCTGAACATCGCTGAAAGGGAAACATGGTTTAAAACAGAAAAGGGCTGCTTGTACAGGCAGCCCTTTTCTGTTTTAACGATAAAGATGCAGGATCCGGAAAAATCCAAAGGCAAAAGAGCCTGCTATACGAAAAATGACGCATATATACTACATTATACTTAAAATATTATCGTTTGGCACGTGAAATATTTGATCTTTAAGAATTTTTTAATATTATTCTATTGTCAGGCCAAACGTACAGTGGCAAATGTTTATGATTATGATATCCTGCCTTGTCCACTGTTCTTGAAATCCGATCAATTCCACGCCACTCGTAGATAACGACCCGAATTGAGTGGCCAGCGATCCATGATGCTCAGCCCATAATGATTTGTTGTGTCGGCCTCCTTTAACCGGTCAATCTGCCCGACCTGTCGCTTTTTGGCACGTGCTATCGTATTACCGTGTCGATGAACCGGGTCACCAATCTTTCCGGAAGTGCTTTTTCGTGTCAGC
This sequence comes from Chlorobiaceae bacterium, assembly GCA_013334335.1. Lineage (GTDB taxonomy): Bacteria > Bacteroidota > Chlorobiia > Chlorobiales > Chlorobiaceae > Chlorobaculum. Next base: position 9,522 of record JAAXXR010000027.1, read on the forward strand.
AGTGACTGACCGGTCCTTCTTGTGTCTTGGTGCAGAGTGAGCGCTCCTTATCTGTCAGATCCATAGACGAAGACGATCGACGCGTCAGGGCATCCTGAGGTTCGAGTCGTTGCCCTCTTCATGCTCATTACTGCATGGGATGGTCAACGGTTGAGATGTGCGTCGCTGTCCGACCCCTTTCGACCCGGGGATAGGACACGCTTACCCTGGATAATAACAATTGTTACCCCCTGAAGAGACACAGGCCCCAGGATCAGAACGCACTGTTTTCCCGTACCGAACTCAACAGATCTCAACAATTTCCACAGGAGTGAATCATGAAGAAAAAGATCGCAGTAGCATCGCTGTCCTCGATGCTTATGGTGCCGATGTTTTTTTCAGGCCAGGATGCATCTGCACTGCCTGTTTTCGCAAGAAAATATCATACGGCATGTTCAACCTGTCACAGCGCGTTTCCAGTAAGAAACGGGTTTGGCGAAGCGTTCAGGAACAATGGCTACCGGTTTCCTGCCGGCCAGGATGAAGATATGGTGAAGGAGGAACCCATCAAGCTTGGCCAGGATGCCTATAAAAAAGTATTCCCGGATGCCATATGGCCGTCCGATATCCCGAATATGCCATCTCTCGGATTTGTTGGTAAAATAAGAGCTTACACGCCGAAGGACGGTGATTCCGGCAATTTCAAGGGCACGCGGGTCGTCGAGGACCTTGAAACCTTCTTTGCCGGAACGGTTACCGACCAGATTACCTATTTCGGCGATTTCGCCATCAACCAGGATGGCATTGAATGGGGTAAGCTCAACCTCATGTGGGCCTTCAGGCCAGGCTTGAATCTCGTGCTCGGTGAAGTCGGCATCACGGAAAAAATGATCCTCCTTTCGGCAAGGCCCGGCTGGAAGCGGGATGGGTATGCCACGACGATGCCGGCTCCGACCAGAGGCGCCGAGATCCGTTTCGTAGGAAATACCGGTGAGTGTGGTGGTTATTCACTTTCGGGCGGTATCGGCAGGAATTCGACAGAAAATGCTGAAGAAAACGGCAACATCGGTGACTCGAAATTTGTCAGGGCGACTTGGAAAATCGGAGGCAACGGTCTTCTCAGCGGAACCGGAGGCACGATGGGAAACAACTATATCGGCCTCGACAACGGAGTCACCCTCGGAGTCAACTATTTCCATTCGAGCAAGGGCGGTGCGACGGCGACCGGTGAGGGGCTCGGCGGATTGACGAAAACCGCCTATTCAGCCGACATCGAGGCGACCTACGGATCGATGCGACTGCTTGCCCAGTATGCGCGATTCAATGATATCCGTGATGAAAATGATACGACGATCAACTACGGCAAGCGTAACGCGTATTCTCTCGAAGGGGATTACTGGTTCTATCCGTGGCTCGTCGGGGTAATCCGCTACGAGTACCTCAAAGACGATTTCAATGGCGAGATGCGAAAAATCATCCCGGCGGTAGCCGTCATGCTCCGGCCTAACGCAAAGATCGGTATTGAATATGTCGACGTCAGCCACAAAGGCAAGAGCATCGACAGCCAGTATGCGCCCAACACCTCCGTGCAGTTCTTCACGCAGGTCGGCTTCTGATCCTTAACGACTGCCGTCATGCGACGGTGGTGTCTGTCGGGAAGTGCTCACATGAAGGGAATCGTTCCAGCTTCTTTTGGAACAACCTTGATGTGAGCACGGTTTTTTACGGGTGCCAACTCTGCCACAGCGATTAGTATTCGGGATGTTCGCTTACGGTGCCGTTAGTGAATTTCCGGGATCACAAAATAAACCCGCCAAACAGCGGGGCTCATCAGATCCATGGTGAACGTTCTCTCCCCAGGTCTCTTCGGCATGGCTCAATCAGGGGAGCGAGCTGAAAAAGGGATCAAGAGAGAGTTGGGGAGCCATTTCGCCCCTGATGAGTTCGAATGTGGCATTGACCGCCTTGGGGTGAGCGAGCGAGAGTACCGCGACTTCGGCGACGTCGCTCCGGTCGACAACCCCGGTGATGGTGTCTCCCGTACCGAACTGCAGGTGGTGCTGCAGCGGCTCGCCATCAAGGAGGCCTCCCGGACGGATGATGGTATGGGTGAATCCGGGCTCCGTATAGATGGAACGGATGGCGTTTTCGCCCAGGAGTTTCATGCTGAGGACCTCTTTGTACCTGTTCATCGGGTGCTCGGGCCTGGTGACGGCAAGCGAGCTTATCTGAATGAAGCGGCCAACTCCGGCCCTGCGGGCAATCGTCGCGAGGACGCGCATACCGTCCCGGTCGATGACCGACGGGGGAGGAGCATCCGCATCGGCGACGTAGGCCCCGACAGCCGAAATGACTGCGCTGCATCCCTTGACGGCGGCTTCGACTTCAGCCGTATTTTCGATCGATCCGATCACGAGACGGTCCACACACTCAGGGCCGAACGACTCCACGGCTTTCGAGCCTGAACGGACGAACAGGCGATAATCGATGCCGTGCGCCACAAGGCGCCGGACGATCTGCTGCCCGGTGCGGCCGGTGGCGCCGGCAACCAGCACGATACCCTCGAATACATTCATCCGCATCAGTAAAACATGGAAAACTTGACGTTCCAGATCATGGTCAGGTCAACCAGTGCGTGCAACACAAACACGGTCCGGATATCGCGATACCAGAAAAAGGCGAGTGCCCAGCTGGTGGCGATCATGAGCTGGACCGGCATGAAGAAGGGCTTGAAGGGGCTGGTCTGGACGACATGCTCCGGCAGGATCGGCAACCAGAAAAGTCCGTGGATCAGTCCACTGTAGATCATGAAGAACAGGAAGCCCACGGCGAATCCTGCCCACTGGTTCGGGGTGAATTTGCCGACGATGACCTGGCCAAGCCGGAACACGGCGTAGAACATGAAGGTTTCGGCGAAGCCGTTGCCGATGCTGAAGATCAGGGCGCTCAGCGGTTCGAAGGTCCGGCCGCCGTCTGTGGTCGAGTTGGAGTAGACGTAGATGTTGGCAGCGAGAATCACGACCGAGAGAGCCAGCAGCACTTTGCGTCTCGTGTCAAACACCGGGTTGAACGAAACGATATCCTTGCGGAAGAAGAGAACGCCGATCAGAAAGGCGATGAACCAATAGGCGTAAATCTGCAACGGTGCCGGGAGTGCCATGGGTATGTTCAGAATTGATGTTGTTGATGAAAGAGTTGCTTACGGTTCGAACGATTCTGCATGATACGAACTTCTCACGAAAGGGCCTGACTGAATGTGACGGAAACCGGCCTTTTCGGCCACTATCCGGTAATGCTCGAACTCCTCGGGAGTGACGTAACGTTCGACCGGCAGGTGCGCCACGGTGGGCTGGAGATACTGGCCTATGGTGACCATGTCGCAACCGTGACGGCGGAGATCCTGGAGCGAGGCCTCGACCTCCCCGGTGGTTTCGCCCATGCCGACCATCATTCCCGATTTGGTGGCGAGCCTGAATCGCTGCTTGGCCAGCCCAATCACCGCAAGCGATCCGGCGTAGTCCGCCTGGGGACGGACTTTCCCGTACAACGAAGGAACGGTCTCGATATTGTGATTGAGCACTTCCGGCGCCTCGGCCATGACGGTCACCAGCGAACGCTCGTCGCCTCCGAAATCCGGGATGAGGCATTCGATGCTCACGCCGGGACTCATCGCCCTGACCGCCCTGACGGTTTCGGCCCATTGACCGGCTCCACCATCTGGTAAGTCGTCCCGGTTCACGCTCGTCAGCACGGCGTGACGAAGCTTCATTGACTTCACCGCTTCGGCGATCTTCTGGGGTTCGCGGGGATCGGGGGGTGACGGATGGGCATCCGTGCCCACTGCGCAGAACCGGCACGACCGGGTGCAGACATCTCCAAGCAGGAGGAAGGTTGCGGTGCCTTTCGACCAGCACTCCTGGAGGTTCGGGCACATGGCCGAGCGGCAGACGGTATGCAGGCTGTGGTGGCTGAGAAGCTGGCGTGTGGCGGCGAACGAAGTGCCGGAAGTGTTTATCCTCTTCTTGAGCCAATCTGGTTTCCGGCCGGGAGTTTTCTGCATAGGGATGGTATCGGAACTGAGCATCGTGATCTGAATTCGTGAATATACGCTATTCATGTCGATTCCATTGCCAGCACGAAGCGTCATCGATCATGATCGGATAACGAAACGAGGATGTGTCGGAAAAAATGGAAATTCGCTACCTTTCATGAACAACGTCAACCCTTCGCCAACACGCTTTCCAACCTCTATGCGGCAACATCCGATCCGTTTCATGCTGGCACTACTGGCCGCCATCGTCATGCTGCTCGGCGCTCCCTTTATCCGTTGCGCCGATGCGGAAGCGCCCGCCTCCTTGAGCTTCACCATGAAAAGCGTCGAACGGCACTCAACGCTGACCGACGAGACCTACTGGAAATGCTCCTATCCGGTCTTTTCCGGCTCCGGGGAGGTCCGCTCGATCAACCGTATCCTGCAAGCGGCGGTCACCGGAAGTGATCGGTCGAAACCCTTGACGCCACCGCTTTCTCCGGAAGCCGCCGCCGAATCCTTCATCAGGGAGTTCGATACCTTCAGGAAAGAGATGCCGGACGGCATGCCCTGGCAATCCGAGACACTCGGCGAGGTGGTGCTGAACCGGTCCGGTCGGCTGACCGTCGTGATCTCGACCGACGCCTACACCGGCGGTGCCCATGGCATCGGGACCAGCTCCTGTTTCGTGTTCGACACGAAGAGCGGCAGGCAACTCTCACTCCGCGACCTGTTCGTGCCGGGCTTCGAGCACCGGCTTGACGCCCTGATCGATCGACGCTTCAGGCAGATCAAGGGACTGTCGGCCACCGATCGTCTCGACAGCGAGCAAGGCACACTGTTCGAAAACGTGATCCGTCATAACGACAATTTCGCGCTTACCGACAAAGGCATCATGTTCCACTACAATCCCTACGAGATCGCCGCCTATGTCTACGGCTACACCCAGATTGACCTGGGCTGGAGGGATCTCAAAGGAATCATGAAACCCTGAGCGTGGACAGCGTCTCAATCAACCCCTTTTCCTGCAAGCCGATGCGATCCGGATTCAACACTGCGCTTGTCGCGCTCGTTTTGCTGGTGCCCGGCCGTTCGTCGGCCAGAGAGTATGCCGACGTCAGGGTGGAGAAACTCCTTTTCACCACGCAAGCGTACAACGGCCAGGTCGTCGCTTATCCGAAAACCGCCGAGCCGCAGGTCACCGTGGCAACCGTGACCTTTCCTCCCGGAGGTTCGACCGGCTGGCACGAGCATCCCATTCCGGTCTATGCCTACCTGCTCGAAGGGGAGCTGTCCATCGAACTCCGTGACGGTACACGCCACCGTTTCCGGAAGGGCGATCCGATCATCGAGGTCACCAATCTGCAGCACAACGGGGTCAATACCGGCGCCGGGGACACGAGGCTCGTCGTCTTCTATACGGGGGCAGCCGGAGTGCCGAACGTCATCAAACCTCCGCCTGCCGGAGCGGCAGGCAACACGCCCCCCTGAGCATCGGCCTGTCGACATCCCGGCGATGGATTTGCCATTTGATTTTTTTTATGTTAACCTTGTGGTTAAACCAAGCGGCCAATACCATGCAGAAAGATACGGGCACCGAGCAACTCATCCTGCGCAACGCGGAACAGATCTTCTACCTCCGGGGCTTCGATGGCGCCCGGATGCAGGAGATCGCGGACCGCTCCGGCATCAACAAGGCACTGGTGCACTACTACTACCGGAGCAAGGCCCGTCTGTTCGACGCGGTTTTCGTGGCCGCCCTCCAACGACTGCTACCACCCCTGGTCGGTGTGCTCAACTCGGAGATGGCGCTCGAGAAGAAGATCGACGCCTTTGTCGAGGCCTACTTCAGCATGGTTTCAAGCCACCCCTTCATGCCGGGTTTCGTGATCCAGGAGATGCACCGAAACCCGGCCGTTTTCAGGAAATTTGCTGGTGAAAGCGGCCTTTTGGACCTCGGCAAGCTGAATCGGCAGCTCGAAGCCGGAGTCGCCGAAGGCCGCTACCGTAACATCGCTGTGGAACAGTTCGTCATCAACCTCCTGGCATTCTGCGCTTTTCCTTTCATCGCCCGTCAGGCGATCCAGGCTTTCGGGGCTTTCGATGACAAGCGTTTCGAACAGATTCTCGACGAGCGGCGCAGCTCCATTCCTGGATGGATGGCCGAGATGCTTGGACCTGGAGCCTTGCCGGAGAAGCGTCAGACAAGCAGGGGAGCGGAACAGCCATGAACAAGGGTGTGGGCGGATTTGTCGCGCTGTTGCTCCTCGCCCTGCCGGGAGGCTGCGGCGGCGATCAGCGGTCGGACGGATACGGCAACTTCGAGGCGACCGAGATCGTCGTTTCTTCGGAAACGCCGGGCAAGCTGCTGAAATACGATGTCGAGGAAGGGACGAGACTCCGGATAGGCAACATTACCGCCGTGGTGGACACGACCCAGCTCGCGCTTGATCGCCGTCAGTTGCGGGCGCAGCTCAAGGCCCTGCTTGAACAGAAGCCGTCGATCGACGCTGAAGCCGAGGTCTACCGCCAGCAGCGCCGCAACATCCAGAAAGACCTGGATCGCTACCGCAGGCTGGTCAGCGAAGGGGCCGTGCCTGCAAGACAACTTGAGGATGTCCAGGACAGGGCGCAGGTCATCGACCGCCAGATACGCTCGGTCGATTCGAAATCGCCTGCGGTCACCTCACAGGCAAGGGCCGTCGTGGCCCAGATCGACCGGATCGACGACCAGATCTCGAAAAGCGTGGTCCGCTCGCCTGCAGAGGGGATCGTCCTGGCCAAATACGCTGAAGCCGGCGAGGTGGTCAGCTATGGGAAACCACTCTACCGGATCGCTGAAACCGGCACCATGTACCTGCGGGTCTATCTTTCCGGGACGCAGATTTCCCGGGTCAGGCTCGGCCAGAAGGTCGAGGTGCTTGTCGACGGAACGCATCCCGCTGACACGAAGCTGCAGGGAACCGTGACCTGGATTTCATCCAAGGCGGAGTTCACTCCGAAGATCATCCAGACTCGGGAGGACCGGGTCAACCTGGTCTATGCGGTCAAGGTGCTCGTCATGAATCCTGACGGCCTGCTGAAAATCGGCATGCCGGGTGAGATCCGGTTCAACAGGTAGGTTCGACGGATCATGAGTGCCGTGCTTATCACCGATGGCGTTTCGAAACGGTTCGGCAAGGTCGAAGCGCTTGATGGGGTCGGATTTTCTGTTGACCTGGCGGAGCTTTTCGGGGTTATCGGCGCCGACGGGGCAGGCAAAAGCACCCTGTTCAGGATCCTGGCCACCCTGCTCCTGCCGGATGCCGGGCGGGCACGGGTGCTGGGGCTGGATACGGTCGATTCCTACAGGATGATTCGCACCCGGATCGGCTACATGCCGGGCAGGTTTTCACTTTACCAGGATCTGACGGTCGAGGAGAACCTCGCATTCTTCGCGACCGTGTACGGCACGACCATCAAGGAAAACTACGAGCTGATCAGGGATATGTACGTGCAGCTCGAACCGTTCAGGACGCGACGGGCCGGCCAGCTCTCCGGCGGCATGAAGCAGAAGCTCGCACTCTGCTGCGCCCTGGTGCATCGTCCGGAACTGCTGCTGCTCGACGAACCGACCACCGGTGTTGACGCCGTCTCCCGTCTGGAGTTCTGGCAGATGCTCGATCGACTCAGGCGGCTCGGGATCACCATACTCGTTTCCACCCCTTACATGGACGAAGCTTCACGGTGCGACCGGGTGGCCTTCATGCAGGAGGGGCGGATTCTCGCGATCGACACCCCCTCGGGTATCACCGGCCTGTTCAGCAAACCACTGTTCGCCGTGCGGGCCGCAGAGAAACACCATCTCGTGCCCGTTCTGCGCTCATATCCTCATGCCGCGTCAGTTTACGCGTTCGGATCTACGGTACACTACACCGATTCCCGGCCCTCGCCTGACATGGGCGACGTCGCTGCATGGCTCGAATCGAACGGGATCGGGGGCGTGGGGATCGAACGCATCAAGCCGGGTATCGAAGACACCTTCATGGCGCTTATGGAATCGATGACGTCCCGGAGGGAGGCTGCCGATGCCTGAGCAAGTCATTCATACCGACAAGCTGACCAAACGGTTCGGCACGTTCACGGCCGTCGACGGTATCTCCTTCAGCGTCAGGCCGGGGGAGATCTTCGGTTTTCTCGGCGCCAACGGTGCCGGTAAAACCACGGCGATGAAAATGCTTACCGGTCTGCTCATCCCTTCCGGCGGCCTGGCGACCGTAGCAGGCTTCGATGTGTACCGTGAACCCGAGTCCATCAAGCGCAGTATCGGTTACATGAGCCAGCGGTTTTCACTGTACGACGATCTGACCCCGAGGGAGAACATCCGTTTTTTCGGAGGCATCTACGGGCTCGCGTCGAAAGAGCTCCGGGAGAAGTGCGATCGGATGCTCGAGAGGCTCGACCTGAAGGGTGTTGCCGATACGAGGTTGGCCGCGTTGCCGCTCGGATGGAAGCAGAAGCTCGCTTTCTCGGTTGCCCTCCTGCACGAACCGAAGCTGGTTTTTCTCGATGAGCCTACCGGTGGCGTCGATCCGGTCACCCGCCGGCGGTTCTGGGACCTCATCTACCAGGCTGCGTCAGGCGGAGTGACCGTGTTCGTCACCACCCACTACATGGATGAGGCCGAATATTGCGACCGGGTCTCCATCATGGTGGATGGCAGGATCGCCGCGCTCGACAGCCCCGAGGAGTTGAAGCGGAGGTATGACGCTGAAACCATGAACGATGTTTTCATCAGCCTCGCCAGACCAGCCAGAAGGAGCGAATGATGCAGCGCTTCATCGGCTTTGTCAGAAAGGAGTTCTCCCACATCGTGCGCGATCGCCGCACGGCCGCCATTCTGTTCGGTATGCCGGTCCTGCAGTTGCTCCTGTTCGGATTCGCGATAAAAAACGAGATCTCCGAAATCAGGGTTGGCATTCTTGATCACTCGCATGATCTTGTAACTCAAGAGCTTACAGATAAACTCCTCTCATCGGGAACCTTCGTCGCCACCGCTACGCTCTCCAATGAACGTGAGGCAGGGGAGGCGTTCGCTTCCGGTCGAGTGAACGAGGTAGTGGTGTTCGAACCCGCGTTCGGCGACCGGTTGCTGCGCGATGGCCATGCAGGGCTTCAGCTGCTCACTGACGGCTCCGACCCAAATGTGTCGAGGATCGTCGCCGGGTATACGACTTCGGTTGTCCGTGAATACCTCCGCGAAAAAGGCTTGGCTGCGTCCGGAATCGAAGCAGTGCCGCTCATGATGTTCAACCCCGGACTCAAAAGCGTCTACCTCTTCGTTCCCGGTCTCATGGCCATGATCCTCATGCTCGTTTCCGCCCTGATGACCTCGATCAGCATTACCCGTGAAAAGGAGAGTGGTACCATGGAGCTGCTGCTCGTCTCGTCACTTCGACCCGTACAGATCATCATCGGCAAAGTGGTGCCCTATCTCGTCCTGGCGTTCGTGAACGTCATCACGGTCGTGGCGCTTGCCTTTTTCGTGTTCGGCGTCCCGTGCCGGGGGAGCATCCTGCTGCTGTTTCTCGAATCGCTGCTCTTCATCCTGACGGCACTTTCGCTGGGGCTGCTCATCTCGACCATCACCAGTTCACAACAGGTTGCCATGATGATCTCCCTGGCAGGACTCCTCTTGCCGACGGTGCTGCTTTCAGGGTTCATCTTTCCGATTGCGAGCATGCCCTGGCCGCTGCAGGCGATCAGCAACCTCATACCGGCGAGGTGGTATCTGGTCATCGTCAGGGGAGTCATGCTCAAAGGTGCCGGGATCGCCGTCCTGTGGAAGGAGACGCTCATCCTCGTGGTCATGACCGCGCTGTACCTGACATTCAGCGTCCGGAAATTCAGCGAGAGGCTGCAATGAACGGATCGACCGGAATCATGGCGGGACTGCGTGTCGTCGGCCATCTCCTGCAGAAGGAGTTCCTGCAGATATTCCGCAATCGCGGCATGTTGCCGATCATCTTCATCATGCCCTTCATCCAGCTCGCCATCCTGTCCAACGCAGCGACGTTCGACGTCTCCCGGGTACCGTTCCACCTGCAGGACTTCGACCGTTCGAGCCTGTCGCACCGACTCGTGGAGAGCTTTTCCTCTTCGGGCTATTTCAGGATGACCGGCCACTCCTTTGCAAGGAAAACCGCCCTGGATGTGCTCTTGAGCCGGGATGCGGACATGGTGCTGGTGATCCCGGAAGCATTCGAGAAGGATCTTGCAACTACCGGACACACGCGCATCCAGTTCATGATCAACGCCGAGGACGGTTTTACCGCAGGGGTGATCAGAGGGTATGCCGACGAGATCGTCTCCACATTCAACCGCGATCTGCCGTCTCTGATGCCACAAAGCGATCGGCTCGTCAAGCCGGTATTCGATATCGACATCCGCCAATCCGGCTGGTATAACCCTGAGCTGCTCTACACCTACTACATGGTGCCGGGCATCATCGTGATTCTGGTGACGATGATCGGGCTTTTCCTCTCAGGAATGAACGTTGTCCGTGAAAAGGAGATCGGTACGATCGACCAGATCAACGTGACGCCCATCAGGCGCTGGCAGTTCATCACGGGCAAGCTGCTGCCATTCTGGATCATCGGAATCGGCGAGTTCACCGCAGGGATCGTCATCGCCAGAGTGCTCTTCCACGTGCCCATGATCGGCAGTTACGCACTCATCTATGCCGCGGCTGGAATTTACCTGCTCGTGGTACTCGGTATGGGATTGCTCATTTCGACCATGACGGAGACGCAGCAGCAGGCCATGTTCATCGCCTGGTTTTTCAGCGTGATCTTCATCCTGCTGAGCGGCCTGTTCACCCCGACTGAAAGCATGCCCGGCTGGGCTCAGTATCTTACGCAACTGAACCCGATCCGGCATTTTGTCGACATCATGCGCCGCGTCATGCTGAAAGGAGCCGGAGTGGAACTGATCATGCAGCCACTATCAATCCTTGGAGCCCAAGCGATCCTGATGCTTGCTCTCGCCGTCAACCGTTACCGGAAGAGCTCGCGATGATAACAACATATGAGGGGGAGTCACCGCTTCGACGGCAGCCAGAGGTGTTCCTGTCGGTTCTTTCGACAACGGTGCCGATACTATAACTTTACATAATTTATATTATACAACAATTAATACCAGTGAAGGGAAGTTGCCTCCGGACCGTTCGACACCACGTTCGGTTATGTACCCTCTTCCGCAATCAGGCGCCTGCGGATATCGGCCAACTCGCCCGCCCGCTGTGCGTTTGATTCCGGGTAGGCAAGGTTGAGCTCCTCAAGGCTGTCGAGGATGATCTTCGAGACGATCAGCCTCGCGTTCTGCTTGTCGTCGGCCGGGACGATGTACCACGGGGCCGCTTTGGTGCTCGTGGCGGTCAGGCAGGCTTCGTAGGCCTCCATGTACGTTTTCCAGTGGTTCCGCTCTTCGATGTCGGCAACGCTGAACTTCCAGTTCTTTTCGGGTTGGTCGATTCTTTTCAGGAAGCGTTTGCGCTGCTCCTCTTTGGATAGGTGAAGGAAAAATTTGACGATCCTTGTGCCGTTGACGTAGAGATGCTTTTCCTGATCGACGATCGAGCGATAGCGATGATCCCAGATCTTTCCGTGATTGACGAGCTCAACGGGAATGTTCTGGCTTTGCAGGATCTCGGGATGCACACGGACGATAAGCACCTCTTCGTAGTAGGAACGGTTGAAGATGCCAATCCGTCCCCGTTCGGGCAGGCAGCGATTGGTGCGCCAGAGAAAATCGTGATCGAGCTCTTCGGGCGACGGATGCCTGAAACTGAATACCTGGCAACCCTGGGGATTGATTCCCGACATGACATGCCTGATGATGCTGTCCTTGCCTGCCGCGTCCATGGCCTGGAAGATCAGCAGCACGGCATAGCGGTTGTCAGCGTAGTGAACCTGCTGCAGGCGGCTCAGTTGCTCGACATGTGCCGCAAGCATTTCCCGGTACTCGCGTTTATCGCCGTAGAGCGCTCCGATCATCGTCGGACGCTTTTCCAGATCAACATGCTCCCCTTCGGATACCCTGAACATGTCTCGATTTATATCCATATAATATTAAATTATAATATTTTATATGCAATCAACATGTCTCTTATCTGATTCGTCCCTCCCGGCGGGCCTGAGCGGCAAGCACGGCCAGCGCACAGGAGAGCAGCCGTGAACGGAGGTTGTCTGCACGGCTGGTGAGCATGACCGGCACGCGTGCGCCCATGACGATACCTGCCGCGTCGGCGTGGCCGAGGAAGGTAAGCTGCTTGGCCAGGATGTTGCCGGCCTCGATGTCCGGCGTCAGCAGGATGTCGGCGTCACCAGCGACCTCTGAGACGATCCCTTTTTTTTGCGCAGCCTCCCGGTCGATGGCGTTGTCAAAGGCGAGCGGTCCATCGATGACACATCCCTTGATCTGTCCCCGCTCGGTCATCTTGCACAGAACCGCCGCGTCGAGCGTGGCCTGCATGGCAGGATTGATCACTTCGACGGCGGCCAGCACCGCGATCTTCGGAAGCCGTCGTTCTCCCGTCATGGAGTGCCAGACATCAATGGCATTCCGGCAGATGTCCGCCTTTGCGCAGAGGTCGGGCGCGATGTTGACGACGGCGTCGGTGACGATGAGCCATTTGTGGTAGCCTGCCGTATCCATGACATAGGAGTGGGAGAGCCGGCGTTCGGTACGAAGCGCTGAGCCGTGGGCAACGATAGGCGCGAGCAGTTCGTCGGTATGCAGGGCTCCTTTCATGATTGCCTGAACTTTGCCGGCTGCGGCGAGTCCTGCCGCCTTTTCAGCAGCCTGGTGGCTGTGCTCGGCATCGACGATCTGCCAGGTGGTGAGATCGATCCCGGCGTCCTGTGCGGCTCTCCTGATCCGTGATTGAGGGCCGACGAGCACGGGCTGTATCAACCTCTCGCCGACGGCGTCCTGCACCGAGACCAGGTCGAACTCGGTGACCGGATGCACTACGGCAGTGACCAGCGGAGCAAGCGAGCCACAGGCACGCATCACGTCGTGGTATCGGTCGTGCGATCTGACCTGGATCTCCGGGGGCTCGTCGGAAGCGAAGACATGTCTGGTTGGTCCGGTCATGGTTTCCTGGTCCGGTGACGTTTTCGAATCATCTGAAGTGGTCAATCAAACCCCGAAGCTTCGACGCATCGGGAGTCGTTCGGGCATACAGCGGTCCAGGGAGAGGAAGAGCGAGCTCTTCATAAAGGGCTTTCCCGTCATGGCGGTACAGCACACCCAACAGGAACGGATCTTCCTGGAGAGCAAGCCTGAAGGCTTCGACACGGTCCGACGGATCGTGGCCTTCGGGAATCGGGCTGGTGTGATCGCGGAACCACTGCCAGGTGTTCTGCTTGTTGAACACGACGCAGGGCTGGAAGATGTCAACGAGCGCAAAGCCCCTGAACGAGATGGCCTCCCTGATAAGCGCCGAGGTCTGAGCCACGTCACCAGCCCACGCCCTGGCCACGAACGGTGCATCGAGCGCAATCGCGGCGGCCATGGGGTTGAACGCATCCGGGATGACGCCTGTTGTCTGGACGGGTGTCTTCATCCCCCTCCTGGAGGTCGGCGACGCCTGGCCTTTCGTGAGCCCGTACACCATATTGTCATGCACGATGACCGTCACATCATAGTTCCGGCGAATGGCGTGCAGCAGGTGGTTACCACCCTCGCCATACAGGTCGCCATCTCCGGATTCGACCACGACGACGAGCTCGGGATTGGCCATCCTGATCCCGAAGGCCGCAGGAAGCGCCCTGCCATGCAGGCCATTGAACATGTTCACCTTGAGGTACTGGGGAGCCTTGGCCGCTTGCCCGATCCCGGAAACCATCACGAGCCGCCGACGCTCGATGCCGAGGTCGACCAGGGCAAGTTTCACGGCATCGAGCAGCCGATGGTTGCCACACCCCGGACACCAAGCCACATCGGTTCCCGGCGGCATGTCGAAGGTCGGAGGATGATTATTCATGGAGTTCTCCCTTCAGGGCCGCAAGGATCTCCTCTACGGCAAAAGGTTCACCGGTCGCTTTCAGGAGCCGGCGGTCAACTGGCCGTCCAAGTTCGAGGGCAAGCAGGTCAGAGAACTGACCGGTCGCATTGTTTTCGACGACCATGATCCTGCGATCCGCAAGCAGGTTGAGGCTTGCCGGGTGCAACGGAAACACCTGGGAAAAATGCAGGGCGGCCAGATCCGGGGCGCCGATGAGTTCGAGCGCCTCTTCGACCACTCCCCTGTTCGAACCCCAACAAACCAGGATGGTGCGGGCTGTGTCAATCGCTCCTGACGGAGTTGCTGGCAAGGCGGTTTCTCTGAGTGGTCGCAACCGTTTCAGGCGTTTTTCAACCATGAACCGTCGCATCTCGAAGCTTTCGGTGATCACCCCACTCCCGTCGTGTTCATCCGAATCCACCCGGACGATCCCGTTGCCGAAACCCGGAACCCCGCGGGGGCTCAACCCGTCAGTGGTGAGCCGATAGCGTTGGTAGTCAGGATCGGTTTCCACGATCCCCTGCTCGACGGACAGCTGGTGTAGCTCTGCCTCGTCGATCGTACTCACGGCATCGAGCAGGTACTGGTCCGTCAGGATGAAGACGGGAATCTGGAATTGCTGGGCGAGGTTGAAGGCGCGTTGCGTGCACTCGACGATTTCGGCCAGGGTGCCGGGGGCGAAAACGGCCCTCGCGAAATCGCCATGGCCGGCGTGAAGCACGAGCGCCAGGTCACCCTGCTCGGTGCGTGTCGGCAAGCCGGTGGCGGGACCAGGACGCTGCCCGATATGGATGACTATCGGAGTTTCGATCATGCCGGCGAGGCTGACCCCTTCCTGCATGAGGTCGAACCCGCCCCCTGAGGTGGTCACCACCGCACGGGCCCCAGCATAGGAGGCGCCAAGGGCGGCGTTGATCGCGGCGATTTCGTCCTCTGCCTGGTCAACCACGATGCCGAACTCCTTGGCGTGTCCGGCAAGGAAGGTCAGGAGGCCCGTTCCGGGCGACATCGGATATGAACTGATGAAATTGCAGCCGGCCATGACCGAGCCGATGCCCAGTGCCGAGGTGCCGTCCATCAGCAGCGTTTCGCGCCCTGCCCCTTCTGAAGCTGGGCCGGGATGGGGCGGGCGAAGAGCGGCGGAAAGCTGGCTGACGAAAGCATACCCGAGCCCGGCGGCGCGCTGGTTGTGCCGTACGATATCCCCGCCCTTGTCCCGGAACTGTTTTTCCATGCAGTCGGCGACCTTGTCTTCGGGCAGGCCGAGCAGGGAGAAGGCTGCTCCGACCACGACGGTACTGGCGTACATGGCTCCTCCTGCTTCAGCGGCCAGCCTGCTCACAGGCATGTCGACACCATTTACCGGCCAGGTACCGGTCATTCGATCCCGTTCGGCGAGCACGAGCGTTTCCGGTCTGATCCGATCATGAAGCCGGTCGAAGCCGTTCGGGGACATGGCGATAAGCACGTCGATGCGTGACACATACGCAGCTCTTTTTTTGCTGGTGATCCTGATCTCCGTCGTGTTGCTGCCGCCACGGATCCGCGACATGTACTCCGAGCAGCAGAACACCTGGTATCCGTTCTCTTTCAGGACCGGCAACATGATGGCCGATACGGTCTGGATCCCCTGACCGGCCTCTCCTTCGAACACCAGCGTCAGGTCTGCGATCTCGTCAGCCATGTTCGTCTCGATTGATGATTACCTGATCTGTTCGCCCTATATCTCCGATACAAGAGCCTTAACCTTCTGGAGCTGCCCATACGTTCCCCTTCCTCCCTTCACGAGCTGATCACCCGGCTTCTTTTGCGTTGCTGTTCTTGCCTGAGTATGTGCAACTGCGTGTG
>JAAXXR010000028.1 GCA_013334335.1 Chlorobiaceae bacterium
GTCACTGCGAAGGCTACTACAGCCGCCATGAGCAGGCTTGCACCTGGCCTTGCTCCATTTCGGAGATGGACCCGTCCGACGGCATGAACGAGATCTACCGAACCATGGTCCTGTGGGCCGACGCCGTAATCCTTGCCACGCCTATCCGGTGGGGCAACGCCTCCTCGCTCTACTACAAGATGGCCGAACGCCTGAACACGGTCCAGAACCAGATAACCCTCAACGACCGGGTGCTCATCAGGAACAAGGTGGCCTCCTTTATCGTGACCGGCGGCCAGGACAACGTGCAGGGCGTCGTCGGACAGCTCAACGCCTTCTTCACCGACCTCGGCTTCACCTTTCCCCCGTTCAATTTCGTGGGTTGGAGCCGTGGCTGGATCGCCGAAGACACCGAACACAATTTCGAACGGTTCGCCCGGAGCCGCTATGTGAAACGATCGATCAGGGAGCTGGTGACCAATACCCTCAATCTGGTCATGCAGGTCAAACGGATTGACGTTTCACATCTTCATACCCCGAAACCGAAGCTGTCCGAGGCCTCGACGCTCACGACTCCTGACGATATCTCCTGAATCACTGAATCAGCCCTTACGGCCCTTTGATCCCGGCTGATACCGGCGCCACAGCTCCTGGCGTCCGGTTTCGGCCTCTTTGTTTTTGGAATTGTACAAAAATGCGTACAATTGATGATACGTATTGTAGTACGCTAATTATCGCGGCAACTGATTGCTCATGCAAGGAATAGATCTCGAAAACGATATACGGCCACTATCGGAATTCAGGGCCAATACGGCGTCGCTTGTCCGGCAGGTCAAGAAGACCGGTCGTCCGCTGGTGCTCACCCAGCACGGGAAGAGCACAGTGGTGCTGCTCGACGTCCGCCACTACCAGGAGCTGATCTCGTCGCTCGATCGGCATGCCACGGCCGATGATGTGTCGGAGCGGAGGAGTCGAGGCTGAATGGTGAAGCGCATGCAATACGTTTTTTCCAAGGTTTTTCATCATCACTTTATTTAATTCAAAACGTACGTCAACAGACCCATCATCCATGTCAGACTTCAACCTGAAATCCTCTGCCCCCATGCCCAGCTGCAGGATCGAAGGGAACCGGCCGGTCCGGTCAGGGCATATTTTCCGGAGCATCAGAACCCTGGTTGGCCTGCTGGCCTTTTCGGGAGTGCTCTTTTCGATACCGGTTCCGGTTGCCGCCAACACGGCTCCAGGCGCGGTCGAGGTACCGGTAACCTCCTACATCGTCAAGGAAACCGGAAGCCAGAACCTTCTGATGGCCAAGGATATCGACAGGCCCGTCTCTCCTGCAAGCCTGACGAAGATCCTGACCTGCCTCATGGCCATTGAGAGCGGCCGGATGGATGACGAGGTGGTGATTTCGAAAGAAGCTACGCTTGTCGAGCCGACCAAGGCGGGTTTACGGCCTGGCGATCGGGTGATCCTGCGAGACCTGGTCAAAGCGGCCATGGTCAACTCGAGCAACGATGCGGCCTTCGCCATCGGCATCCATCTCGGGGGCAGCGTCGAATCGTTCGTGGCTTCCATGAACTCCCGGGCGCGTTGGCTCGGAATGGGCAGCTCCCGGTTCACCAATCCGGCAGGTTTCGATACTGGGGCCTATGCAGGCAACGTGACGACAGCCCGGGACCTCATGCTGCTCACCGAGCATGCCGTCAGGTATCCGGAGTTCAATGCCATTGCCCGTCTCGACCGGGCAGTGTTCAGGGAGCTGTCGACGGGCAGGACCTACAGTCTGAAGACCCACAACAAGATGCTCTCGCTCTATCCCTATACGGTCGGTATCAAGACCGGTTTTACGAACCGGGCGGGAAAATGCCTCATTGCCCGTGCGGTCAGGGAGCGGAAGGATCTGCTGATGGTGATGCTTGGCGCGAAAGCCGACCGATGGACGACCGCCTCGAACATGTTTGACCGGGGCTTTGGCCTGAATCCAGGAGAAGGGCTGGCAATGCAGGCGCAGGTACGCCGGGACTCCGTGTTCGAACGGGAGCCTTCGGCAAGGCAGGTCATGCTCGAACGGGAGCGTGCACTCAGCGCTATCCGCCAGAAAATTGCCCGTCAGGAAAACAGCGCTGGCGCCAAAAGGCGGGTGGCGGTCTCCCCTGGACGGAAAACGGCTTCCGCGGCCAGGGTGAAGCTCTCGAAGAGCGCGCGTACGCATGAAAAGAAGCTTGCCAAGACGCAGGACCGGAAGAACCTGAAAAAATCGAGAGTCGCGCTGAAATCGAAACGGGCGACAGCTGACCGGGTGGCCCTGAAAAAGGGGAAAAAGAGCCGGACGGCCTTGAGCCAGAAAAAAAAGGGGAGCGTGGTGACGAAAGTCAACAGGCAGAAGGTGCGCAAAGAGGTGCGTATTTTCGTCAAACCGGCTGAATCCGCAGCATCGAATATCTGAAGGAGCGCCGGATGCGATCGGTCTACACCCATACATTCTCCGTGCCGGAGTCGGCCATCGACGTGAACGGTCACGTCAGCAACATCGAGTATGTGCGCTGGATGCAGGACGCCGCGACGGCGCACACCGCATCCGAGGGGTGGACCCTCGAACGGTACCGCGAACACCGCGCGGTCTGGGTGGTCCGCACGCACACCATCGAGTACCTCCGCCCTGCGTTTGCCGGGGATCGGCTGGAGCTGCACACCTGGATCGCCTCGGTAAGGGACTGTCAGTCTCGACGCAAATATCTGTTCAACAGGGCGGGGGAAGATCGCCTGCTCGCCAAAGCCGAAACCCTCTGGATCTGTATCGATCCTGAAACGGGCCGCCCGAGAAGGGTGCCGGAGGAGTTCATCGCGGCCTTCGATCTGGTCGACAGCGAAACCGAGGCCCTGGGGATCGTGCAACGGAGGTGTCAGAGACCGAATTCAACTCCTGGGTAACCAAATCACGTTTATCGTATGATCAAACATATCGTCATGTGGCGTCTGAACGCGTCTGCGTACGGCAATCCGGCAGAAGTCAACGCCCGCATCATCAGGGAAAAGCTTGAAGCGCTTCGTGGCCGTATTCCCGGCCTCGTTTCGATCGAGGTGGGGCTGGATTTCAGTGGTTCAGAGAGCTCTGCGGACGTCGTGCTCTACTCCGAATTCATTGACCTCAAGTCGCTTGAGGGCTACCAGACGCATCCGGAGCACGAGGCGGTAAAAGCGTTTATCGGCGGGGCAAGCGCAGAGCGACGGCTTGTGGATTATGAGGCGTGATTGTTGATTATCCCGGGCTCTACCCTGGGAGTCTTTCCATGAACGGCCCTGGGGGAGCGCCGGGCACCAGCCCGAAGATGGCGCGGCCGGCGCCTGGTCTTTTCAAGTCACCACGTCGACGGCAAGGCTTTCCAACAATCCTCATCGTTCCGCAGCGTGCAAAGGATAAAAAAAAGAGGCCTGCTTCTGGCAGGCCTCTTTTTTATTGCAAGTCAAGCGGGAGATCAAGCCTGGACGATGCATTCTGCCGGGCAGACTGCGACGCAGGCCGGAGCATCGGCGTAGCCGGCGCATTCGGTGCAGGCAGCAGCGTCGATAACGTAGAGGTCGTTACCGGCGGCAATGGCGGTTACCGGGCATTCAGGTTCGCAAGCACCGCAATAGGTGCATTCATCGGTGATATACAGTGCCATGTTGAGGACGTGCTTTGTTTGTTGAAAAAAGAAAGAACGATTGCGATGGAGACGGAATAATATAAAATATTTTCAAGCCCGAAAAAAAACGCACGCAATTTTACCCCCCCTCCCGCCGGAATGGAATCGATAAAGGCCCATACCCGGTAGTCATCGGATGCTCTGCCGGGCGCTCAGGCTCAAACCTTGATGATGCAGTCTACCGGACAGATCTCAACGCAGGCCGGGTTGTCATGGTAGCCGACGCAGTCGACGCAGACGTTTTCGTCGATAACATAGAGGCTGTCTCCCGGGGTGATGGCGGTTACAGGACATTCAGGTTCGCAGGCTCCGCAGTAGGTGCAATCTTCGGTGATACGGTGTGGCATGGGTGACTCCTTGTTGGTGAACATTGGTAATTGCAGGTTCAGACACTGCCAATCATCAAACCGGACGCCGCTGGTCAAAGTTCCTTGCCGGAGAGTCCTTGCCGGTGGCCCTCCTCGTGATGCTCGTAGGCGCTGATGATGTCCTTGACGAGCTGGTGGCGGACGACGTCGGACTTGTCCAGGAAGACGAAACTGATCCCCTTGATGCCTTTGAGGATCTGCTGGGCGTTCGACAGGCCCGATTCCATCTCTTTCGGGAGGTCTACCTGGGTCACGTCGCCGGTGATGATCGCCTTCGAATTGACCCCAAGCCTGGTCAGGCACATCATCATCTGCTTGCTGGAGGCGTTCTGCGCCTCGTCGAGGATGATGAAGGAGTTGTTCAGCGTGCGTCCCCTCATGTAAGCCAGCGGCACGATCTCGATCACCCGGCGTTCCGTCAGGAACTTGAGTTTTTCCGCGGTCAGCATGTCCTGGAGGGCATCGTACAATGGCCTGAGGTAGGGGTCGATTTTCTGGGCCAGGTCTCCCGGCAGGAAACCCAGGCTTTCGCCGGCCTCGACAGCTGGTCTGGCCAGCACAATGCGCTTGATGGTCTTGGCTTTCCAGGCCGCTACCGCGATGGCTACGGCCGTATAGGTCTTGCCGGTTCCGGCAGGTCCGATGGCGAATACGATGTCGTTGGTTCTCGCCTCGACGACCATCCTTCGCTGTCCATCGGTCTTGGCCTTGACGATATAGTCCTTTGTTTCGACGATCACATCCTTGTCGCCGGACAGTGCGACCGATGGCCGTGAGACCGGCGAAAGCGCCAGGCTGACGAGCGCGTTGACATCGTTGTCCAGCACCTCGCCGTGCTGGTCGGCAAGGAAGAGCATCTCCCTGAATATCTTTTCGACGGCGATGATGTCCGGTTCGTCGCCCTTGATGGTGATCCTGCTACCCCTGGCGTTGATCTGCACTTCCGGGAAGGCGTCCCGAAGTCTCCTGATGTAGCTGTCATATGGCCCGAAGATGATGACAGGCTCTATGCCTTCAAACTCGATCGATTTTTCGGTCAACTGGATGGTTCCTGATTGATGGTTGCCATGGCCGTGGACGCTATGTCCAGATGTGGCTCCTCCGTCGCGAGGTGGTTGCGGACGTAGTCGAGCACCCCCTCTTCGAGGCCGGTCATGGGAGCGGCATATCCTGCGCTGCGCAGATGGCCGCAGTCGGCGCAGGTGTAGTACTGGTACTTTTCGCGGATGGACTCGGGCATCGGCACGAAATTGATCGAAACCGGGCGGTCCATGGCTTGAAACGTCGCGACGGCGAGGTCCAGGAAGCTCCTTGCCCGGCCGGTACCGACATTGAAGAGTCCTGTCGCCGACGGAGTGTCGAGCAGCCACTTCATGATTCTGGTGCAGTCTTTCACGTACACGAAGTCCCGCAACTGTTCGCCGTCGCGATATTCCGGCCGGTGGGAGGTGAACAGGCTGACGCTGCCGCCCTCCCTGATCTGGTGAAAGGCCTTGAACACGACGCTCGACATGTCGCCTTTGTGGTATTCGTTCGGCCCGTAGACGTTATAGAACTTCAGGCCGGCCGCATGCTCCAGAATGCCGTTGCGCAGTGCCCAGAGGTCGAAGAGCTGCTTTGAGTATCCATACATGTTCAGGGGCCTGAGCCGGTCGACGGCTCCGGTGCCGTCGGAGTAGCCGGCAGAACCGTCGCCGAAGGTCGCGGCGCTCGATGCGTAAATGAAGCGTGTCGACTTCGATGCGCACCAACCGGCCAGCATCCTTGAATATTCGTAGTTGTTCCTGAGGAGCAGGTTCGCGTCCTGTTCCGTCGTGGCGCTGATGGCCCCCATGTGGATCACGGCGTCGATGCCGGACAGACGGTCATGCTCAAGCAGGGAGGGGAGATCGTCCTTGTGGATGAAATCAGCGAAACGCAGGCCCCTCAGGTTGAGCCATTTTCCTTCAGATGCCTGGCCAAGGTCATCGACAATCAGCACCTCATCGATGCCGTGGCGGTTGAGTTCCCAGAGCATTGCGCTCCCGATGAACCCGGCCCCGCCGGTGATAATGATCATGAATGACGGTTCAAGGTTATTGCCTGAAAAAATATACACCGGCCGGGGGAAAAAGAAAAGGCCGGTACAGGGAAACCGGCCTTGAGGGTGTGGAGGTGAAAATTCAGGCTGATGCTTTCAGGAGGTGGTCGTTGACCATGAACTTCCGCCCCCAGAAGAGCCAGAGCCTTACGGTCTCGACAGGCTTGCCCATAATGTCGGCGATCTGGCCGTGCTTCAGACCGGTAAGCTCCGAGAGGAGAACCGAAAGCTTGATGTCGGCAGCCCAGCTGCGGAGAGCATCAAGCACCCCCCTGGTTGAGCCCGGTGTTTCCCGTATATCCAAGTCCGCATGCTGTCCGTAGGTATCTATGTAGCACTCCCTGAATGTTTTGATGACCTCGGTGTCAGGTGCGTCGAATTCCGTGTTGACGTAGGTGCAGTTGACCAGATCGGTCGAAGCTTTCTCGCTTCCGGTCATCCAGTAGGCGAGGCTATATATATCATCGATGAGGTCCATTGGTGTTTTCCTTATCTGTATCATGAGCGGCTCCTTATATTGGATAATTTTTGTCCTGTTTAAATGTAGGCAAAAAAATTACTCTTGTCCAGTTTTTTTTATGAATTCCCGGAAAAAATGTTCTTTACTTCATCGCCGGGTCGGTCCACCCCTCCTTTCTTTCAGGAATCATAACATCAGGGAGCTTCCAGCACACCATGAAGAGAGACATCAGAGCGCTGCTCAATCCTGCCCTTCAGCATATCGGGGCTTACAAAGTCGAAGGCGGCCAGGAGGCCGAGGTCAAGCTGAATCAGAACGAAAGCCCCTTCGATCTGCCGCTCTGGCTGAAAGAGAAGATTCTCGGGGAGTTCCGGGACGAGCCGTGGAACCGCTATCCCGACATCCTGCCCTACCGGGGAATGGAGGCCTACGCTTCGTTTCTGGGTGTGCCTGTCGATTCGGTGATCATGAGCAACGGTTCGAACGAGATGCTCTACACCATTTTCCTGGCTTGCCTTGGAGCGGGGCGCCGTGCGCTCATTCCCCAGCCATCCTTCTCGCTCTACGAAAAGATCGCCCTGCTGCTTCAGGCCGAAGTGGTGAGCGTTCCCATGCGTCAGGGTCTCGAATTCGATGTCGACGCCGTGATCGAAACCGCGTCGAGTCAGCGGGTCGATTTCATCGTCCTCTCCACTCCGAACAACCCTACCGGCATGTCGCTGTCGCATGAGGAGGTTGAGCGCATCCTCGAAGCGGTTGACGCCATCGTGCTGGTCGACGAAGCCTACATCGAGTTCTCGAAAGAGCGCACGGCGCTTGACCTGATCGGTCGCTATCCGAATCTCATCGTGCTGCGCACCATGTCCAAGGCGCTTGCACTGGCCGGCATGCGCATCGGGTTCGCCATATCGGATCCCCGGCTGATGGCTGAGATCACGAAGCCCAAGATACCATTCGCCTCAGGGCGCCTGGCCGAAATAACGCTGGTGAACGTTCTGGAGAACTACTCGCTGGTCAATGAGGCCGTGCGCTACATTCTCGGCCAGCGCGCCCGAATCCAGTCCGAACTGTCAGTCATCCCTGCCATCCATGCATTCGAGACCGACACCAATTTCCTGATCATCCGGGTAGCCGATGCCGGATCGGCGTTTTCTCGCCTCAAGGAGGCGGGGGTTCTGGTCAGAAACGTCTCCGGATACCCGCAGATGGAGAACTGCCTTCGCTTCAACGTCGGGCTCTCTGAAGAGAACGACCGGCTTCTCGAACAGCTGAAGCACATCTGAGATGGTTCCGTTCCGGCAACTTGCGGGAGAGGAGATGCGGAGGCTGAGTCCGGAGGAGTATGCCGATTCGCCACGTCACCCGGTTACCCTCGTGTTGCATAACATCCGGAGCATGTGGAACGTCGGGGCGATGTTCCGGAGCGCAGACGCCGCAGGTATCCACAAGATCGTGATCACCGGTTACACGGCAACGCCACCGCGAAAGGAGATCGACAAGGTGGCGCTTGGTGCCCAGGATACCGTGTGCTGGGAGTACTGCCAGGATCCGGTTGAAGCCATTGCCAGGCTGAAAGGGGAGGGGTGCCGGGTGTTCGGCCTGGAGATCGCGGAGAACAGCAGACCCTATACCAGCCTGCGGGGGGAGGATTTTCCGTCGGCATTGCTGGTCGGCAACGAGGTCGAGGGACTCGGCGATGCTTTGCTTGCCCATTGCGACGATGTTCTGGAGATTCCTCAGTACGGGACGAAACACTCATTGAACGTGGCTGTGGCGACCGGAGTGGCCCTTTTTGAGTTTGTCAGGGTATTTCGAGCGTGCAGGTGAACTTTACCAGGCGGATCGGGTTAATATTTATTATATTTTGATCCTCCTTATCTAAACACAGAAGTACCATGCTCCACTACAAAACACATCAGATCTCGGATGAGGCGCCCTGGGTGGTGTTTGTACATGGCGCCGGAGGCAGTTCCTCGATCTGGTTCATGCAGATCAAGGAGTTCGTCAAGCACTTCAACGTGCTGCTCGTCGACCTGCGTGGGCACGGCAAGTCGAAGCAACTGGCCTCCGTGAAAGAGGAACACTACTACAATTTCGAGGACATTACCCGTGACATCATCGATGTGCTCGACGAGCTCAGGATCGAGAAAGCGCATTTTATCGGTATTTCACTCGGGACGATCCTGATCCGGAACCTGAGCGAGCTGGTTCCCGACCGGGTCGAATCCATGATCATGGGGGGGGCGATCATCAGGCTGAACGTGAGGGCGAAGGTGCTGGTCGCGATTGGCAACATGTTCAAGAAGATGGTGCCCTACATGTGGCTCTACAGCTTTTTCGCCTGGATCATCATGCCGAAGGCGCGGCATCGCCACTCGCGCATGCTCTTTGTGAACGAGGCCAAGAAGGTGGCGCAGAAGGAGTTCATGCGCTGGTTCAAACTCACGTATGAGATCAATCCACTGCTGAAGTATTTCGAGGAGAAGGATACCGGTATCCCGACCCTCTATCTGATGGGTGAGGAGGATTACATGTTCCTGCCGGCAGTCCAGTACATCATCACGCGGCATACCAATGCCTACCTTGAGGTCATCCGTAATTCGGGCCATGTCTGCAACATCGACCAGCCCCGCGAGTTCAATTCGAGAGCCATCATGTTCCTGAAAAGCATCGCCACCGGAACCCGTTCCGGTCTGGTTCCTCCGACGATAGCGGAGATGATTCCCTGCTGAAGCCCCCTGAAGCCCCCATTTTCCTCAGATTCCGGACTGGTTGAAGTTCGTCATCGCATACTCGACTCCACGGGATGCGAAGGCAAGCACCGCGTCATGACATACCCCGATCACCCTGTCCACGGTTTTTTTCTCCTCTTCGCCGAATCTTGAAAGGACGAAGGAGGAGAGTGAGGCCGGAAGCCTTTCCTGGCCGACGCCAACGCGCAGGCGTGAGAACTCTTCGCTACCCAGGCAGAGGATGATGTTTTTCAGGCCGTTCTGGCCGCCAGCCGACCCTTTTGACCTGATCCGGATCGATCCCAGCGGAATATTGACGTCGTCGCAGACCACCAGCAGGTGTTCGCGGGGGATCTTATAGAAATTCATGGCTGCCACGACGGCCTGTCCTGACAGGTTCATGTAGGTCATGGGCTTGACCAGAAGGAGCGGACCGCCGGGGCATGCGATCTTCGCGAAATGGTAGTTGCCCCTTCCAGATGCGAACGAACCGCTGTAGACGCGGGCAAGATGGTCGACGACCTCGAATCCGATATTGTGCCTGGTGCCGGCGTGTCTCGTTTCGGGATTGCCGAGACCGACGATGAGTTTCATGATGTTGCGGTTATGGTCCTCGGCCCTTTGCGGAGCCATGTGCTGAAACAGAAGGGGAATATAGCAGTGCCCGGGTTTTGAACGGCATCCGGTGGCCGGAAAAAATTTCATCCGGGACCTCTCGTGATTGCTTTTTTTATGGGACCGTAACCGGAAACCGCGTTTTTTCAGGATGGATACGAAGACGCGAGTTAACCGTTACGAAACGTTTTCCGTTCCCTCCAGAGCTGCTTTTTCATGTTTTAGTGATGAGTTACGGGAAAAAGTTGCTAATTTGCACGATCCTGTTTTCCGGCAGGGCCGTTCTTTCTCAGTTGCATACTACGCCTGCTGTCGGCAGTCCTTCTGTAAACAAGTAACACAGAGAAAAAAGAGAGCAATGAAACAACCAACAAATGAAAAATGGTTCGTCAGGGCCGGATCGGCGCTGGCAGGACTTGGGGTCTTGATGCAGACGTCACAAGCGTATGCAAGCGAGGCCGATCTGGTGTTGCCGGATTTAAGCTCGGTAGCCTTTCTGGGCGGAATCCCGGGTCACACGTTGTTGATGTACGGCCTTGCGGTATGCCTTTTCGGTATGGTATTCGGTCTGATTCAGTACAAAGCCATTCAGAACCTTCCGGTGCACAGCGCCATGAAGGAGATCAGTGAGTTGATCTACGAGACCTGTAAGACCTATCTCATTACCCAGGGCAAGTTCATCCTCGTCCTCTGGGCGCTCGTCGGTGCCATTATTGTCTACTATTTCAGCGTTCTGAGCGGGCTTGCGACAACCAAGGTCGTCTTCATTCTCGCATGCAGCCTGATCGGCATCGCCGGCAGTTATGTCGTCGCATGGTTCGGCATGAGGATCAACACCTTCGCCAACTCCAGGACCGCATTCGCCAGCCTCGGTGGCAAGCCGTTCCCGACTTACGCCATTCCGCTTCGCGCCGGCATGAGCATCGGCATGCTCCTCATCAGCATCGAGCTCTTCGTGATGCTCTGCATTCTTCTTTTCGTTCCTGTCGATTACGCTGGCCCCTGCTTCATCGGTTTCGCCATCGGTGAATCCCTCGGTGCTTCGGTGCTTCGTATCGCTGGCGGTATCTTCACCAAGATCGCCGACATCGGTTCCGACCTCATGAAGATCGTGTTCAAGATCAAGGAGGACGATGCCCGTAACCCAGGCGTCATCGCCGACTGCGCCGGTGACAACGCAGGCGACTCCGTGGGCCCGACGGCTGACGGTTTCGAGACCTACGGCGTGACCGGTGTGGCCCTGATCTCCTTCATCCTTCTGGCCATCAAGGATCCGACCATCCAGGTCATGCTGCTCGTCTGGATTTTCGCCATGCGTCTCGTGATGATTCTCGCCAGCGCCGTCTCCTACTGGGCAAACGACTTCATCGCAAAGGCCAAGTACGCCAAAGCCACCGAGATGAACTTCGAAAAACCGCTCATTACCCTCGTCTGGCTGACTTCCATCGTCTCGATCGTCCTGACCTACATCGCCTCGTACCTGCTTATCGCCAATCTGGGCGACGGTACCATGTGGTGGAAGCTCGCCTCGATCATCACCTGCGGCACGATCGCCGGTGCGCTCATTCCCGAACTGGTCAACCGTTTCACATCGACCGAGTGCGCCCATGTCCGTAACGTGGTGCAGTGTTCCAAGGAGGGCGGTGCTCCGCTGAACATCCTGGCCGGTCTGGTTGCCGGTAACTTCAGTGCCTACTGGATGGGTCTGGCCATTACCGCCCTCATGGGTGCGGCGTACGGATTCAGCCTGATGGGCTTCGACGTGATGATGCTCGCTCCTTCGGTCTTCGCTTTTGGTCTTGTTGCCTTCGGCTTCCTCAGCATGGGCCCGGTCACCATCGCTGTCGACTCGTACGGCCCGGTCACGGACAACGCCCAGTCGGTCTATGAACTGTCGCTGATCGAAGACATCCCGAACATCAAGCAGAAGATCCAGAGCGATTTCGGATTCCAGCCTGATTTCGAAAACGCCAAGCGCTACCTCGAAGCCAACGACGGCGCAGGCAACACCTTCAAGGCGACTGCCAAACCGGTGCTGATCGGTACGGCTGTGGTCGGTTCGACGACGATGATCTTCTCGATCATCATGATCCTCACCAACGGTCTTGCCGATACCGCTGCCATCGCCAAGCTCTCCATCCTCTCTCCGCCGTTCCTGCTCGGTCTCCTGATGGGCGGTGCGGTGATCTACTGGTTCACCGGCGCTTCGATGAACGCGGTGACCACCGGCGCCTACTATGCCGTCGAGTTCATCAAGAAGAACATCAAGCTGGACGGCGTCACCAAGGCGTCGACCGAGGACAGCAAGAAGGTCGTCGAGATCTGCACGAAGTTCGCGCAGAAAGGCATGATCAACCTGTTCCTGACCATCTTCTTCAGCACGCTGGCCTTCGCCTGCCTCGATTCGTTCTTCTTCATCGGCTACCTGATCTCCATCGCCCTGTTCGGTCTCTACCAGGCCATCTACATGGCCAATGCCGGCGGCGCATGGGATAACGCGAAGAAGGTGGTTGAAACCGAGCTGAACGCCAAAGGCACCGAACTGCATGATGCATCAATCGTCGGTGACACCGTCGGCGATCCCTTCAAGGACACCTCGTCGGTCGCCCTGAACCCGATCATCAAGTTCACCACCCTGTTCGGTCTGCTTGCCATCGAGATGGCCATCAAGCTGGCTCCCCAGGTCGCTGTCAGCCTTGCCGTGGTCTTCTTCCTGCTTTCGCTCGTCTTCGTGCACCGCTCCTTCTTCTCCATGAGGATTGCCGTGGACAAGCACTGATCGCTGTTTCTTGCACATCTGTCAGCACCAGAGGGCCGCAACCGCGGCCCTCCGGTGTTTACGGTGCCGGCCGTTCCGGAAACAGTTCAATCGGTGACGCCCAGGTTCAGCAGCAGTGGAAGATGGTCCGAGTAGCCGCCCCGGTACCGGCCTTTTTCATAGGTGGAGTAGAGCTTTTCTCCGGATCGGTCCAGCATGTGCGAAAAGAGGAAGGGCGCGAATGCGCGCTTGCCGAGCCTCAGGCCTCGGCCGTCGAGAAGAGCGGACGAAACGAGGATCTGGTCGATCCGTTCCCACTTGCCCCGGTAAACATAGCTTCCTCCCTCCTGCACGTCGTTCCAGCAGTTGTACAGCAACCTGAAGCCCGCTTTGCGCACCGCTTGCCGGTCAAACGAGGCGCCGAGCACCTCGCGCACCGAACGGCTTTCGGGCGGGTCGTTGAAGTCACCCATCACCACGATGGCTGCTTTCGGGTTTCGTGCGCGGAGACTGTCGACGATGTGCCGCGCCACCCTGGCTGCCGCGATGCGGCCCGGCTCGCTCCAGGCAACGTCGAAGGATCGGGAGGGCCAGTGATTGAGCACGACCTGGATCGGCCGACCAGAAACCGAAAACCCGGCCGCAACGATATCCCGTGTACTCCGCTCTTCGAGGGGCACCCGGTAGGCCCGTGAACCGGTGAAGGAGACGCTCGTGGGGTTCCAGGCAAGCCCGATGTCGATGCCCCTCGGGTCGGGGCTCTCATGGTACGCGACGCGATAGCCGCCGGGAACTGCCGACGACAGCGTGCCGGTGAAGACCAGCCGGTTTTCCGATTCAGCCAGGGCGATGATGTCCGGGTGCTTTCCATATTCCGGATTCGCCACGATGGCCTTGAGCACGGTGCTGATCCTGATCCGTTTGAGCAGCAGCTTCTTTTCTGTCCAGCGCAACTTGCCCTGCGGCGTGAACTCGTCGTCAGCGGTATGCGGGTCGTCTCGTGTATCGAACAAATTTTCGACGTTCCACCACATCAGGAGCAGCGGTTCCCGCGGCTCCCTGCCGGCTGAACTTTTCGTGGGTATCGCCAGGGCGAGCGCTGTTGCCAGGACCAATGCACGGGGGATATGCATGTCGTTCTCCTGTCCGGTTGTTTTCAGTCCGATTTCGACGGCGAGTCCCGATCTCTGCGATGGGAGTCTTGAGGGAGGATCAAGAACGATGACGACTCGGGATGATCGGTGGTGCCTGAGGATAATTTACCACAAGCCGGGGCAGGGGCCAATGACAATCGATATGCCTTCAGGCGGGCGTTGGCGAGTTCGCGAACTCAACGGGCGGGTGCAGGGTGCAATTGCTGGTTGGGATCGGGAAAGCCGGACAGTTCGCAGATGAGGAAATAGATGGGGCCGTTGAGCAGGTAGGCAGCCTGCATCCAGCCCGGCACATGGATGCAGTCGAACACCGGCAGGCCTGCGTAGCCGGCCGTGGCGATGTTGCGGAACTGGAAATAGTTGTATGCAAGGATTTCCGAACCGAAAAGCATTGCCCAGTAGAGCACGACGAAAAACAGAAACTTTACGGCGACCGGCAGTGCCGGAAGCATCTTCACCCAGTAAGAGTACATCAGGTACACTCCGAAAAGGCCAACCGCCCACGCAAAGAGCGGATAGACGGTGTACCCTCCGATGAGCAGCATTTCCCGGTTGTAACCGTACTGGCCTTTGGCGATGAAGAACCAGCAGGAGGCCAGGAGGGAGGCGACGAGCAGGTGTTTGATGGCGGCACTTCGCGAGGTCAGGTACAGGTATGGATACAGCAGGAGATAGACCGTAGCCATCATCATGTCCACACGCAGTCCGCTGAAGCCCAGCGAGAGCAGCACCGCAGCGCAGATGGTCTTGTCCGCGATCATGACGGTCTTGCCGGAAAGGTGGATTGATAAACGGTTCATGAGCATCTGGCTTAACATTCAAGTTTATTGGACAAGGCTGTGCAAAAAATCGTAATTTATTATCTGAAAACGAGAAACTCGTTTGAATTCCGTCCCGATCGACGTTTAGGTGTGAAAAATACTCCGCAGGGAAGAATCGGGTGGCGCGCATGGCCGATTCTGCAGTCGTGATCAGGCATACCCGGATCGGGGCCTTTTTATTTGCACAATCGAAGGGTAATTACTTACTTTTAAAAGCATTTCAGGCCAGGGTTGCGCCGGGTGCGTTTCCTGTATGTGGCGCATCAATGTAAGTGTATGCGAGATAATGGTTTATTTGATACGGTTCGTGCTGGTGCGTTGGTATCGCAGAGTTTTCAATCACCTTAACCTGGACATCCGGCTGTCTTCAGAAGTATGACAAAAAAGTTAGATGTTAAGGAGAAAGCCAGGGATATTCTCGAGGAAACGCTTGACATGGAGGCGGTCGTGCTCCTTGGAAGGATTTCCGAAGAGATGCAGCTTATCTTCAGCAACAACCCTTCGCCGACGTTTGCCGATGCCGTGCGAATCGTCACCGATTATTTCCTGACCGACGGCAGGCCCTCCGGATTCATTGAGGATTGGCTTCGCACCGCCCAGGAGCACAGTTGCTCGCGCGGGCTCGACGAGGCGGATCAACCGAAAGCGATGCTTTCGGACCTCGGCGTTTTCAGGTTCATGTGGTTCCTGAAAGAGAAGGGGCTGACCGAGGATCAGATCGACATCGTGTTGACCGGTGCTGTTCAGCAGGCGACCGATTACCGGCAGGAGTGACCGTAACTCACGGCCGATCAAGCCAGTTTGAGATATAGCGGGCTGTGCCGGGCGGGAGCCCGGGGCCTTGAGGGCCGATGCCATCGGGTGTCGGCGCTTTTTTTCTTTTTGTGGCGGACAAGCGCCATAAGGGAATTATTTTGAATTTTAACGGATTTTTTCCGGTAGCATCCGGATGAACATCACATCATAAAAGACGCACAAGCAATGAACAAGACAACGCTGCTGCATGAGGGCAAGGCCAAGAAGGTTTGGCTGACCGAAGATCCTGACCTTATCATACAGGAGTTCAAGGATGACGCGACCGCATTCAACAACAAGAAAAAGGGTTCGATCGCCGAGAAGGGCGTGACCAACAACGCCATTTCGTGCCGTCTGTTCACCATGCTTGGCGAGCAAGGCATTCCGACCCATCTGGTCGAGAAGTTGAACGATCGCGACATGCTCTGCAAGAGCCTCGACATCATCAAGGTTGAAGTGGTCACCCGGAACATCGCCGCCGGTTCGCTTGTTCGCCGCTACGGTTTCGCTGAAGGTACCGTGCTCGACAAGCCGATCGTCGAACTCTACCTGAAAAACGACGACCTCGACGATCCGCTCATGAACGAGGAACATGCCGTTGCGCTCGGCGTGGCCAAAACTGAGGAGATCGCGGTACTCAAGGATCTTGCCACGAAGATCAATGCGCTGCTGAAGCCATGGTTCGCTGCAAGGAAGCTGCGCCTGGTCGATTTCAAACTCGAGTTCGGCCGCCACAAGGGCCAGATCCTGCTTGGCGACGAGATCAGCCCCGATACCTGCCGTTTCTGGGATGCCGAAACCGGAGAAAAGCTGGACAAGGACCGTTTCCGCCTTGATCTTGGAGGTGTCGAGGATGCCTATTCCGAGGTCAAGAAGCGCGTTCTCGAACTCTGACTCCTGACTTCGTGAGGTACCAATGATCGATGCCGTCATCGCCTGGCTGCAGCAAGCCGATCCGGCATCGGTTTACCTCCTGCTTTTTCTCTCGGCTTTCCTTGAGAACATCATTCCTCCCATACCGGGGGATATTCCGGTGGCGTTTGCCGGTTACCTGCTGGTGTTCAATCAGATCTCCTTTTTCTGGGCCCTGTTCTGGAGCACACTCGGCTCTACTGGCGGTTTTTTTACGGTTTTTCTGCTCAGTCGCACGCTTGGGCTGAAACTGTACGCCAGCGGCCAGACCGAGGCGCGCCATCGTTTCGCCAGAAGTGTGCACAAACTGTTTCCGCCTTCAGAGATGGAGATCGTCCGGCAGAAGTTCTCGAGGCATGGATATATGGCGGTACTGGCCAACCGGTTTCTGTTCGGATCAAGGGCGGTGATCTCGGTGGTCTCCGGGTTGCTTCACCTGCGGATATCGATCGTCTTTCTGGCAGCGTTGACCAGCGCGACGCTCTGGAACAGCATGCTGCTTTACGGGGGTTTCGTGCTGGGCCGCAACTGGAACGGCATCGGCAAGTACCTGGCGCTGTACAGCATTCCGGTCACGATCCTTTTTCTTGGCTATATAGCATGGACGGTGGTAAAATATGTCCGTAAAAGAAAACAAGAGGGGTGACAATGCCCGCTTGCTATTTTCGGCATGTGCTTGTAACTTAGAGCGTCAAATTCATCACACGGTTCATTTACCATTTACCATTCATCATTCAGCACTGATATCTTCATCATGGCAAAACATCTGAAGCCCTATCCGCCGGAGAAGAAAGGGGAGCTGCTCAAGCTCTCGACGATCGAGGAACTCAAGGAGATGGCCCGGCAGGTGCGCCGGGATATCATCCGCATGCTGGTGAAATCCAGTTCCGGCCACACCGGAGGTTCACTCGGCATGGCTGACATCTTTACGGCCCTCTATTTCAGGGTCTTGCAGCATCATCCGCATCAGTTCCATGAGGACCGCGACCATGACATGCTGTTCCTGTCGAACGGACATATCGCCCCGGTCTGGTACAGTGTGCTTTCGCGCTCCGGATACTTCTCGCTCGACGAAATGAACTACCTTCGTCAGATCGACTCCTACCTGCAGGGCCATCCGACCTCTGAGGCTGGTCTTCCGGGCATTCGGATCGCGTCCGGATCGCTTGGCCAGGGACTGTCGGCAGCGGTGGGTGCCGCCCTTGGCATGCGTATGGACGGAAAGAAGAGCGACGTGTTCTGCCTGATGGGTGATGGCGAGTGCCAGGAGGGGCAGATCTGGGAAGCGGCGATGAGCGCAGCTCATTTCGGCCTGGGGAACCTGATCGGCA
This sequence comes from Chlorobiaceae bacterium, assembly GCA_013334335.1. GTDB lineage: Bacteria > Bacteroidota > Chlorobiia > Chlorobiales > Chlorobiaceae > Chlorobaculum. The sequence goes on from JAAXXR010000028.1 coordinate 17,695, forward strand.
TCGTCGATTGCAACAATCTGCAGATCGATGGCGAGCTCAGTGACGTCATGAGCGTCGAGCCATTCGCCGACAAGTGGCGCGCATTCGGCTGGGAGGTTCTCTCCTGCGACGGCAACGACATCGAACATTTCATCGATACGCTCGAATCGCTCAGAAAGGACAAGGAGCGCAAGCGACCGGCTGTGGTGCTCGCGACGACCATCATGGGCAAGGGGGTGCCGTTCTTCGAGGGTTCCATGCCCGACAAGTCGAACTGGCACGGCAAGCCGCCGTCCAAAGACGACGGGGAGAAGGCCCTGGCGATTCTCAGCGAGACTGTTTACGGCGATTTCTGAGGGTAATTGGCGACGTGCAGGTTCAGGCGGGCAAATACCGCGGCAGAAAAATAAGGCACATTCCCACGCGTGACGTGCGGCCATGCAGCAGCAGGGTCAAGAAGTCACTGTTCGACACGATTGGCGCGCGGATGGATTTCGAGGACATCGACGTGCTCGACCTGTTTGCGGGGTTTGGCAATCTCGGTTTCGAAGCCCTGAGCCGCGGGGCGCGGAGCGCGTGCTTCGTGGAGCAGAACCGCCAGGCGCTGGAGGTCATGAAGGCTACGGCCGGGGACCTTGGGGTTGCAGCCGTATCGCGGTTCGTCATGGCGGATGTGGTCGCGTTTCTCAAGCGGGACGAGGGCGTCACCTACGACCTGGTGTTCTGTGACCCTCCGTACCGTTGGGAGGATTATGGCTCCCTGGTCAAGGCCATCGTCCAGGGGCCGCTGCTTGCCGGGGAGGGGATGCTCCTTGTTGAACACCATTCGAGCAACGACTTTTCGTTGCTGCCCGGTTATCGGTTCCACAAGGATTATGGCACGACCAGAGTTTCTTTCTTCACCAGAGCCATTTCTCCATGAGCAACAAGGCAATCTATCCCGGCACGTTCGATCCGTTCACCAACGGCCATCTTGATGTGCTTGAACGCGCGCTGAATATTTTCGACCGGGTCGACGTGATTCTGGCGGAGAACAGCAACAAGAATACCCTTTTTTCGGTCGACGAGCGTGTCGCGATGGTCCGGGAGGTGGTTTCCGGCTTGCCGAACGTGAGCGTCGACGTACTCCATGACGGTCTGCTCGCCGATTATGCGCGGACAGCAGGCGCGAAAGCCATCGTGAGGGGAGTGCGGCAGGTCAAGGATTTCGAATACGAATTCCAGATGTCTCTGCTCAACCGGCACCTCTATCCCGAAGTGACCACCGTGTTCCTGATGCCGAATGTCAAATACACCTATGTTGCCTCGTCGATCATACGCGAAGTGGCCCTGCTCGGCGGCGACGTCCGAAAGTTCGTGCATCCCTACGTGCTGAAGATGCTCGCAAGCAAGCGGGAATTATTGAAAAACAGGCCTTCATCTCATAGCTGATCAACTTCAACAAATTTCATATCTCTGACCATGAGCCCATCAAGTTTTGAAAAATATCTGAGTGACAGGGTCCTGAGCATGCAGGAGTCCCAGACGATGAAAATCACCGGCCTGGCCAAGAAGATGCAGGCAGAGGGCAAGGACATCGTCAGTCTCTCGGCCGGCGAACCCGATTTTCCGACTCCTGAAAACGTCTGTCAGGCGGGTATCGACGCGATCAGGTCCGGCTTCACCCGTTATACGGCGAATGCCGGTATCCCTGAACTGAAAAAGGCGATCGTGCAGAAGCTGTCGCGCGACAATGCTCTCGAGTTCCGCGAGGATGAGATCATCGTCAGCAACGGTGGCAAGCAGACGCTCGCCAACACCTTCCTCGCACTCTGCCAGGAGGGGGACGAAGTGATCGTGCCGGCCCCTTACTGGGTCAGCTTTCCCGAGATGGTCCGCCTCGCAAGCGCCACCCCGGTGATTGTCGACACGACGCTCGAAGCGGGCTACAAGCTCACACCTGAACAGCTCGAGGCGGCCATCACCCCGAAGACCAAAATGCTGGTGCTCAACTCACCGTCGAACCCCACCGGTGCCGTCTACAATGAAGCCGAGGTTCGCGCGCTCATGAAGGTGGTCGAGGGGAGGGAGATCTTCGTGGTTTCTGACGAGATGTACGACATGATCTGCTATGGCGGCGTCCGTCCCTTTTCGCCGGCACGTATCGCCGAGATGAAGCCCTGGGTGATCGTCAGCAACGGTACGTCGAAGAGCTACTCGATGACCGGATGGCGGATCGGCTACCTGGCCGCTCCAAAATGGATCATCGACGCCTGCGACAAGATCCAGTCCCAGACGACCTCAAACGCCAACTCGATCGCACAGAAAGCCGCCGTGGCCGCCCTGAACGGCGACCAGTCGATTGTCGAGGAGCGGAGGGCAGAGTTTGAGAAGCGCCGTGATTTCATGTTCAGGGAGCTGAACAGCATTCCCGGCATCCAGACCGCCCTGCCTGAAGGCGCCTTCTATATTTTCCCCTCGATCAAGGGCCTGCTTGGCAGAAGCTTTGGCGGAAAGGTCATGAAGGATTCCGCGGACATCGCCGAGTACCTGCTGAAGGAGCACTACGTGGCAACGGTTCCGGGTGACGCCTTCGGTGCTCCCGAGAATCTGCGCCTCTCCTATGCGGCGTCGATCGATGAGCTTCAGGAGGCGGTCAACCGCATCCGCAAGGCCTTCCGGTAAGCCTGCCCATGCTGGAGGTCCGCCGAAGCCGGGCATACACTCGCTGGTTCGGATGGTACTCCCGCCGGCAGTTCAGGCGTCATTTCCACTCGCTAAGGGTGCAGATGTCGCCGGACCTGCCGGCCATGGCGCTGGACGTGCCGGTCATTTTCTACTGTAACCATGCCTACTGGTGGGACGGTTTCTGGTCCCAGCTCTGCACTGAGCTCTGGTTCCGGCAGAACCTTTTCATCATCATCGAGCAGCCGCAGCTTGAGAAGCACCGCTTTTTCACCCGCGTCGGCGCCTTTTCGATCGACCGCTCCAACGCCCGCAGCGCGGTCAGGACGCTTGATTATGCGGCCTCCTGTCTGCTCATGCCATCCGTCCGACAGAATGCGCTCTGGATATTTCCCCAGGGCGTGATCGAGCACGTCGACAAGCGTCCGCTTCTGTTTTTCAGGGGAACGGCCGGCATCGTGGATCGTGTTCTTAAAAAGATCGGGCGGATTTACCTTGTTTCAGTTGTCAGCCGTATTGAATATCTTGAGGACCAGAAACCGGAGCTGTTTGTCTCGTTCCGCCCGGCAGAGCTGGTGACGGCCACGGGGTGGAGTGGTCTCGACGCCTTGACCTCTACCATGCAGGCCTCAACCGAAACCCATCTGGATGACGTGAAGCGGCAGGTGGTCCAGCGGCGGCTTGAGGATTTTGCGGTAGTCCTCAGCGGCGCCGAATCGGTCAACCGCCGAGTGGAGAACTTCCGGAATTTTTTCCGGCCGGGCAGTGGCCCGGACGAATCGTGAACGCCGGAAGCCGTTTTGCGGCACCGGCTCTTGGAAATAACAGAATAACGGTACTTCCGGCTATCGGCTACGGCGTTCCTGACGCCCGGTTCTGCCGCCGGCCGGAGGCGAGTAATCAGGACATGATCTATGGGCACGGTGTTATGCAGCTGTATTCTCGGGGAGAACGCGAAGGTGAGGCTCAAACTTTCAAAGATCCTGCACGAGCAGGTTCCGGATCTGTACGGCGAAGAGCAGGAGGAGGCCGGCGTGCCGGTCTGCGAGGTCGAGATGAAGGGGTGCTGCCGGGAATTTTTCGCCAACCCGACCGGAGAGCGGGTCACGATAGGCCAACCGGTCATCCTCGAGGCTGACGGCGGATATGATTTCGGCATCGTCTATTCGACGGGCAGCATCGCCCGCAAGAAACTCAATCTGAAGCGATCGGCAAACAGCTCCGAGCCTCTGCTCTCGATTCTCAGGTGTGCCGAAGAGGATGATGTTCGCGCCTTCACCGAAATCAGGCATCGTGAACCGGAGATACGGGATGCCTGCCAGAAAAGGATCGAGCGGCACCGGCTGGACATGAAACTCGTCGATGTCGATCTCAGGCTCGACCAGCAGAAGCTGTCGGTGTATTATACGGCAACCCACCGTGTCGATTTCCGGGGGCTGGTGCGCGATCTTGCAGGCGAGTTCAAAGCCCGCATCCAGATGGTGCAGATCACCACCCGCGAGGAGGCCCGCCGTGCCAACACCCAGGGACCCTGCGGTTGTGTGCTCTGCTGCTCGACCTGGTTGCAGAAGATCCATGCCAACCCCTTTGCCGAAAAGCCCCAGTTGCCCGAAGGACCCGGCAACGAAAACCACTCCTTCAACACGATCGGACTTTGCAATCGTCCGAAGTGCTGCCTCGGTTTTTCCAAGAGCTCCCACAACGCGCATGCATGCCGGCATAACGAAGGCCCGGCCATTGGCTCAGTCGTCAGGACCAGGGATGGCGAGGCGGTGGTCGAAGGGGTCGATCCACAGAAAAAGAGCGTCCTGATCCGGTATGAGCAGAGTGGACAGAAACGCCGGATCTCGATCGACCAGTACAACTCGCTTGCAGGTAAGAACAAGAAGTAATGTGTGCGGCTCCGGAAACGGGCATGCAACAATCCACCATACAACGATTCAGTTGACTCCATGTCGAAAAGCTTCAAGAGGACCCTCGTCACGACAGCCCTTCCATACGCCAACGGCCCCGTCCATCTCGGACATCTTGCCGGGGTCTACCTTCCGGCCGACATTTATGTCCGGTTCAAGCGGCTTTGCGGTCACGAGGTCATTCATATCGGCGGTTCCGATGAACACGGCGTCCCCATCACCATCACTGCAGACCGTGAAGGCATCACCCCCCAGGATGTCGTCGATCGTTACCACGCCATGAACGCCGACGCGTTCCGGCGCTGCGGCATCTCGTTCGATTATTATGGACGGACCAGCTCCACCCGACACCACGAGACCGCCAGGGAGTTTTTTCTCGACATAGAGCAGAAAGGGATTTTCGTCAGGAAGAGCGAGAAGCTGTTTTTCGACGCCAAGGCCGGCCGCTTTCTCTCCGACCGCTACGTCACCGGCACCTGCCCGATTTGCGGCAGCACGGAGGCAAACGGCGACCAGTGCGAGCAGTGCGGCAGCCATCTGAGCCCGCTGGAGCTGATCGACCCGAAGAGCAAGCTCTCCGATGCCAAGCCCGAACTGCGCGAAACCCTGCACTGGTATTTTCCTCTCGGCAGGTTCCAGAAGCAGCTCGAGGCCTACGTGGAAGCGCACAACGAATCGTGGCGGCAGAACGTGGTGAACTACTCCCGCACCTGGCTCAACCAGGGCCTTGCCGACCGGGCCATCACTCGCGACCTCTCCTGGGGCATTTCGCTCCCGCTCGACGAGGAGGCTGCGAACGGCAAGGTGCTCTACGTGTGGTTCGACGCCGTGCTCGGCTATATCTCCTTCACCAGGGAGTGGGCCGAACTGCAGGGCGACGCGGAACGCTGGAAGCGATACTGGCAGGACCCGGAATCGCGCATCGTGAACTTCATCGGCAAGGACAACGTGGTGTTTCACACGCTCATGTTTCCGGCCATCCTCATGGCGTGGAACGAAGGGCGGACTGAAGGACGATACGAACTCGCGGACAACGTCCCGGCTTCCGAGTTCATGAACTTCGAAGGGCGCAAGTTCTCCAAATCCCGCAACTATGCGGTCTATCTCGGTGAGTTTCTCGATCGGTTCCCGGCCGACACGCTCCGCTACAGCATCGCCATGAACTACCCGGAGAACAAGGATTCCGACTTCAGCTGGTCCGATTTCCAGAACCGGACCAACGGCGAACTTGCCGATACGCTCGGCAACTTCATCAAGCGATCGGTCGATTTCACCAATTCCCGGTTCGAGGGGGTGGTGCCTGCCGAGATTTCATCCGAAGCCTGGAATTCCCTTGGCATCGATTGGCCGGAGAGCATCCGCAGGCTTTCCGAGGCTTATGAAGGGTTCCATTTCCGGGAAGCCGCCTCGCTGACCATGGAGATCGCTCGATTTGCCAACCGGTTCCTCACCGAGGCGGAACCCTGGAAAACGATCAAGGTCGACCGCCAAGCCGCAGCCCATACCATGGCCGTTTCGCTGAACCTGTGCCACACCCTTTCGCTGCTTTTCTATCCGCTCATTCCGGAGACGTGCAACCGTATTCATGGGATGCTCGGTTTCGAGGAAACGATCGACAGCCTCGTACAGCCCGGAGCTGCAGTCTGGGATCGAGCAGCGTTGGCCGGCCTGGAAAAAGGGCATCGCCTGAAGGGGTCATCCGAAATCCTGTTCACGAAGATCGAACAGAAGGATCTTGAGCCGGAACTCGAAAAAATCGCGCGCCTGCTGGCCGATGCCGAACGCAGGGAGGCCGTCGCGGTTCAGGAGAAAGTGACCTTCAAGCCTGAGATCGGCTTCGAGGATTTCCAGAAGATCGACCTGAGGGTGGCCAGGGTGCTCGAGTGCGAACCGGTCCGGAAGGCGAGCAAGTTGCTGAAGATGAAGTTGCAGGTCGGTGCCGAGGAGCGACAAGTGCTTTCGGGTATCGCTGAACACTACAAGCCGGACGAGATGGTTGGAAAACAGGTCCTGCTGGTGGCCAACCTTGCAGAACGGACCATCAGGGGCGAGCTCTCTCAAGGGATGATCCTGGCCGTCGAAGGAGTGGATGGACGACTTTTCGTCGTCGAACCCCAGGGAGATGGAATTATCGGGAACCCTGTGGAATAATCCTTGGTTATTTATTGAAATTATGATATACTGTTTGACAATAACATCGTGGGGTGGAGCAATTGGTAGCTCGTCGGGCTCATAACCCGAAGGTTGCAGGTTCAAGTCCTGTCCCCACCACCAGAGAAAGACCGTGCCATGTTGCGCGGTCTTTTTTTTGCATGCGATTTCCCCGGTGAGTTCCCCTGTGGACACCTTGCCACATCTCTGCCCGTCGTTACCGCTTCTGCGCTTTTGGCTGAAAAAAACACCATCGATACCGTAACTTGCCGGAGCAGCAACATCAACCAGCCACCCCCCGTGCCATGAACCAGGCCGTAAGGATCGCGACACTCCTCCTTGTACTCCTGTGCCAGGCTTTCCGGCTCGATGCCGCGACGCTCCGCACCGGACTCGACGTGCTCGACGCTGGACGATGCCGGGCACTCAAGGGGATGCGCGTCGGGCTGGTGACCAACGTTTCAGCCCTCTCCGGAAGAGGTGAGCCCGGCTACCGGGTGCTGCTGCGCCATGGCGTTGACCTCAAATTCCTGATGGCTCCCGAGCACGGCTTTTCAATCGATCGCGAGGCCGGAGAAAAGGTCCCCGGGGCATCGCTGCTCGACACGCTCAGGATCCATTCTCTGTACGGAGCGTCCAGGAAACCTGAGGCGGCAGTGCTCAACGGCGTCGATGTGCTGGTGTTCGACCTCCAGGATGTTGGCGTGCGGTGCTATACCTACGTGTCGACCATGAAGCTCTGCATGGAGGCATGCCGGGACGCCGGCATCGGGTTCATGGTGCTTGACCGTCCGAATCCCGTCGCGCCGATTCCTCCTTCGGGGTTCGTGCTCGAGCCGGCTTACGAATCGTTTGTCGGGGCGGACGCACTGCCGTTTCTGCATGGCATGACGGTGGGGGAGATCGCTGTTTGGCTGCAGAAACATCGCTTCCCGGAGCTGTCGCTGCAGG
>JAAXXR010000029.1 GCA_013334335.1 Chlorobiaceae bacterium
AATATGTAATTGACATAGTTGGCCGTGATGAAATCCGAAATAACGACCTTTTTGAACAAACCTGAGATGATGAGGTAAAATCCATCTGAAAAATCCCTGTCCGAAACCCGGTACGGCTGTTTCAGCTGGGGGATGAAATCGCTGGCACGCACAATAGGGCCCATGACCAGTTTGGGGAAAAACGACAGAAACAGCAGATAATTCAAAAACCTTCGTTCAGGTTCGATCTTGCCAAGGTACACGTCGACCGTGTAACTGAGATTTTCAAACGTGTAAAATGAGATGCCTACCGGCAACAGGATGTTCAGGGGATGAATCCCGGCATTGCCGAGTCCGTTCCAGACCTCGATGAAGAAATTTGTGTATTTGAAATAGAACAGAAGACCGAGGTTTGCCATGATGCTGCCCACCAGCAACAGACGCTTTACCCACCGCCGCTGCTGCCGATAGATAAGGTTCGACAACACGTAATCGGCAACGGCAGAGATGATCACCAGAATGACGAAGGCACCGCTGGCCTTATAAAAAAAGTAGAGGGAAAACGCCGACAGAATGGCCGTTCGAACCAGGTAGTAATTGCGGAACAGATAGTAGAGCGAAATGAAAACCGTAAAGAAGAAAACAAAAAAACCGTTATTGAACAGCAACGGATTCCGGGGATCATACAGTAACTGGCCAACCAGTGCTTCCGAGTCGATACTGAACGGCATCATTGCGTTTTTGCCGGAATGAGTTTGAGATAGTCATGTTTGAATGCGTCGTAAAAGCATCGGCCCAAAATGGCAGCGCCCCGGGGGGATGCGTGGATGTAATCCTTTGCGGCCAGTTTTGGATCATTTTCAGCCCACCTGACAATCGTCCCGCTCCCGCCCATGCTTTGGTAGAGATTGAAAAAAGGTATGCGGTTCTCATAAGCTATCGTTGCCTGCACTTTGAGCAGTGAATCCAGGCCGATGGCCGTCTTGCGTTCTGTACCGTACCGGAAAGCCCGGTCGGCACAACTCACCAGCATGAACTCGATGTCAGGCATGTGCTGTTTGAGACGTTTGACCACAGGCATCATCCCTTTGTAATAATAGTCGTAGTTCATGTCTTTAGGCCTGAACATCATGTTCACGCCGTACTGGATGACGACGAGATCATAGAGCCGTGTTTCGGCGATTTCGTCGAGAAGGGCTTCGTCAAGCTTTCCTAACTCAAAACCGCTGATTCCCCTGAAAGATAAATTATCGATCACCACGCCATATTCCGGCTCGCTACTGACGCCGTACAGCGGCAATTTCCCCGCAGGCAATTTCAGGCGTATCGTCTTGACCGAAGATTTGTCGAGCAGAATCCGATTGAATCGTTTCGGCGTTTCGAGGTACTGCAGCCTGCCGTTGACAACGACAACCGACCGGGAATCGCTTTGACCGCAATACAGCCATTTTTCGACCACTTGAGCCGAATCCTTGACCGTATTGTCTTTCAGCACGTATTCCCCGTTGCCGGAGTAAAAGACATGGCCGGAAAAAAACAGGGGTGCCCCGGCACCTGCATTTTTAAAACTGTTCTCGCGCCACGCCCCCCTGGTGATGGCCGTTGCGCTGGTACGATATCCGGCAGTGACCGCCCGGAAGGGAACGAATCCCACGCCATGCATCCCCCCAAACTCGTCCTGGAGGAATTCCCTGACCGTCTGGGTAATCAAATCGCCTTCAATGAGCGAATCCCCGAGCCAGGCGATCCTGATCTTGACCTTCTCCCCCCGCTTCAGCGCCGCCATCTTTTCCATCACCCGGGGAAGCGACGGGTTCAAGCAATCTGACCGGAAATCGACAATCTGTCCTGACTGCAGATATTGTGAAAACTGAAAAGCAGAGGAATCAGGCTGCGACCGGGAAGTCGTGTCAAGAGAGGAATGAACAGCGTCCGAACTTCTCCTGTCGAGATCGGCGATGGCGTCGCCTCGGGCACGCCTCACATCGGACAGGATATCGATATTGCCCACCAGAGGCCAATACGGGGCTACAGCGTCTGAAAAAAGGGAGAGGATCGCGAGAGAGATACAAGACAGAAGAGCGAAAGCAACAACCTTTCCATTCCGGTTTTCCATTTTCAACGACAGACTAAATATGCTTGATATCGTTTATGACACGCAACAACCGTTTTTCCCAAACCAACGGCTTCTCGGAATACCCGATCCTGCTTATTTCCCTGATCCAAAGCTCACTCTTCGCGGCTTGCCTGAGCTTCGGATAAAAATCCTGCCTCGAGATGAACCTGCAGAAATGATCGTAGGACTCATCGACCGTCTGATACTGTCCGTAACGGGTTTTCCATGGTGCACGATTCTTTCCGGTCATGCCAAAATGGTTGTTCAGCTTTGAGGCAACCCGAGTCATTCCCGCGCCTGACTCAACCAGAGCAACAGCAAGAATGACCTCGACCGGAATTGAATATTCAGCAGCTTTTGCGCTTGCCAGACCACGGTACGTTTCAACATAGTCTTTCGTCGTGGAATCCGTGGCGGCAGTAGCGCCAAATATTGGAAAAACCAACCAGAAAGCAAGGAACACGATGAATATGCGTTCACCACCGCCCCCGAACAACCGAAAGTTCTTCCGAACAGGACAGTTACCTGTTTTTATCCGCATTCACCATTCATTGAAGTTAAACGCTTCCGCCAACACAATGCGTCTGCCACAAATCGACATGCCCCGCATACTTCCGAACGGGTCGCCCCAGATGACCGGAAACAAAATAAAAGTGAAATTTAAGGTTTTATCACTGAAAAATTCATGCACCCGTACGGCCACCCAGCCGCCAGAAATGAAACCGGCCCCAACGCAATCATCTGACAACTTGCATTGGGACCGAAGAACCTGACCGGGGAGTTCGATCCAACCCTCACGGGGGGATGGCGCTATGCCGACATCTCCAGCATCCTCCTGATCGGCTTCAGCGCATCCGCGCTCAAATGCTCGTCGACCGTGATCTCCGGCTGCCGGTCAACCATGCATCGGTAGAGCTTTTCGAGCGTATTCTGCTTCATCTGGCGGCAGACGCTGCGCGGGTTGTCGGGATCCTTCGGCGCCGGGATAAAACTCTTTTCGGGGGAACGTCGCTGCATTTCAAAGATGATTCCCGGCTCGGTGGCGACGATGAAGCTCATGCATGGACTCTTCTGCGTGTAGTCAAGCAAAGCCTGCGTCGAACCGATGAACGATGCGTGCCGGAGCACCTCCTCCCTGCACTCGGGATGGGCGATCAGCTCCGCACCGGGATACATGGCCTTGGCCTGTACCATAGCGGTCTCGGCGAACGCGTCGTGCACATAGCAGAAGCCTTGCCAGAGGATCATCTCGCGTCCGAGCTTTTTGATGAGGTAAGCCCCCAGGTTCCGGTCCGGGCCGAAGATGATCTTCTGCTCCGGCGGGATCTGGCGAATGATCAGCTCGGCGTTGGATGACGTGCAGGTGATGTCCGATAACGCCTTGGTGGCCGCCGTCGAATTGATGTAGGTGATCGCGATGGCGTCCGGATGGGCAGCCCGGAACGCCCGGAACTCATCCTCCGGACAGCTGTCGGCAAGGGGGCATCCGGCGTCGGCATCGGGCATGAGCACCAGTTTGCCCGGATTCAGGATCTTGGCGGTCTCGGCCATGAAATAGACGCCGGCGAAGACGATCACGTCGGCGGAGTTCTTTTCCGCGGCACGGGCCAGGGCAAGGCTGTCGCCAACGACGTCGGCCGCCTGCTGGATCTCGGGCAAGGTATAGTAATGGGCCAGAATGATGGCGTTGAGCTCACGCTTGAGCTCCCGGACACGTCCAAGTAGCTCTTCGGTCGAAAGCCCTGAAACATCATCCGGCTGTAGGGTTGCGATGGTCATGAATATTCCTGATGTTCAAACTTGAAAATATGGATGGCGCATCCGGGGTTCGATTGCGACATCCGCCTATTTGAGATACTCTTCGAGGTCATCGTCCTCACGGATCAGCAGCAGAATGGCCGAGTTCGGCACGATCAGGAAGCGCTCTTCCTCATACTCGATCTCGTAGGCACTGTTCTGCACGAAGATGGCCAGATCCCCGACCTTCGCCTGAAGCGGAATATACTGAGGTCCCGTCGCACGCTCTTTCCATGGCTCGTCGGAGTCCGATGGCGGGCCGATCGGATAGCCCGGTCCCGATTTGATCACATAGCCGCTCTGAATCTTCGCCTTCTCCTGGAGACCCGGCGGAAGATAGATACCGGTCTTGGTCCGTTCGTCGACGGATTTCGGTTTGATCAGGACCCGGTCCCCGACCACGATGAATTTATCGGTCATGTTTTCGGTCATCATACCTCTGTTACGTTGCTCTCGCCAGCCGGCGTTCATGCCTTCGGACTCAGTGATCAATATAACCACCCCCGGAACATAACGTCGTCGAAACAGTAACACACGTTATATCTGGCGCCCTCCGGGACAGATAACCGGCAAGAGGCGAAAATATACGGCATCGGCCACTCTCGGACAACACAAGCAGGGGCTCCCCGGGGCTTACATGCCCGCAATTTTCGGGACTTATTGAAGCCACCGTGCCGTGAAGTTTACTTTGTTGTGAACGTCCCCTCCCGGCAGGAAGTAACCGGACAAGTGGTGTTGCGGCCGGCCAGTCCGCACGACCAACTGACGGTGCGCGTCCCGACGGGAGGCAGGGCATCGGACGATGGCGCGGACCAAAGGGGTGGAGCCCACTCATCAAGACAAGTTTGAATAGCGGGTAACGATTAATCTTTTATATTATGCTTCGTGATGACAACCCTGGCCTGCCCGCGCCATGCCGGCACACCGGCACCCGTCGTTCGATGAAGAACTGGCGGTTCAGACCGCATGCCAGGAATAAAACCCTCTATGAACAGATGAGTTAACCAGAAGATCAGGGACGTGCTGAGTTTTTTCCGTTTTCTCGCAAGGCATACCGCATATCTTTTTTTTCTGCTGTACTGCGGCATATCGATCCTGCTCATGCAGCTCCAGCGCAAGGAAACCCTCGAGGCGATCCGCACCCAGGGCTTGACTGTGAACGCCTCGGTCGCCGAGCGGCTTTCGTCCATCGGAGGACTTTTCGCGCTACAGGAGTATAACGAACACCTGCTCTTGCAGAACGCCCGGCTCTTTTCCCGGGTGATGCGGCAGGAAACGGTGCTTCGGGACGCGAGGGACCGCAACATCCTGACGGCGAAGGATTCGACGCGCGCCTACGGCCGATTCTTCGTGGCCCGCATCGTGGACCGAAGGTTCAGCCTTACGGACAACATGCTCGTCATCAATGCCGGCTGGCGGCAGGGCATCGACAAGGACATGGCCGTCCTCACCCCGGACGGACTGGTCGGGCGGGTCACCAGGGTATCGGAAAACTATGCGAAAGTGATGCCGGTGATCAACAAGCGCTTCAAGGTCAGCGTCGTCTCCGACAGCAGCAGCACCTACGGCGTGCTCTCCTGGAACCGGGGCAGCGAGACCGTCGCCCACATGGAGAATGTGCCGGCAAGCAGCCACCTGAAGGTCGGTGAACGAATCACCACTTCCGACCACAGCACCTTCGCCATTCGGGGCATTCCGATCGGCAGGGTGATCCGCATTTCGGGCAACAAGCTTTTTTCCGACATCGACGTCAGGCTTTTCGTCGATTACTCGTCACTCTCCTATGTGCTCGTCTCGCCGGACAAGCCATCTGCGGAGAAGCTCGAAATCATCAGCGAAGAGGATGTAAAAACCAAATCAGACATGAAGCCCCTCGGACGATAACCGGCTCCATGATCTCTAACGACGGACAATCGCAGTGCTGAAAAAATATCCCTTTTATACCATTTCCCTCATCGTCCTGGCCCTCGTGCAGCACTTTGTCCTGTCGAAACTGGTGGTGTTCGGTGCTTCACCAGACATCTTGGCGGTATTCATCGCGTTCACGTCGGTGATGCTCGGCCAGAGGACCGGCACCACGTATGGCTTCGGCGTCGGGCTGTTCGCCGGCTTCCTTTCGGGCAACCTCGGCCTTTCGGCCCTGATCGGAACGGTCGAAGGTTTCGTGGCCGGATACTACCATGTTCCGGAAGAGAGCTATGCCACGACGGTCAAAAAGAGAAGGATGTTCTATTTCGCATCGGCAACCGCCCTTGTCGCAGGCAACCTGCTGATGGCGCTCCTGAACAACCCCATGGCCGTCGCGCTCTACATCAGGATTCCTGCGCTGGTCATCATCGGCACCCTGACCAGCATGTTGCTGACCGTTCTCCTGTATCAGCTCGTCCTGAAAAAACTCCAGAGGGACTGACACCATGGACAAGCTTCAACGCAGCGTCAAGGGGATCTCCCTGCTCATTGTGGCCCTGTTCCTTTTTCTCTACACCCGTGTCGCATGGCTCCAGGCGTTCCAGCAGGAGGAGGTTGGCCTGAAGGCCGGCAGCATCAGAAGGATATGGGTCCAGGCGCCAAGGGGAAACATCATCGACCGGAACGGCCAGCTGGTCCTCGAAAGCAGGCCGCTCTACACGGTTAAGGTCATCCCTTCGGAGATCAGCGATGCAGGCACACGCTATCTTGCGTTCCTGCTTGAACTGCCCGAGGAGGAGCTCAGGGCAAAAATCGAGGAGGGTCGCAACTTCAGCCCGTTCGCCGCATCGACGGTATTTCACGACCTGAACGAGATTGCGGTGGCCCGGGTGAGCGAAAACCTGTGGCAGCTGCCGGGGGTGACCATCGAAGTTGAAAACAAGAGAAAATATAACGGCCTGTTCAATGGGACCCACATGCTCGGGTACCTCCGGGGCGTCAGGAAAGAGCAGTTGGACACCCTCGCTGAAAAAGGCTACAATCCTGACGACAAGATCGGGGCCACCGGACTTGAAAAATTCTACGAAGATCATCTCAGAGGCGAAAAGGGGGCCCGCTACGAGCTGGTCAACCCGCTCGGCATGCTGGTTGGTAAATACGCCGACGGCCAGAGCGACATCCCCTATGTCAAGGGTGACGACCTCTACCTGACCATCGATGCAGGATTGCAGGACCTGGCTGAAAAGCTCCTGCGCAAGACCGGCAAATCCGGAGCTGTCGTGGCCATAGACCCTTCCACCGGAGGCATCCTGGCCATCTGCAGCGAACCCGATTTCGACCTTGAAATCCTGAATGGCACGACCAGGAAGCAGGAGTGGGCCGATATCGCCCTTTCGCCGCATAAACCGCTCTTCAACCGCGCCATCCAGGCCGCCTATCCGCCGGGCTCGACCTACAAGCTGCTCTTGTCGATCGCCGCGCTCGAAGAGGGGGTGGTCACTCCGGAAACGACCATCAACTGTCCGGGATATTTCATGTTCGGAGGCCGGAAATTCAAGTGCCACGGCGGCGCTCACGGCAGCGTCAACATGACAAAGGCCATCGCCCAGTCATGTAACGTCTATTTTTACAAGCTGATCCTCCAGATTGGCCTTGACAAGTGGCACGACTACAGTGAGATGTTCGGGTTCGGTGACCGGGCGGGCATTGACCTTCCCGGAGAGAAGCGTGGCGTACTGCCCTCAACCAGGTTCTATGACAAGCGGTTCGGCAAAGGACGCTGGTCAAAAGGCTACCTGGTGAGCCTCGGCATCGGCCAGGGGGAGCTCAACACCACGCCGCTGCAACTGGCGAATTTCGCGGCAACCATCGCCAACAACGGCATCTGGCACCAGCCGCACCTGGTCAGCGGCTTCCGCGACACCCGTTCGAACACCTACGTCCCCTTGAGTTACGATAGTGACGAGCTCCCCATCTCCCGGCGCTCGTTCGATGTGGTCAAGGAGGGCATGAAGGGGGTCGTCCTTCATGGCACGGGCACACTCGCGCAGGTGCCGGGGGTGACGGTTGCCGGCAAAACAGGAACGGCCCAGAACCCCCATGGCCAGGACCACGCATGGTTCGTCTGTTTCGCGCCGATTGACCAGCCGAAGATCGCCATCACGGTTCTGGTGGAGAACGCCGGATTCGGCGGGAGCGTCTCGGCGCCGATCGCCAGGGAGCTGATCAACTACTATGTGAACGTCAAGGGAAAGGGCGGAAAAAGCTACTCGGCCACCAACGCCGTGAACTCGATCTCGGCCTTCAGCGACTCGCTGAAATCTGGCGGCGCAAACCCCGCAGGCCAGTCCCCGACCGACAGTTCGGGCCAGGCCCGACCCGGCGGCGTCAGGGCGCCGGAGGAGGACCCCGGTGATTAGCAAAGAAGGGACCGCCACCATACAGGAGTTCCTTGAAGACACGAGCAACCTGAAGTCAGGATGGTCCCCCGGCGTCTTCTTCCCGGAAAACTGCGACGAGGCAGCGGCGCTGCTCCGCGACGCCGTAGCCGACGGACGTCGCTACACGGTCGCGGGCAACGGCACCGGGACCACGGGAGGCCGGATTCCGTTCGGCGACCACGTCATCGCCATGCACCGGCTCAACCGGATCGGCGAGGTCGAGCCGATCGACAACGAGCACGCCACCCTCCGGGTACAAGCCGGGGCCCTCCTGCAGGATGTCCAGTCAAAGGCGGCGGCGGCAGGATGGTTCTACCCTCCGGACCCGACCGAAAAAACCTGCTTCATCGGCAGCACCGTGGCCAACAACTCGTCGGGTTCGCGTTCTTTCCGGTATGGTGCGACCAGGCGGTATGTACGCGCGATCAGGGTCGCCCTGCCGCAGGGGGACCTCCTTGAGGTCGCCCGGGGGGAGTATGTTGCCGACGAGGCAGGTCGGTTTGCGCTGGACCTTCCGATTGCCGGCGCCGTATCGTTCAGGCGACCCGACTACGGGATGCCCGCAACCTCGAAACACAACGCCGGTTACTGGTCGGCTCCCGGAATGGACCTGGTGGATCTTTTCATCGGAAGCGAGGGAACCCTCGGCATCGTGCTCGAAGCGGAGCTGGAGCTTCGCCCGGCACCGGAAAGGGTGATTGCCTGCCTGGTCTGGTTCATGAACGAAGACGAGCTGTTCGCCTTCGTCGATCAGGCGCGCTCAGGCGCGGCGGGAGTCACTCCGAGAGCAATCGAACTCTTCGACCGCCGTGCGCTTGACTTTCTTCGCCACGTCTACCCCGATATGCCACTGAACACCAAAGGCGCGATCTATGTCGAAGAGGAGACCACCGCAGCGAAGGAGGAGGGGTGCCTGGAAGCATGGATGACGCTCATGGAGGCGTGCGGCGCCCCGACGGAGCTGACCTGGGCGGCCATCGACGACGCGGGCGTCTCGAAGCTCAGGGAGTTCCGTCACCAGCTTCCCGTACAGGTCAACGAATGGCTCAGGCGGCAATCTGAAACCAAGATCAGCACCGACATGGCCGTACCTGACGACAAAGCCCGCCAGCTTTACGAACTGTATCGTGACGCGTGCGACGCAGAGGGGTTCACCTACATCATCTTCGGCCATGTCGGCAACGCGCACCTGCATCTGAATATCCTGCCGCGCGACCGATCGGAGTTCGACCGCGCCAAGAACCTGTACCGGAAACTGGTGTCCGAGGTGCTGGCGATGGGCGGCACCCTTTCGGCGGAGCACGGCATCGGCAAGCTGAAGTCCGAATATCTGGTGCAGATGTATGGTCCGGAAGGCATCCGTGAAATGGTGCAGGTAAAAAAGGCGCTCGACCCTTATCTTGTCCTCAATATCGGGAATCTGATCCCGTCGAGCTTTTACCAACCCGAAACCTGAGACAAGCCCGGTGGCAAAACAACAGGACAAGCCGAATTATGTGACGGTCATCCAGAACCGCAGGGCACGATTCGAGTTCGAAATCCTCGACACGATCGTCGCCGGCATCGCGCTGCTCGGCAGCGAGGTCAAATCGGTGCGGCTGGGCAAGGCCAGCCTGAGCGAGAGCTACGCGATGATCCACCGTGGCGAGGTGTGGCTCGAGAACATGCAGATCACCCCCTACGAGCTCAACACGCTCGACAGGCTCGAACCCAAGCGCAGCCGCAAACTCCTCCTGCACAAAACGGAGATCCGCCGCCTCCAGTCGGAACTCGGCGAAAAAGGGCTGACCCTGATCCCGCTGAAAGCCTTTTTCAACTCGCACGGCGTGCTCAAGGTTGAACTTGGCCTGGCCCGCGGCAAGAAACTCTACGACAAGCGCGAGACTATCAAGTCGCGGGACGCCGAGCGTCAGCTGCAGCAGATCAAAAAGCAGTATTGATAACCGTAACCGGCACTGCCGTACATTGTAACACACCCATGCACTTCCCTACCCTCCAGGAACAGCTCGATATCATCGTCAACAACACCGTCGAGGTGCTGAACGTCGAGGAACTCGAGAAAAAGATCCTGAAAAGCCTCAAGACCGGAGTCCCCCTCAGGGTGAAGCTCGGGGCCGACCCCTCCCGCCCGGACCTGCATCTCGGCCACTCGGTCGTGCTCCGCAAGCTGCGCGAATTCCAGGACCTCGGCCACGAGGCGATCCTGATCATCGGCGACTTCACGGCCATGATCGGCGACCCCTCCGGCAAGAGCAAGACCCGCCCCCAGCTGTCGGCCGAAGAGGCCAGGGAGAACGGGCAATCCTATTTCGATCAGGCATCGAAGATCCTCGACGCCGACAGGACCACCATCTGCTACAACGCGGACTGGCTTGGAAAGATGAGTTTCTCGGACGTGATCAGGCTTTCGAGCCACTACACGGTGGCGCGCATGCTCGAACGCGACGATTTCGAGAAACGGTACCGTTCAGGAGAACCGATCTCGATCCACGAGTTCCTCTATCCGCTGGCGCAGGGCATGGATTCGGTGCACCTGAAAAACGACATCGAACTCGGCGGCACCGACCAGAAGTTCAACCTGCTGGTTGGCCGCGACCTGCAGCGGGAGCACGGCATCGAGCCGCAGGTGTGCATCACCATGCCGCTCCTGGTCGGCACCTCCGGCGGGGAGAAGATGTCCAAGTCGCTCGGCAACGCCATCTGCTTCAACGATCCTCCGGAAGAGATGTACGGCCGGATGCTCTCCATTCCGGACACGCTGATCGAGCTCTACTGGAAGCTGCTCCTGCCGCAAAAGGCCGGCAACGCCGAATCGGTATCGGAACAGGTCGCTTCAGCCCCCAGGGAGACCAAGCGGAGACTCGCCCGCGAAGTGGTCGCCCAATACTACACGGCTGAAGACGCCGAGAAAGCCCAGGAGCATTTCGACCGGGTCATCGTCCAGAAACAGGCACCGGAGGACATTCCGACCATAGAATGTGAAGCGGCTGAAGCTCCCCTTTTCCAACTGATCGTCGAGGCAGGTGCCGCGACATCAAATACGGCAGCACGGCAGCTTATTGCCAACAATGCCGTCCAGATTGACGGCACAACCTGTTCTGATATCCATCACGTGGTCATATTGGATGAAAATCCAAAAACCATCAAGGCCGGCAAGCGGAAGTTTTTTAAAGTGGCCAGCAGAAAAAAACATTTCGAATGAGTTCGCTTTTTCCTATAATTGCACAATCTGACGATTATTTTCACAACCACTATCCGGAGAAACCACATTGTCATTCGTCCCGACAAAAGTATTCTTCACTAAAGGTGTCGGAAGGCACAAAGAGTATCTCTCCTCGTTTGAGCTCGCACTGAGGGATGCCAAAATTGAAAAATGCAATCTGGTTACGGTTTCCAGTATCTTCCCGCCGAAGTGCCAGCGACTCAGCGTCGATGAGGGCATCAAGCACCTGACTCCCGGACAGATCACCTTTGCGGTCCTTGCCCGCAACTCGACCAACGAGAACAACCGCCTGATCACCGCATCGGTCGGCGTGGCCATTCCGGCAGACGATACCCAGTACGGCTATCTCTCCGAACACCACCCTTACGGTGAAACTGCCGAGCAGTCCGGCGAATATGCCGAAGACCTCGCGGCCACGATGCTGGCCACCACCCTCGGCATCGAGTTCGATCCCAACAAGGACTGGGACGAACGCGAAGGCATCTACAAGATGAGCGGCAAGATCATCAATTCGTACAACATCACGCAGTCGGCAGAAGGCGAAACCGGCCTCTGGACGACCGTCATCTCCTGCGCCGTCCTGCTCCCCTGACAGGGGGAACCGGCGAACGACACCGCTGCCGCCCCAAGGCGGCGGGACAGCAACCAACGGGGAATCCGCCTGCGGGCCGGCTCCCCGTTTTTTTATTTCCGGAACCAGCCGAAAAGGCCTGACCCCCATGGAACTGTTTCCCTTCATTCAGGAGATCGGTACGCTCGACGAGCTGGTGCTGAAGGGCGGTTACCCCCTGCTATTCCTGATCGTGTTCGCCGAAACCGGGCTGTTCGCCGGTTTTTTCCTTCCGGGCGATTCGCTCCTCATCACCGCAGGGCTGATCGCCGCGACCGGCAAACTCGACATGGCGACCCTCGTGGCGGTGATGACCATTGGGGCCGTGCTCGGAGACACCACGGGCTATTTCATCGGCACCCGGTTGAGCAAGGGGATCTTCAGCAAAAAGGAGACCCTGTTCTTCCACCCTGAACATCTGGAAAAAACCAGGCTGTTCTACGAACGTCACGGTGCCAAGACCGTCTTCCTCGCCCGTTTCGTGCCGGTGGTCAGGAGCTTCGCCGCCACACTTGCCGGAGTCTCGGGGATGCCGTACCACAAGTTCCTCCTCTTCAGTTTTTCCGGAGCCCTCGTCTGGGTTTCGCTCTTCACCTCTGTCGGCTTCTTCATTGCCAGCACATTCCCGCACGTCGTGGACTACCTCAACATCGTCATCCTCGGCGGCATCGCCCTGATCGTCGTCAGCGCAATCAGAAAGCTCAGGCCGAGAAAACGGTAACCGCAAAACGTGCAACTCGCTACGGAACCTTTGCCCGTTTTTGCACGCCCCGGCCGAAACGGTCACTCGTTTGCGTTCCGGTGAGTATATTTCACTTTCCTTGCCGTTCAGGCCTGCCCGGCGGCAACTGCAGCAACTCTTTCAAACGCCCTACATGACACAGGAACTCAAAACCGATGTGCTCGTCATCGGCAGCGGCATAGGAGGCCTCTACTTTGCCATCAACATGGCCGATCACGCAACGGTCACGATCATCACCAAAAAGGAGAGTTCAACCTCCAACACCAACTGGGCGCAGGGAGGAATAGCGGCCACCATCGACGACGACGACAGCGCTGAGCTCCATATACACGACACCCTCGACGCAGGCGCAGGGCTGTGCAACGAGGAGATGGTCGGCATCATGGTCAGGGAGGGACCGGTGCATATCCGTCGCCTGATGGAACTCGGCGTGGAGTTCACCCTCGGCCCGGACCACAAGCTCGATCTCGGCAAGGAGGGGGGACATTCGCGCAACCGGATCGTCCATGCCAGGGACCTGACCGGACGCGAGGTCGAAACGGCCCTGCTCGAGCGGATCAACGCCCATCCGAACATCACCCTGCTTGAACACCATTACGGCCTCGAGCTGATCACCGAGCACCATCTCGACATCAAGACCAACGACATCAACTGTTACGGCGCCTACGTGCTCGACACCCTCAACCACCGGCCGAAAAAAATCCTGTCGAAAGTGACCATGGTTGCCTCGGGCGGTCTCGGCCACGTCTATCTGCACACCACAAACCCTGATATCGCCACGGGCGACGGCGTTGCCATGGGCTACCGCGCCGGTGTGGAAATCGCCAATATGGAGTTCATCCAGTTCCATCCCACCTCACTGTTCCATCCCAAGGCGAAGTCGTTCCTGATCTCGGAAGCGGTGCGCGGCTTCGGCGGCGTCCTGCGCCTGAAAAACGGCGAGCCCTTCATGCATAAATACGATCGGCGTGAAAACCTCGCCCCAAGGGACATCGTGGCTCGCGCCATCGACTCGGAGATGAAGAAAACCGGTGACGATTGCGTCTTCCTCGACGTCACGCACCTCGATCCTGAAAAGACGAAGGAGCACTTCCCGAACATCTATGAAACCTGCCTCGACTATGGCATCGACATGACCCGGGAGATGATTCCCGTCGTTCCCGCGGCCCATTACTCCTGCGGTGGCATCCGGACTGACGAGAAGGGACGGACCACGATCAACCGGCTCTACGCCTGCGGCGAGACCAGCTGCACCGGAGTGCACGGCGCCAACCGGCTTGCAAGCAACTCGCTGCTTGAGGCCCTGGTGTTCGCATGGCGCTCGAGCCAGGACATCAAGCAGCGGCTGCACGATATCCACCATGGCCAGGAGTTTCCCGACTGGGACGACGCGGGGACATCCAATCCGGAAGAGTGGATCCTCGTTTCGCACAACAAGCGGGAGGCCCAGGAGGTGATGAACGATTACGTGGGTATCGTCAGGAGCGACCTTCGGCTCGAACGAGCACGCCGACGCATCGAATTCCTGAAAGAGGAGACCGAGCAGTACTACAAGAAGACCAGAATCACGCCGCAGATCATCGAACTGAGGAACATCATCAAGGTGGCAAGCCTGATCATCGAAAGCGCCCTGAAACGGCGTGAATCGCGCGGCCTGCACTACACCACCGACTATCCCGAAAAGGACGACAAACACTACCTGAAAGACACCGTCCTCCGCTCATTCTGAACTCTGGGGTCAGGCCTTGCAAAATTTGCATTTCCAAAATGCAAATTTTGCAAGGCCTGACCCCAGCATCATTTCACCTCCTGCCAGTCCCTGGCGTAGCGGAAATCGATACCGGGTGTGCGGCTTGAAATCTTCGCTATGACCGGCATCATGCGCTTGTACTGGCTTTTGACCACCATGCCGCGGACCCGGTCGTAAAAAGCAGGTTCGACGCCTTCGGCCAGTATCGCGTCGCGCTCCATGCGCTCCTCGAGCATCATGTAGAGCAGGCGATCGACCTCGTCGTAGCTGAAACCGAGGTCATCCTCGTCACTCTGCCCCTCCCAGAGGTCGGCAGACGGGCTTTTGTCGATGAGCACCGAAGGGATGCCCAAGTGGCGAGCCAGACCCCGGAGCTGCGTCTTGTACAGGTCGCCGATGGGATTGACCGCAGAAGCCATGTCGCCGAACATGGTGCCGTAGCCGAGCAGCAGCTCGGTCTTGTTGCTGGTGCCGAGCACGAGGCGCCCATCCCTGGCCGAAACGTCATAGAGGCAGAGCATCCTCGCGCGGGCCATCACATTGCCGCGTCGCAACCGGCTTGCCTCCCCCTGCCCTTCAAAAAAGGCATCCACGATGCCGGTCACCGGCATGAGTTCGGACCTGATGCCGAGACGGTCGACCATGAGGCCTGCGTGGGCGAGACTCTCCGCGCTGCTGCTCTTGTAGGGCATCATCAGCGCGAGCACATGGTCGGCGCCGAGCGCCCGGGCGGCAAGCTCGCAGACGACGGCCGAATCTATTCCTCCGGAAAGGCCGAGCACGACCGAACTGAATCCGAACTTTCTGATCTCGTTGCGGATGAACGAAACGAGAATGGATTCGACCAGGTCGTAATTCAGATGGAGTTCATAACGGTGCATAGCGTAACGGTCAGAAAGGGGTAAAGATACGGATGAGCCCGGAGATGGCCGTAAACGAGGCCATCGTGGCGACAATCGTCAGCAGCGTGGTTTTTCCGGTCAGCGCTTCGAGGTGGGGTACCTCCCGGTCAAGCATCGCCTGAAGACCGTGCCTCATGATGACGAGTGCGTACAACAGCGCGACGGCCGCAAAGATCCAGCGCAGCGAACCGCTGAAGTAGAACGGTTCTGCGAGCCATACCGGAGTCAGCGAATAACAGAGCAACGTCAGCACCCGTTCCTGAACCGGCGCTTGCCGATCAAGTCCTGCAAGCTTCGAGATGGCTCCGGAAAGCACATAAAGCACCGCCACGTCGACCACGAAACTGACGATGGCGAGAATCATGGCGGACTTCGGAACCCCGACCAGCGGAAGCTTGAAGAGCTGCACGGTCGCAATGACCGGAGCGGCGTAGTCCTTCATGGGATTGACCTCTTCATGGCTCTCCCTGAGCTTTTTCCAGAATGTTTCGGGATGCGCCAGCACCGAAAACATCGTCATGAACACCCACTTCAAACCCATGGATACCTGTGGTTTACCTGAGCCATTTTTCAGGATTCTGCTTGACTTTGCCTTTCCAGATTTCAAAATGCACCAACGATCCTCCTTCGGGCATGGCGCCCGACGCACCGAGGGTCTGCCCCGAGCGGATGACATCGCCCTTGGCCACGGAGACCCTGGTGAGGTTCGCATACACGGTAAGATACGATTTCGGATGACGAATGATCACGACATTGCCAAAGGTAGGCAGATAGGCGATCTGGGCGACCTTTCCGCCTGAAACCGTCCTGACGGCACTGTTGACCGGAACGGAGATGTCGATGCCGTTGCTCGAGGTCACGATGTTCAGGTCCTTGTCCTTGCTCGTCCCGAAATGCCGGACCACGACACCGTTGCCTACCGGCCAGGGAAGCCGCCCCGCCGCACGGTCAAAATCCACGGAGACCCGCTCCAGCGCAACCTCTTCGGGATCAACCACCGCAGGCATGGGCTCTTCGCGGAGGGTGGCCCGTTCCTCTGCCGGCACTGTTTCCGGGAGCCTGGCGGCGCCAGTCTCTGGTGGTTTCGACGATGGAACCACCGCTTCAGGTACTTTCGTTCGCGGTGTCGTCCCTCCGGGCTCTGTCGGCCGCGCGACCCCAGGACGGGCCTGATTCTTGCGGAGTTCAGCCAGCTTGTTCTGCAACTGGCTCCTGCTGGCCGTCGCCTGCTGGCGCTGACGCTCGGCCGAAAGGCGTCGCGCTTCGGCGATCCTTGCCTGACGCGCCCGCTGGCGCTGCAACGCGAGCTGCCTTGCCCGCTCCTGCTCCCTCTGGATGATCGCCTGCTCGGCCATGATCAGCGACTCAATCTTTGACTGGAGCTCCCGCTGTTTCCTCCGCACCTCGGTGATGCGTGCGATATAGGTGCTGCGGTCCTGCTTGATCGTGCTGAGCACCGTCTCCTTCTCCCGTTTTTTCGAAGCGAACTCCTTGAGCTGCACCTGTTGTGCCTTCAGGGCAGCCTCCTTCAGGCGATAGCTCTCCTGAAGTTCGGCCTGTGCCGTCTGGATGCGCTCGGCGCTTGACTGCAGGTCGTTGACCTTGTACTTGACCGATTGCGACAGAAAGCCCATGTAACGGGCCCTGACGACAGCATCGTTCATCGAGCCGGACGAAAGGAGCGTTTCGGCATTACGATCACCGCCATGCTTGTATGCGGCTACGGCAAGCCGGGAGAAATCGGATGAAACACGGCCATAGTTCTCGCGGTTGACATCGAGCTCCTGGCTCAGGGATTCGATCTGGCGGTCCAGGCTGTTCAGGTAAGCCTGGTTTTCGCCGATGAGCCGTTCAAACACAAGAATCTGGGAGCGGATGTTGTTCAGGGCTTTGAGCGAACTCGCCTCGTCCTTTTTGGTCTTCGACAACTTCACCTGATACTCCGCGAGCTGCTTTTTGAGCTCCTTCAGGTTGGTTTCGACCCGGTTCCGCTCCTGCACGATCCGGCTCATCTCCTGCCCCGCCGCGCGGAGTTCGCAAGGCCGCATGAGGGGAAGCGCGGCGAAAAGGAGAACAAGGAAGAGAAAATGCCGCAGAGGTACGTAAACGTGAAAACTGCCGGGAAAAATTCGCATGGTTTCGATATTGTTGGCACTGAGGGTTACAGGTCCCGGAGAGGGGGTCGTCAACGTCGCCCGGCCTCGAAGACCAGCACGAAACTGGAAGTAAAATAATTTATTTTGGAGTTCTGAGCCCTAATTAATTAAATAGGGGCTTTCTATTGTAACCAGGTAACGTATGGACAAACTTGTCATCCGCGGGGGAAAAAGGATCTCCGGAACGATCGCCGCTTCCGGCTCCAAGAACTCCGCCCTTCCGATCATAGCAGCCACACTGCTGGCTCCCGACGGCATCTTCGAGATCAACCGGATTCCCGATCTGCAGGATGTCAGAACGTTCAGCCAGCTGCTGGTCTACCTCGGTGCGGAGATCTCGTTCGATGACAACCTCCTCCGCATTTCGACGGCAAACCTGAAAAGCATCGAGGCGCCCTACGAACTGGTCAAGAAAATGCGGGCATCCATCTACGTGCTCGGACCGCTGCTGTCGAGGTATGGCCATACCCGGGTATCGCTGCCCGGCGGATGCGCATTCGGCCCCAGGCCGGTTGACCTGCACATCATGGTCATGGAAAAGCTCGGTGCGGAGATCACCATCGAAAAGGGCTTTATCGATGCCAGGGTGAAAGGCGGCAGGCTTCGCGGCACACGCATCGACTTTCCGATCTCTTCGGTCGGAGCAACCGGCAACGCGCTCATGGCGGCCGTGACCGCTGAAGGCACGACGATCCTCGGCAACGCGGCCATCGAACCTGAAATCGAGTGCCTCTGCAACTTCCTGCAGAAAATGGGCGCCAACATCAGCGGCATCGGCACCACCACCCTCGTCATCGAAGGCGTCGACAAGCTCCAGGCGGTCTCGTTCGACAACATCTTCGACCGCATCGAGGCAGGCACCCTGCTCTGCGCCGCAGCCATAACGAAAGGCGAGATCACGGTCACCGGCGTCGTCCCGGCACAGCTCGACTCGGTGCTGAAAGCGTTCGCCGAAGCCGGCTGCCAGGTGACCACGGGAGCCGATTACGTTTCGCTCGTCGCGCCTGACAGGCTGAGGGCCACCGACATCACGGCAAGGCCCTACCCCTGCTTCCCCACGGACATGCAGGCCCAGTGGATGGCACTCATGACACAGGCGCACGGCGTGAGCAACATCATCGACAAGATCTATCACGAGCGCTTCAACCACATCCCGGAGCTGAACCGGCTTGGCGCCCATATCGAAATCCGGGACAACCAGGCCATCGTGCACGGACCACGGACACTGACCGGCACCAAGGTCATGTCGACAGACCTCAGGGCATCGGCCTGCCTCGTGCTTGCCGGGCTGGTGGCTGACGAAACGACCGAGGTGCTCAGGATCTACCATCTCGATCGCGGCTATGAAAAAATCGAGAAAAAGCTGACCTCCCTCGGCGCCGATATCACCAGGGACAAGTACCAGGAATTTTCCTGAATCGGGTCAAAAATATTCGATAAAAATGTTTTGCATATTCAGGGAAAAGGGCTACATTGGTTCTCTCTAAAGCATGACCTCGCGGGCCCTTAGCTCAGTTGGTCAGAGCAAGCGACTCATAATCGCTGGGTCGTAGGTTCAAGTCCTACAGGGCCCACCAACTGTCAGAAGCTTTGGATTTACTTATGGCGTGTTCGTCTAGTGGCCCAGGACATCGCCCTCTCAAGGCGAAGATCACGGGTTCGAATCCCGTACACGCTACCATTACATGGGTGCCTCAGATGGCACCCATATTTTGCACCCGTAGCTCAATTGGATAGAGCATCTGACTACGGATCAGAAGGTTAGGGGTTCGACTCCCTTCGGGTGTACCATAAAAACACAAAGGCTTGCGGCTTGGAACCGGCAAGCCTTTTTTGCGTTTATCCCGCACGGCAGAAGCACCCCGCCACCCGCATCCCTGACCACCATTGCCAGTCATCAACCCGGACGTTCATGACAGGAAGTTTGACCGGCGACCCCCTGCCTGAAGCCGAGTCAGCTGGGGGCCGGCCTGGCGTTCCCGAGTTACATTTTTGTAACAACAAAAAAATAACTTGCATAAAAGTACGATCGTTCTTAAATAAACACCAACCAGTAAAGCTGTCGCCGCATGCCAAGACCGAAGAAAGTCTCCAGCACCGAAATCCTTGACGCCATCGAACGGGTGGTCGTCAAGCTCGGGGCGTCGCGCCTCTCCATCGACGCGGTTGCCCAGGAAGCGGGCATCAGCAAATCCCGCGTCGTCTATGACTACAAGTCAAAGACCGCACTGCTCGAAGCGCTGATCGACCGCCAGCTCCAGCAGGAAACGGAACGCCTCGGCCACCTGATCAGCGAGTGCGCAGAAACGCCACATCCGGAACTGTTCGCCCGCATCAGGCTGGCCGAGCAAGCCCCCGACGATACCGAACGGGCGGTCGCCATGGCGATCACCTCATCGATGTCGAGCGAAGCCTCACTCCGGCAGCGAATGCGCGATTGGGTCGAGCGCGACCTGCGAGCCATGGAGCGTGGTGCCAACCCCGATGCGGCCAGGATGGCCTATTTCGCCCTGATCGGATTCAACTGCCATGAGTGGTTCGACCTGGTCAACTGGAGCGACCAAGAGCGCCTTCCGTTCCTGGAGCGGATAAAGGAGATGTATGCCTGCTTTCCTGAAACCCGACCCCCAGTCAACCATCACCCACAACAAGGTTAATGCGTATCATGAAAAGGCCGTATCTCATCGCCGGTTTGCTGCTCACCCTGATTGCCGGCTGGTATCTGTGGCCGAAAGGATCCTCCGGCGACCGTCAGGGCATGGAGATGAAACCGGAGGTCAGCGTCGTCACCATGAAAACAGAACCCGTGGTATTGACCAGAGACCTGCCCGGCCGTACCTCGGCCCTGCGCATGGCGGAGATCCGCCCGCAGGTGAGCGGCATCGTCACGAAACGATTTTTCGTGGAAGGCAGCCTGGTCAAGCAGGGGCAGCAGCTTTACCAGATAGACCCAGCACCATACCAGGCCGCCTATGCCAGCGCGCAAGCCAACCTCGGTAAAGCCGAGGCAACCCTGCGCTCGGTCCAGGCCAGGACGGCCCGCTACGCCGAACTGGTAAAGATCGGCGGCGTCAGCAAACAGGAATTCGATGACGCCAACGCCAACCTTGCCCAGGCAAAAGCCGACGTCTCCATCGCCAGGTCCGAGGTGTCGACGGCGAAAATCAACCTCGACTACACCAGGGTCATGTCCCCGATCGACGGCCGGATCGGTCCATCGAAGGTGACCGAAGGCGCCCTGGTCAACGCGAACCAGACCGACCCCCTGGCGGTGGTACAGCAACTCGACCAGCTTTACGTGGACGTCTCCCAGGCGAGCGACGAACTGTTGCGCTGGCGTAACCGCCAGCACGGCCTCAGGAACGGGAACTCCCCCGACACCCCAACGAGCGTCCGACTCATCATCGACGGCAAACCTGTCGGAGAACCCGGCATGCTGAAATTTTCGGACGTGACGGTCAACCCGAGCACCGGCACGGTCCTGCTGCGGGTGTTGTTCCCCAACCCTCATCATGACATTCTTCCCGGCATGTTCGTGCATGCGCGCCTCGAGCTCTGGAACGAAGATCAGGCCCTGCTCGTACCGCAGAAGTCGGTGATCCGGAATGCCGACGGGTCGGTTTCGGTCTGGATCGTTGGAAAAGACGGTAAAGCCAGCATGCGCCCGATAGGCGTGACGGAGATCGTCGGGGACAAGTGGCTGGTCAGCCAGGGCCTCGCGGCAGGCGAAAAGGTCGTCTATGAGGGTGTCATGAAGATTCGGCCAGGCATGGCGGTGAAAACCGTCGAAGCTCCGCCGACCCCGACTCCTGTCCGGTAACTTTTTTTTCAAGGAAACATCTCATGTCCGGATTTTTCATCGAACGGCCGGTGTTCGCGTGGGTGATTTCGATCTGCATCATGCTGGCCGGGTTCATGGCCATCCAGAGCCTCCCGGTCGAACAGTATCCCCGCATCGCAGCCCCGACCATCAATATCAGCGCCTCCTATCCGGGAGCATCCGCCGAGGCGGTCGAAAACAGCGTGACGCAGGTGATCGAGCAGGCGCTGACCGGCCTGGACCACCTCCGGTATTTCACCGCCAGCAGCGACGCCAACGGCAACGTGACCATCACGGTAACCTTCGAACCCGAAGCCGACCCGGATATCGCCCAGGTCCAGGTGCAGAACAAGTTGCAGACGGTCATGTCGAACCTGCCGCAGCAGGTCCAGCAACAAGGGGTCAAAGTCACCAAGGGAGACACCGGATTCCTGATGGTGGTCGGCGTCTACTCGGACGACGGCAACGTCGACGAGTTCGCCATGAACGACTTCATCAACTCGAAGCTGCTCGATCCGCTGAGCCGCGTCCCCGGAGTGGGAAATATCCAGGTGTTCGGCCAGCCCTACTCCATGCGCATCTGGCTTGATCCCCACAAGCTGACGAGCTTCAACCTCACGACCACCGAAGTCCAGTCCGCGATCAGCGCGCAGAACGCCGACATCTCCGCCGGCCAGATCGGAGGCACCCCCTCGGTTCCCGGCCAGCAGCTGAACGCCACCATCACGGCCCAGTCTCGCCTGAGAAGCGTCGATGAGTTCGAAAACATCATGCTGAAAGTCAAAAGCGACGGCTCGCAGATCCGCCTCAGGGACGTCGCCCGCGTCGAGCTGGGAGTGCAGAACTATGACATGACCACGCGGTTCAACGGCAAGCCGGCGGCCGGCATGGCCATCACCCTGGCGACGGGAGCCAACGCCCTGAACACCGCCAACCTCGTGAAAGCCAGGATGGAGGAGCTGAAAACCCTGCTCCCGCGCGGCGTGAAGGTGGTCTACCCCTTCGACACGACGCCGTTCGTCAAGACCTCGATCGAAGGGGTCGTCCATACCCTTTTCGAGGCCGTCATCCTGGTGTTCCTGGTCATGTTCCTGTTTCTCCAGAACTTCCGCGCGACGCTGGTGCCCACCATTGCGGTTCCCGTCGTGCTCCTGGGTACCTTCGGCGTGATGTCGGCTTTCGGCTTCTCCATCAACACCCTGAGCATGTTCGCCATGGTGCTCGCGATCGGTTTGCTGGTCGACGACGCCATCGTCGTGGTCGAAAACGTCGAGCGCATCATGGAGGAGGAGCATCTCTCCCCTCTCGAGGCCACCCGCAAATCCATGCAGCAGATCTCGAGCGCCCTGATCGGCATCGCCCTGGTGCTTTCGGCGGTATTCGTGCCCATGGCCTTCTTCAAAGGCTCGACCGGGACGATTTACCGTCAGTTCTCGATCACCATCGTCTCGGCTATGGCGCTTTCGGTGCTCGTCGCCCTCGTCCTCACCCCGGCCCTCTGTGCCAGTATCCTCAAGCCGATGGATAAGGGAGGGCATCGTTACGGCGAAGGCCGCCTCGGTCGATTCTTCGCCTGGTTCAACGGCGTGTTCAACCGGAGCCGGGAACAGTATGTCAACGGAGCGAGGGGCATGACCGGAAAAACCAGGCGGTCGCTGATGGCCTTCATGCTGTTCGTGGCGCTGCTGGTGCTCCTCTTCATGCGCCTGCCCACCTCGTTCCTGCCCGATGAGGACCAGGGCTTCCTGTTCATCCAGCTCTCCACTCCGTCCGGAGCGACCAAGGAACGAACCCTCGAGAGCGTGAAAGTCATGGAAAAATATCTTCTCAACCAGGAGAAGGAGAATGTCGAAAGCGTCTTCAGCGTGACCGGCTTCAGTTTCGCCGGCCAGGGCCAGAACTCGGCAATGGGCTTCGTGCAGCTCAAGGACTGGGCGAAGCGCAAGCGACCGGGACAGGAGGTCGCCGCAATCGCCGGACGCACCATGGCGTCGCTTTCGAGCGTCAAGGACGCGATGATCTTTGCGTTCTATCCTCCGGCCGTCATGGAACTCGGCAACGCCTCAGGATTCGACCTGCAGCTGGTCGATCGCACCGGCAAGGGGCATGAATCGCTGATGGCCGCCAGGAACCAGCTCCTGGACATGGCCTCGAAGAATCCCGCGCTCGTCGGCGTGCGTCCCAACGGGCTCGAAGACGTGCCGCAATACAAGATCGACATCGACAGCGAGAAGGCCAGCGCACTCGGCGTTTCCATCGCCGACATCAACACCACTCTGCAAACCGCCTGGGGATCGTCGTATGTCAACGATTTTCTCCACGAAGGCCGCATCAAGAAGGTGTTCATGCAGGGCGATGCACCGTACCGCATGAACCCCTCGGATATCGACATCTGGCACGTCAGGAACGCCAACGGCGAAATGGTGCCCTTTTCCTCCTTCTCGGCCGGTCGCTGGAGCTTCGGTTCGCCGAGGCTTGAGCGGTTCAACGGCGTCTCGTCACTCAACATCCAGGGAGCCCCGGCGCCGGGTGTCAGTTCAGGCGACGCCATGGCCATCATGACGCAACTCGCCGGGAAGCTTCCTCAGGGCTTCGGTATCGAATGGACGGGCCTCTCCTACGAAGAGCGTGCGGCCGGCCAGCAAACGGTGCTGCTTTATGCGCTCTCCATACTCTTCGTGTTCCTTTGCCTGGCCGCCCTGTATGAAAGCTGGATCGTTCCGCTCGCCGTGTTGCTGGTGGTGCCCCTCGGCATCCTCGGCACGGTGCTGGCGACCTTCATCT
>JAAXXR010000085.1 GCA_013334335.1 Chlorobiaceae bacterium
GAAACGTCGGAGGCATGCCAAAGTGGCGGAACTGGTAGACGCGCTGGACTCAAAATCCAGTGAGTGCAAACTCGTGAGGGTTCGAGTCCCTCCTTTGGTACCATTGTCATAACTCTCACCGGAAAAAACAGATCGCCCTATGCAGCGAATGTACTCCCCCTGGCGTGAAGTCTACATGCAGTCCTTCAAGGATGTCAAATCCGCCGGCAAAGAAGAAAAATCGGTTTTTTCCGACATACCCCCCGAAGAGGATGACGAGCGCTTCGTGCTCCACCGGGGAAAAACCTGTTTCATCATCATGAACCTCTACCCGTACAACTGCGGGCACCTCATGGTTATTCCCTACCTTCAGACACCCGACTTTTCAGCTCTCGACAGCGAAACGAAGCTGGAGATCATGGATCTCACCGACCTCTCTATCAAGGCGCTCAAAGAGACCCTCAAGCCCCAGGGCTTCAACTTCGGGGCAAACCTCGGCCGTGTTGCCGGAGGCAGCGTGGACACCCACATCCACTTCCATATCGTGCCGAGATGGGAGGGCGATACCAACTTCATGCCGGTGCTTGCCGATGCGAAAGTGCTCAGCAACGACATGAAAACCACCTACACAAACCTGAAAAAAGCCATCGCAGCGCTTCTTGAGGCAAAGAATCCCTGAACTTGCGTACGCCTCAGATGGAAACCTCCTCCTGCCCGATCTGCGGCTCACGGGATTTCGAGCCTGTGCTTGAACTCCCTGACCGCTTCGAACGCTCCGCCCGATGGCAGCTTGTCCGCTCACCTTCGTGCGGCCTGCTCATGCTCAATCCACGACCCTGCGTCGCCGAAATCCACGACTACTATCACGAGGGCCCTGCAGGCTCTTACGACCCGCATCTGCATGAAGCCCTTGCCAGGTCTGCCAGAGACCGGTTCTACCTTTCCGTCCGCAGACTTCTCCTGCACCGGAAAGCCGCTCTGGTGCTTCGAGGAGAAAAAAAAGCCGCAGAAGCTCTCCGGGTACTTGAAATAGGCTGTTCCACGGGGGATCTGCTGAACCACCTGCACCGGAAAAAAGGCATCCCCGCTGAAAATCTTGCCGGCGTTGAAACCGACGGAGGGGCGGCCGACATAGCGGAAAGCCGTTCGGGAGCAGCGATATACAGAAGTGGAATCGATGCGCTGGAAAAGGAAATGAGGTTCGACAGGATTGTTTTCTGGCACACTCTCGAACACCTGTACGACCTTAACGGAGTTCTGGCCGCCACAGCCGGACGGCTCGAAGGCAACGGTGTTGTGGTCGTTGCACTGCCCAATCCCGAAAGCCGCGATGCACGGCGCTACCGTGAAAACTGGGTCGCCTGGGACGCTCCGCGCCATCTCTGGCACTTCACCCCCGCCACCCTTGCCGAACTGCTCAAACCTCACGGACTGGAGATTTTCGTGACGGTGCCCTGGATGGCCGACACCCTCTACACCTGCTGGTACAGCGAAAAACTCACCGCAGCCGCTCGCGGGCGCCGCTTCGGATTGAAGGAGATGACCGGCGCGCTGCTGCAGAGCGCTCTCGGCATTGCGGCTGCCGTCTCCGGACTCCGGCACGCCTCCTCCCTGGTCTATTTTATCGGCAAGAACGGGTGAAAAGTTACTTTGCGGCGGCCGCCACGGTCGCCGAACGCCCCAGCGCCCTGTCGAGCTGCACGCTGGCCGTCATATAGTCGTAAACCGCCTGCAGGTAGTTGGTTTTCGCCCGGTTCAGCTGCAGCTCAGCATCGTTGAGTTCGAGACGCGAACCGATGCCCTCACGAAAGCGCAGCTGCGATATCCGGTAACTCCGCTCGGCAACGCTGATGGTTTTCGACTGCACCTCAATGCGCTTCTGCGCCTCGCGGAAAGCCGACAGACGAACCTCCACCTCGGTTCTGATCGATGCCTTGAGATCGGCGTAACGGGTCATCGCCTGCAGCCGCGATATCCTGGCCTGCTCCACCCTTGAACTGATTCTGAAGCCGGTAAAAATCGGCAGGCTCACCTGCAGGCCGACGGACGAGGAGACCGGCCAGTTTGAATCCGAAAGAGCCACGTCGTCGTTGAAGGCGCTCTGCGTTTCAAGCTGGCCGAAAGCCGACAGAACGGGAAAACGCTCCGCCCGCGCGGCAAAAACCTTCTGGTCCTCGGCCGCGACCTGCAGCTCGTGCTGGCGAAGATCGGGCCTCGACTGCAGCGCTTCACGGTAAGCCGAAGCGATATCCGCAGGGTAAGCCGCAGGAGGAACCTCGAGCTTTCCGGTAAGCGTCACCTCGCTGTCGGCCGAAATACCCATGGCATTTTTCAGCCTTGTCATGCTGATGCCCACCAGATTTTCAGCCTGTATAAGATCGGGGCGGAGATTCTCAACCGAAAGATAAGCCTGCAGGGTATCGATGTCGGCGGCAACACCCTGGCGGAACATCGCCCGGGTATCCTTTTGCGCAAGCTCCCAGCGCTCGATGCTCTGGCGGATAAGCTTGAGACGGTCTCTGGAAATCAGCGCGTCGAAATAGGACTGCTTTATGTCGGCAACTACCGCCGACTCGGTGTTCCGGTAGGACTCATCGCTCATCTTGCGGACAACCGAAGCCGCCCTGATGCCGGCAATGGCCGCGCCGTCGAAAATTTTCTGGCGCAGGTCGAGCGTTGCCGTAGCCGAGTTGTCGGCACTGATCTCGATCTCCCTGAAGGCTGTCGAACTCCCGCCAAAAACACTCTCGGGAAAGAAGAGTATGGAGGGTTTCAGCGAACGGGTATAGGTGAAACCGGAAGTAACCTGCGGTAGCACCTCGGACCAGGTTTCCCGTATCTTCGCGGAAGCCATCTGCCGGTCGAGACGGGCGATTTCAAGCGAACGGCTCTTCTCGAGCCCCAGCCGTACGGCCTCCTCCAGAGTCAGCCTGTAGCTCGAACTGTCGCCGGCTGCCGGCGGCTCTGTCGGCAAGGCGCGCAAGGGAATGAGAAAGGCGAAGAAAAAAACAAACGGCAGTACGAACCTGTTCATAGAAAAGTCACATCATGCATGTTGACAAAAGGGATCGTTCGCTTACAACGGGCTGTAATATACAAAGAGCCGAAGGTTCATAAAAATTCAGGGGCGGTAGCGATCCTTCCACAACCCCCGCAGCCGATCGCCCAGAATTTTCTCCCTGCCCTCGTCCGAAGGGCGGTAGAAGGAGAGGGGCTGCATGCCGTCGGGAAAATAGTGCTGCTCCGCAAAATGGCCCGGATAGTGGTGGGGATAGCGGTATCCTTCGCCGTACCCCATGGTTTTCATGAGCGAAGTGGGCGCATTGCAGAGATGCAGCGGCACGGCGGCATCCTGGAAGCTGCCGGCCGCACGCATGGCCTCGTTGATCCCCTCATAGCTGGCGTTCGATTTCGGAGAAGCAGCAAGATAGGTCACCCCGTGGGCAAGATTGATCCTGGCCTCGGGAAAACCGATCATCTGCACAGCCTGAAACACCGATACCGCCAGCGAGAGCGCGAAAGGGTCGGCGTTGCCGATATCCTCGCTGGCGAAAATCACCATCCGCCGTGCAATGAAGAGCGGATCCTCGCCCCCCTGAATCATTCTGGCAAGCCAGAAAAGCGCCGCATCAGGGTCGCTTCCCCGCATAGACTTGATAAAGGCCGATACGGTATCGTAATGGGCTTCCCCCCCTTTATCGTAGATCGGCGCCCTGTGCTGCAGGGCCCGTTCGAGCATGGCGCGCGTCACCGCCACATCCCGGCTCCCGGAATCGGCAAGGGCAACGGCCGCTTCGAGGGCATTGAGCGCCTTGCGCGCATCCCCTCCGGCGAACTGCAGAAGAAACGCAGGGTCCTCGATCACGACATGGCGCTCCTTCAAAAAAGTGTCTTGCTCCAGCGCCCGCCCGATGACCGCCTCGATATCGCTTCCGGAAAGCGGTTTGAGGATATAGACCTGCATCCGGCTCAGAAGTGCTGCATTGACCTCGAACGAAGGGTTTTCGGTGGTCGCGCCGACAAGAATGATCAGCCCCTGCTCGATGGCATGCAGCAGGGTGTCCTGCTGCGCCTTGTTGAATCGGTGGATTTCGTCGATAAACAGAATGGTTCTCAAGCCCGAACGAGCCGACTGGCGGGCTCCTTCGAGCGCCTTGCGCACCTCCTTCACCCCGGCGTCGATGGCCGAAAGCTGTTCAAAACGGTAGTGCAGAGCCCTGGCGCAGATTTCGGCGAGGGTGGTCTTTCCCGAACCAGGAGGGCCCCAGAAAATCATCGAAGGCAGCCTCTCCCCTGCCAGAAAACCGCGCAGCGGACCCTCCTTTCCGGCAAGATGCTCCTGACCGAAGAGATCGTCGAGGCTTCGGGGACGCATCCGTTCGGCAAGGGGCTGAAACCCCTCGGGAGCTGCGCCGGCAGGGTTGTCCGGAAGACCGAACAGGTCGGGCTGAAGAGAATCGCGGGCTGCCATCGTCAAAATCCGTTCTCGCGCAGCCACGCCTCATCGAGACGCGACACCCCTGAGGGTGAAACGGCCGACAGCGCAAGCTGCCTTGCGACATACTTGCCCAGTATGTCGAACTCAAGGTTCACCCGGCTTCCGGCCGCAAGGGTGCTGATGGTGGTGTGCCTGAAGGTGTAGGGAATCACGGCAACGGCAAACGAAGCCTCGCCGAGCCTGGCCACCGTCAGGCTGACGCCGTCTATGGCGACGGAACCTGCCGAAACCACAGAGGAGCTGAACTTCTCCGGATAGGAGACCCATATCTCCCGGCTTGAACCGAGCTCCCGGACCTCCTTCACCACGCCGACGCAATCCACATGGCCGAGCACAAAATGGCCACCGAGACGGTCCATAGGCCTGAGTGCGCGCTCGAGATTCACCGAAGCCCCGCAACGGAGCGAACCCAACGTGGTTTTGGCGAGCGTCTCCTCGACCGTATCGACCTCGAACCAGCCATCGGCAACCGCAACCACGGTCTGGCAGACCCCGTTGACGCTGACGCTCTCGTCGACCGACAGAGACGCGAACGCCTCCATTCCGGCATACTGCACCCGCAGACGCAATCCGCCGTTACGCCTTTCGAGTG
>JAAXXR010000030.1 GCA_013334335.1 Chlorobiaceae bacterium
GGCCGTCCAGCCTGCTTGTCGATGCCTCGGGATGGTTCGATGCGACCGTGCTGAAGATCGCCTCGATGCGCTCCTTCGACATCTGTTCGAGGACGACCTTCTTTTTCGACATGAAGTAGGCGGGAAAGGTGCGCCTGAACTCCGTGAGGGTGCCACCGCCATTGGCGTGCTTCCATTCGGCGAAGGCCTGGACGAAGAGTGCGGTACCGGCAAGGGCGTCCCGTCCGTAGTGCAGTTCGGGCAGGATGACACCGCCGTTGCCCTCTCCGCCGATCGTTGCGCCGCACGCTTTCATGACCTCGGTGACGTTGGCCTCTCCGACCTTTGCGCTGAAGCACTCGACGTTGTGGCGTCTGGCGATATCCGACAGTGCGCGGCTGCTTGACAGGTTGTTGACCACCGGTCCTGGACGGTGCTTCAGGTAGAAATCCGCGCAGGCGACAAGGGTGTACTCCTCTCCGAAGAGCGAGCCGTCTTCACAGACCAGCGCCAGGCGGTCGACGTCGGGGTCGACGATGATGCCGAAGTCGCAGTTCTCGTTGCGGAGGATCTCCATGGTCTGTTTCAGGTTCTCCTCGACCGGTTCAGGATTGCGCGGGAAGATGCCCGTGCCCTCGCAGGCGAGCGTCTTGACTTCGGCGATGCCCAGGCGGCGGCAGAGTTCGGGGATCACGAACGATCCGGCGCCTTCGACGGCGTCGACCAGCACCCGGAAGTTCATGCCGGCGATAAGGTCCCGATTGACGCAGGACAGGCGCATGATGGCGTCGATGTGCAGGGGGTCATGCGAGCGGTTCGGCGTGATGCTGCCGATGCGGTCCCAGCCGGCCGGTTCGAATGACCGGTCGCGGGCGATCTCGA
This sequence comes from Chlorobiaceae bacterium, assembly GCA_013334335.1. GTDB lineage: Bacteria > Bacteroidota > Chlorobiia > Chlorobiales > Chlorobiaceae > Chlorobaculum. The sequence continues at coordinate 862 of JAAXXR010000030.1, forward strand.
GCAGCAGTTCGACGTCCTCGGCGACCAGGAATTCTCCCTTCTCGTTGAGCATTTTCAGGGCGTTCCACTCTACCGGGTTATGGGATGCCGTGACGATCAGCCCGCCGTCGGCCTGCTCGGCTGCCGTGGCGAGTTCGACCGTTGGCGTGGTCGCCATGCCGAGGTCGACGACATCGCAGCCGCAGAGCGAGAGGGTGCTTGCGACCAGTTCAGTGATCACTCCGCCGGTCGGCCTGGTGTCCCTGCCGATGACGATTTTCGGTTTGTCCATCGCGGTTGCGCCGCCGCGGTCCCGTTTGCGCCGGGCGGTCCAGGCGGCGAACGCCATGGTGAATGCGGTAAGGTTTTCCGGGGTCAGGCTTTTTCCGACGACTCCCCGGATGCCGGAAACGCTGATCATCAAGCTCATAGTGGCTGCAGTTTAACGGTGGTTGGTCAGGAGATGCTTCACGGCACCTTGACAACAATAATGACGAGGCCCAACAGCGGCATGGCGAGGAACTCGGAATCATCATGCGATCCAGGGGGGGGGCGGAAGCAAATCCGGGTTCCACCCCCTCCGCATGCTCTTGGTGCTGCCCAAGACGGTTGTATCGGTGCCCAACAACGATGCGTGAATATAATGAAAAAAACGCGCGATGCCGGAGTGCCGAACATGGTTGCCTGGTTGGCGTGACAAAAGCCGATTATTTGTGTCTTGAGATTTTACTTTTCAAAGCTTTCTTGTATATTACATGCCTTTTGTTGCGGATATCGCATCAGTTCAACGAGCTTTCTCAAGACATTAACAGCACAAGGTTATGCCTTTACACAAATCAGCCGAAAAAAGACTCAGACAGGCATCGAGCAGGAACGCCAGAAACAAGGCAAGGAAGAAGGAACTGAAGGTCCTCCTGAAGGGCATGCAGAAACTGATCGATGCGAACGCTCAGAAAAGCGAAGTCGAGGCTGCATACCGCTCGGCAGTGCAGAAGCTGGACCGCCTTGGCGTCAAGAATTACATCCACGCCAACAAGGCTTCCCGCAAGAAGTCGCAGTTGACCAGGATCTTCAACAGTTACACGCAGGCCAGCTGATCTCTTCCGGCCGCCCCTCCGCTTGCGCAGGGTAAATCTTCTTTTTCAGTATTTCCGGCCTTTTCGTCCATGTTGCCCCGCAAGGCGGGCGAAGAGGCCGGGTACAGTCCATCCAGTCTGTCATGTTTGCATTTATACGAGGTGAGCTGATAACGGCTTCGCAGGACGAGGTGGTTATCGAAGCGTCCGGTATCGGATACCGGCTGCACATCTCGGCAGCGACCAGCCGTCGTTTGCCGGCGCCTGGCGCGACGGTCTGCCTGCACACCCATTATCAGGTCCGCGAGGACGCACACCTGCTGTTCGGTTTTCTCGACCAGGAGGAGTTGCAGCTGTTCAGGTTGCTGCTCTCCATCTCCGGCGTAGGGCCCAAGCTGGCCATCGCCGTGCTTTCGGGTCTGAAGGTCGCCGAGATCCAGGAGGCGATCGTCTCGAACCGGCCCGAGACGCTCTATGGCATCAGCGGGGTAGGCAAAAAGACTGCGGCGCGCATCATCCTCGAGCTGAGGGACAAGATCCTGAAGATCCAGCCTGCGGTTTCCGGAGCGGGAGAATCCGGTAGCCGTGACCGGCAGTTGACGGAGGACGCCGTTGCTGCGCTGATGACCCTCGGATTCGTGAGGGCCATGGCCCAGAAAGCGGTTGCCGGAGTGCTCGAGGCTTCGCCCGGGCTGTCGGTGGAAGAGGTCGTCAAATCCTCCCTTGCCGCTATTCGCAACAACCCTTGAAATGACCGTGGAGTACCAGGAAGCCATCGATTTTCTGTATCCCCTTCACCGCTTCGGCATCAGGCCGGGGCTTGACCGCATGCACCGGTTGCTGAACGTGCTTGGCCATCCGGAACGGAGGCTCGGCCTGGTGGTGCACATCGCCGGCACCAACGGCAAGGGGACCGTCGCGGCATGCATGGCGTCGATATTCCATGCTGCCGGACGGAAGACCGCACTGTACACCTCGCCGCATCTGGTCGATTTCACCGAAAGAATCCGCATTGACGGACGTCAGATATCACGGGAGAAGATCGCCGGGTCCTGTGCCCGCCTCAAGCAGGAGGCGCTTGCCGTCGGCGCGACGTTTTTCGAGGTGACCACGGCCATCGCGTTCGATTATTTCGCCGACGAGGGGGTCGAGGTTTCCGTCGTCGAGACCGGCATGGGAGGGCGCCTTGACGCAACCAACACCGTGCGTGGCGACATCGTCATCATTCCGAGTATCGGGATGGAACACACGGCCTGGCTCGGGGAGACCATCCGGGAGATCGCCGCGGAGAAAGCCGCCATCGTCAAACCGGGTGCCTGTGTCTATACCGCCGTTGCAGGCGGGGCGGCGCTGGACGAGATCGGCAATGCGGCCGCCAGATGCGAAGCGCCGCTCTACGTTGCTGCTCGTGACGCCTCGTTCAGGGTCAATGAGGTCCGTCCGGGACTGCTCGACCTTGATGTTGTGCTTGCGTCGGGGGAGAGGAGAAACCTCAAGGCAGCGCTCACCGGTTCGTTCCATGCGTCCAACGTGCTTCTGGCGGTGATGGCGGCAAGGGACGAAGGGATCGGGTGGGATGCAATCGAGGCCGGCCTGTCGAGGCTGCCGGCTTCGGGCTACCGTGCCAGGCTTGAACAGGTATCCTCCCGGCCACGTGTCATGCTGGACGTCTCTCACAATCCCGACGGCATGGAGAGGAGTGTGGAGGCATTACGGGAGATGAGGGGCACATTCCGCGACCTCTATGTGCTCATCGGGATCGTTGCCGACAAGGATGCTGCCGCTGTTATCCGTCCCCTCGGGGGTATCGCGCGCATGGCCGTGACGGTGGATCTGCCGACCGAGCGAAGCCGGTCATCCACCGAGCTCGGGGTGGTGTGCCGTGAGGCCGGTATCGGCGAAGTGGCGGTGTGCCGTTCGTCCGCAGAAGGCCTGGACCTGCTCTGTTCCAGGGCTGGCCCGGAAGACCTGATCCTGGTCACCGGATCATTCTATCTTGCAGGTGAGGTCGCCGCATCAGGACGCTGGGGCGGAGAGCCGCACGGAGCGGCTTCAGCATGAGAGAAATGTATTTGTCCGAAAATTTTTATATCTTAACGTACTTCTCTGAAATTCTCCATTGTAATAAGTCTCTGAACCATTCAAAGTACTGTTCTGACGATCCCCGGTTTCCATTTCAGGGCCGTTATCCTCAGTCAGCTCCTTTATCTGGCTTTCGGTACTACACAAAACCATGCAGGCTTTTCGCACACGTTCCGGCAGTTATCGGCGATGAGCCCGTTACTCCCTCTGCGAATACGCATCAGGCAGTGCTTTATGCTGCATACTTAACCACTAAGCGTTGAAAGAACCCATAATGTCGAACACTTCGGTCTCAAAAGGTCTGGACATCAATATGCTCCAGAAGAAAAAGGTTCATGAGCTGAATGCAATGGCCAAGGAACTCGGCGTGACCATAGCCGGCTTCCGGAAGGAGGAGTTGATCTACAAGATCATCGAGGCCCAGTCCATGAAACATGCCGATACGGAGAATGGACAAGTGATGGTTAATACCGGAGTCTTGCAGGTCATTCCCGAGGGATATGGTTTCCTGCGCTCTTCGAACTACAACTACCTCTCCTCCCCTGACGATATCTATGTTTCCCCTTCCCAGATCAAACGGTTCAACATGCGAACCGGCGATACCGTGTCCGGGCAGGTCAGGGCCCCGAAGGAGGGCGAGCGTTTTTTCGCGTTACTGAAGATCAACACCATCAACGGCAAGGATCCCGAAGTCACCAGGGACCGCCCGTTCTTCGAGAATCTCACGCCGCTGTTCCCGCATGATCGCCTGAAGCTTGAAACCCGGCAGAACGAATATTCGGGGCGCATCATGGATATCTTCACGCCGATCGGCAAAGGGCAGCGCGGTCTGATCGTGGCCCAGCCGAAAACCGGTAAAACCATCCTCCTGCAGATGATCGCCAACGCGATCATCAAGAACCATCCGGAAGTTTACCTGATAGTCCTCCTGATCGACGAGCGTCCGGAAGAGGTGACCGACATGGCCCGCAGTGTCGAGGCCGAGGTGGTCAGCTCTACCTTTGACGAGGATCCCGAACGTCATGTGCAGGTGGCCGACATGGTGCTCGAGAAAGCCAAGCGCATGGTCGAGGTCGGCAACGATGTCGTCATCCTGCTCGATTCGATCACCCGTCTTGCCCGCGCGCACAACACCATCATTCCCCACTCGGGAAAGATCCTTTCCGGCGGTATCGACGCCAACGCCCTGACCAAACCGAAGCGCTTTTTCGGCGCGGCAAGGAACATCGAGGAGGGGGGCAGCCTGACCATCATCGCCACGGCGCTTGTGGATACCGGGTCGCGCATGGACGATGTCATTTTCGAGGAGTTCAAGGGTACCGGCAACATGGAGCTCGCTCTCGACCGAAGGCTTTCGGAACGCCGTATCTTTCCTGCTATCGATATCCTGCGCTCAGGAACCCGTAAGGAGGAGTTGCTGTTCTCAAGGGAAGAGCTCTCGCGTACCTGGTTGCTCCGCAAGTACCTGGGCGACAAGAATCCGATCGAATGCATGGAGTTCATGCGCGAGAAGATTGTCGAGACCAAGGACAACAAGGAGTTCTTCAAGTACATGAACGCTTAAGGTCGCCCGGTTACCTGTTGCGCGATTCGATGACTGCGTTGGTCGGTGCTCGCAATCCTCATGTGCCAGTTGTACATTCCGGTTGTTGCGCTCCGTCCGCCTTGTCCTCGAACCGCTCACGACGGTTACCGGACGACCCAGAGGAGCTATTCGACTTATAATTCACCAACCCGGCAGCGGTCGACCAGAAAAAAACACTGCTGGCAATTTTTTGCTTGTTAGTATGGGGTGGAGGCCCTATATTACCTGCCTTTAAAAAACACAGGAACGAAAATTCATGCCCTGCGGAAAAAAAAGAAAACGCCATAAGATGGCCGTGCACAAACGCAAGAAGATGCGCCGTAAGAACAGGCACAAGAAGCGTTTGAGGTACCAGAACAAGTAGGCCCGCAAGGAGCCAGGAGCTTGGTTGAGAATATAGCTCAGTTGGTTAGAGCATCTGCCTTTTAAGCAGAGGGTCGAAGGTTCGAGTCCTTCTATTCTCACTGGAGAAAGCTATAGTTCTCTGATATTTTCATATGATGCCCGAGTGGTGGAATTGGTAGACACACCATCTTGAGGGGGTGGCGCCGTTAGGTGTAGGAGTTCGAATCTCCTCTCGGGCACATCAAAGAAGCAAGAAAGCCGCATGTAGCGGCTTTTTTGTTGTCCTTTCCTATTTCCGGTATCCGGGCCGGTCGGTCAAGTTTTTTTGCAGACGAAATGTTTAGCGGTACTTTACGGTTGATAGTCACGGGATTTCTCTGATCCCGCTGCAACGACAAATATTTTCGTACCATGGATAAACTTCAGGTAGATATCCTCGGGCTTTCCACGAGTCCACATACCAACGGAGCATACGCGCTCATTCTTTATGAAGTCGAAGGCAAACGCAAGCTTCCGATCATCATCGGCGGTTTCGAGGCACAGGCCATCGCACTCAAGCTGGAGAATATCAAGCCGCCTCGTCCCTTCACTCACGATCTTTTCAAGCAGATCGCCGATGCCTTCAGCCTTCATGTGAATGAGGTGTACATCGATGAATTGCACAACGAGACCTTCTACGCAAAGGTCATTTGTGAAATGGGTGGGGAGGTCCATGAGATTGACGCACGCCCGAGCGACGCCATAGCGATTGCCGTCAGGTTCAACGCCCCGATTTTCGTTTCGGAGGAGATCATGAACGAGGCGGGAATCGTCGAGGAGCAGCAGAAAGAGGAGGATCCAGCCGCAGAGCCGGAAGAGGAGATTGTCGAAAAACCAATTCACGAAACGCTCCGTGATGATTCGCTTGTCGATGATCTGAACCGCAGGCTCGAGGATGCGATCAACCGTGAGGATTATGAAGAGGCCGCCCGACTCAGGGACGAACTCTCCAGGATCAAGCATTCAGATGAAGGTGAGGTCTCCTGAGAGGTAGTGCATTGGAACAAAAAAAGGAGGCGGTCAGCCTCCTTTTTTTTGTTGTTCACCTGGTCAGAAATTCACCCTCAGTCCGAGCAGCAGGTTGTGGCTGTCGAGGTTCATATTGCCGAAAGAGGTCGAGAAATCCGTTGTCGCGAAATAACGGTATCTCGCGTCCAGGTTAACGTTGTCGGCAATAGGTACCGCTACACCCGCGCCTACCTGGTAGGCAAGCGTCGTTTCATTCTGGGCTACCGGTAATGCGGTTGAGCCGGTGACTTTCGCGTTGTGGGCGCCAGCCTGGGCTATACCGACACCCGCCATGAGGTAGGGTGTCACTCCTCCCGCATCGAAGTCATAGGCGCCGTTGGCCATGAGCGAATAGACCGCGACGTTGCCTTCAAGGTCCAACCCATTGAAGCTCTTGAGGTTGTTGTCCGCGTATCCGGCCTCCGCTTCGAACCTGTAGCTCCCGTAGTCGCAGCCAACGGCGCCGAGTACGGCATAACCGGCGTCAAGCTTGGCGTGGGAGCCCTGCGCGGAGACGTCTCCCATCCATGAAACGCCGCCAAAGGCGCTCACATAGTGTTCAACGGCGAGAGCTGGGGTGGTTGATAACGATCCTGCAGCAAGAAATGCTGTCAGCAATGACAAATGCTTTTTCATGGAATCCTCCTGGTTGTTTAACACTATCTCCGATTCTCAATACTGATACTAACGTAATACACATATGACAGTATACCTTTATTACATGTGTGATACAACAGGGCATCATATCTCATTATCTGGGATTGAGTTGCGAGTGTCGATCGGGGACTGGCGTGATACGTGACACGTGACGCGAGACGCGGAAGAGGTGATACGTGGCGAGTGACGGGTGATGGCGGAGTAGAGCAGATGCCGGGCGGTGAAGAGGGATGGGGATGCGCGGTTTTCCGGGGTAACGAAGCATGCCGGGCAGGGGCCCGGTATGCTTCGTTCATGGTGTTTCCGTGAAGGTCAGTCGTTCGTGTTGCCGAACGAGAATGAGAAGTTCCAGCCCTGTTTGCTCTTGGTCGGTTCCGAGGGGACGGCGTCGAATCCGTAGCCGTAATCGAGTCCGATCTGGCCGATGATCGGCAGATAGAGTCGCAGGCCGATGCCTGCCGACTTTTTCAGGCTGCTGAAATCGACCGAAGAGGCGTTTTTCCAGAGGTCTCCGGCTTCGGCGAACACGAGTGCGTAGATGCTTGCTGAAGGCGACAGGGTCAGCGGGTAACGAAGCTCGGCCGTGAATTTCGAATAGATCTGGCCACCGTAGAGGTCGGTCTCTCCGTCGAACAGTTCGCCGAGGCTTCGGTCGGAATAGCCGCGCAACGGGACGGTCGGCAGGGAAGACATGCCGTTGCCACCCATGTAGAAGTACTCGGTGTAGGGTATGTAGTCGTTTTTCGAGAAGGTCGAAAGATAGCCGTGCTGGGTGGCCAGGTTGAGGATGAGGTTCTTTTTCAGCGGCAGGTACCAGCTTGAGCTACCGGTGAACTTGTAGAAATCCACCGTACCGGGGAGCACGCCGCCGGCAAGCTGGGCCGACAGGACGTTTTTGCTGCCGTGGCGCGGAAAGATGGGGTTGTCGATGCTGTTTCTCGAAATGGTCTGCGTGATCGAGAACTCGTCGGCCTCATCGGGTATGTTGGACTCGGTGATGAAGCTCACAAAGCCGCCCTGGCTGTGCAGGTATTTCAGCCTCCAGCTGATTGCGAAATAGTCGTCCGGCCAGGTGAGCCGTCGACCGATACTCATGGTCGTGCCGTACTGGTCGATTTTCTTTGGATCACTGATCCCGTTGTTTGTGAAGTCGTAGCTCGTATGGGTCTTGAAGGCGGTGAATCCGATGGAGGTCGGGGTTCCGAATGCCCATGGTTCCGTGATCGACATCGACAGGGTGCGGTAGTTGTCGCTGCCGAACTGCCACTGGAATCCCAGCTTCTGTCCATCGCCGTGGGGCAGTGGTCGGTAGGCTTCGCTCTTGAACATATCGCCGATCGAGAAGTTGTTGAACGTGAGGCCGAGTGCGCCGGTCATGCCGGTCGAACCGCTGTAGCCCACCGAGGCGTTGAAGGTGTCCGTCTGCTTCTCGGTGACATTGTAGGTCAGGTCGACCAGGTTCTTGTCGGGATCAGGCTGGATATCGGGAGTGATCGATTCCGGGTCGAAATAGTTCAGCATGGAGAGCTCTCGGATGCTGCGCACCACATCCTTCCGGCTGAAGGTCTCGCCCGGCACGGTGTAGAGTTCCCGCCTGATGACGTGATCCTTGGTTTTGGTGTTGCCCTTGATGCTGATGTTGTTGAGCGTGAAGAGATCTCCTTCGTTCATCGTGATGATCAGGTCCACCTGGTCCGGTTTGATGACCTGTTCCTCGAGTTTTGCCCTGAACGAGAGATAGCCCCTGTCAAGATAGAGCGAGCTTACGTCGCTATGATCGGAGGAGAAGTTGAGTCGTTCGTTGATTCGGCTTGCATTGTACAGGTCGCCTTTTTTGATGGCGAAGGTGGTGTTGAGGGTTTCGGTTGTCGCGAAATCCTTGGTGTTGCCGAGCCAGATGACGTTGCGGATGGTGTATTTCGGTCCCTCGTCCAGGAAGATGTCGAGATTCAGCCCTTTTTTGTCAGGTGTGTAGGAGATCGAATCGCTCAGCACCCGGGCATCCCGGTAACCGTTGTTGCGATAGAACTCGATGAGGAGGTTTTTGTCATCGGCGAACTTGTCGTTGTCGAGTTTGGGCTGGCCGAATATCTTCCTCCACCAGGAGTTCTGCGTGGTTTCCTTGAAGGTGCTCCGGAGCTTGCCCTCCTTGAAGGCTTTGTTGCCGTGGAAGTGGATCTCTTCGATGGCGACCTTCGTTCCTTCATGGATGGTGAACCGGGCACTGACCTTGTTGCCGCCGATGTCGACCAGGCGATATTCGGCCCCGGCGGTCAGGTACCCTTTGCCGGCATACTGTTTCTCGATCCTGGTGACCGCACTGAGCATATCCTGACTCGAAACCCTTCGGCCTGTTTTCAGGGCTACCGTTTTATTGAGCTCCTTGACGTTGAACTTGCGATTGCCTTCGAAATCAACCGATTCGAGCACCGGAAGTTCGGTGACCATGAACCTGAGGTTGATCGCGCCGTTGCCGAGTTCCGTTTTTTCTACCCTGATGTCACTGAAATACTGCAGATTCCAGAGGTACTGCATGGCGGCAGGGAGCTCTGGCCCGGGAATGGTGATTTTGTCCGAACTCCTTATGGGCAGGCTTTTGAGCAGGTCCGCTTCGCTGATCGAGCTCAGTCCGCTTATGGTGATGTTTTGAACGGTACGTGTCCGGTTTTGGTAATCAGGCGAACCGACAGAGGATGGGGCTGCGGTTGCAGCGGCTGCCTTTCTGGCCGAAAGTCCGGTTTTCGCTCCTGTTTTGGTGGCGGCACCGGTGTTCGTGCTGTTCAGCAGGACCAGGAGAATCAGGAGGCCCGTCGTTTTTATCTGGGGATGCTTTTTCGTGTTCATGAAATGGCGATGTGTGTCTTGAAAATTAAGCCTGTCTTGTAAATGATTTTGTGTTCAGCTGTTCGCTGGTCTGCCCGAAGCGCCGCTCCCGGTTCTGGAACTCCCTGATGGCTTCGTACAACTGGGCTCGGCGGAAATCGGGCCAGTAGGCGTTCGTGAAGTAGATTTCCGAATAAGCGCTCTGCCAGAGCATGAAATTGCTGATGCGGAACTCTCCGCTGGTTCGGATCAGCAGTTCAGGGTCGGGTATCGATGCGGTGGACAGATGCGATTCGATCATGCTTTCGTCTACCGCGGCAGGATCGATCAATCCCTGCTGGACCTTTCGGGCAATGCTCCTGCAAGCCTGGGTGATGTCCCATTTGCCGCTGTAGCTCAGGGCGATGCTCAGGGTCATGGCGCTGTTGTTCTTGGTCAGCTCCATGGTGTTGGCCAAGGTTGACCGGACTTCGCCTGAAACCATGTTCAGATCGCCGATGACGTTCAGGCGAATGTTGTTGTCGTGCAGCTGTTTTGTCTCCTTTTTCAGGACCTTGATGAGGAGGCGCATGAGCGCTGAAATCTCATTTTCGGGCCGTTTCCAGTTTTCGATTGAAAAGGTGAACAGCGTCAGGAAGCCGATGCCGAGCTGTGAACTGGCTTCGACGATATCGCGGACCGATTCCACACCGGCGACGTGGCCTTCGACTCGTGATTTCCCCTTCTGTCTTGCCCATCGGCCGTTGCCGTCCATGATGATACCGACATGCCGGGGGAGTTCACAGGTTGATTTCAGGTCGTTCTGTATCTGGATGTCATCCGGATTTACTTTTGATTTGAACCAGTGGGGCATTAGGGAAAAGGTACGGTCCATGAGTGGAACTTCAGGTATTCAATCGGTTGTCATGTCGGTTCTTGCACTGGCTCAGGGAGCTTGTCAGGCAGGCGTACTCAATATCTATGAAATTGAATTATAGACAGTAATTTAGTATTATACAAACCTCATGACGGCCCTGTTCAGCGGCGTCGCCGTCGGCATTACCCGGTTGGCCAGATCACTTTTCAGGCTGATCGTGCAGCAGACGAATCAATTCACTCCAACCATCCCGTAAATACGTGCAGTTTCGTGGTTATGAGGACCTGAGGTCCAGACTGGTTTCGCGTGAACTTACCTGCCAGCAGGTAATCGAAGCCTTTTTGCAGCGCATCGATGCCCATCGTGAGGATAACATTTTTACCGCGGTGTTTCATGATGCGGCAATGCTTCGAGCCAGGGAACTTGACGCCAAGATCGAACGCGGCGAAGCTTTGGGCAAGCTGTTCGGCATGCCGATCGCCATCAAGGACAATATCTCGATGGCCGGTGCTCCACTGGGCTGCGCATCGAAAATCCTGTCTGGTTATGAAAGCGTCTATGACGCGACGGCCATCATGCGCCTGAGTGCCGAAGACGCCGTGTTCGTCGGTCGGACCAACATGGATGAATTCGCCATGGGAAGCTCGAACGAAAATTCCGCACTTGGGCCCGTGCCCAACCCGTATGACAAAAGCCGCGTGCCGGGCGGAAGCTCGGGCGGATCGGCGGCGGCGGTCGCCTCCGACCTGGCCATGGTCGCGCTCGGTTCGGATACCGGCGGCTCGGTTCGTCAGCCGGCCGGATTCTGCAATATCGTGGGCTTGAAACCCACGTACGGACGGATTTCACGATATGGGCTCGTTGCCTTCGCCTCCTCGTTCGACCAGATCGGCATCCTGGCCGGCAACTGCGACGATGCGGCCCTCGTGCTCGAAGTGATCGCCGGAAAGGACGACCGGGATGCGACCTCGTCGCGTCATGCGGTTGACGACTATCGGGCCGTCATGGGCGAGGTGTCGCTGAAGGGGCTTCGTGTCGGCGTACCCTCCGCTTTTTTCCCCGAAGATCTGAACGCGGAGGTGTCAGGCCTGGTGATGGCCGGGTTGAAGAAGCTCGAGGCGGCCGGCGCCGAACTGGTCGAGATCGAACTACCCGAAAGCGATTTCGCCATTGCCGCCTATTACATTCTGGTGACGGCTGAAGCCTCGTCAAACCTTGCGCGGTTCGACGGTGCCCGTTACGGTTATCGCTCGCCAGCTTCTGAGGACCTGTCGAAGATGTACGTGAACTCCAGGACCGAAGGCTTCGGCGAAGAGGTCAAGCGGCGGATCATGCTTGGTACCTACGTGCTCTCCGCCGGTTACTACGACACCTATTACAAGAAAGCCCAGCAGGTCCGCCGGGTGTTTCAGGACCGGTACCGCGAGGCGCTCGAGAACGTCGATGTCATCGCCGGTCCCACGTCGCCTTTCCCGCCTTTCGGTATCGGGGACAAGATGGACAATCCCCTCGAAATGTATCTCGCCGATGTGTTCACCGTTCCGGCAAGCATCGTCGGCATGCCTGCCGTCAGCGTTCCGGTCGGTTTCGACAGCCTCGGCCTGCCGGTCGGCGTCCACCTGATCTGCAACTTTTTCGAAGAGGGCAAGATGCTCGGCATCGCCCGGCAACTCCAGTCTTTCTGTCAGTAAGGCATTATTCAACCACCAAAAAGGATATCGTCTCATGAGTGTACTGGTCAATAAAGATACCCGCCTCGTTGTCCAGGGTATCACCGGAGGAGAGGGCACCTTCCATACCTCACAGATCCTCGAATACGGCACCAATGTGGTGGCCGGAGTGACTCCCGGAAAGGGCGGAATACTTTACAACGGCAACGAGAAGGACTCGTTCTGCCGTCCGGTGCCGGTATTCAACACGGTCCGGGATGCCGTCGAAAAAGCCGAAGCCAATACTTCCGTCATTTTCGTGCCGGCGCCCTTCGCTGCCGATGCCATCATGGAGGCTGCCGATGCCGGGCTGAAGGTGATCATCTGCATCACGGAAGGTATCCCGGTCAACGATATGATGAAGGCCTACAACTTCGTCAAGGAGCGGGGAGCCGTACTCATCGGCCCGAACTGCCCTGGCGTCATCACCCCTGGCGAAGCCAAGATCGGCATCATGCCCGGTTTCATCCACAAGAAAGGCACCATAGGCGTGGTCTCCCGCAGTGGCACCCTCACCTATGAGGCGGTGCACCAGCTTACCAAAGTCGGTCTCGGTCAGTCAACCTGTATCGGCATTGGCGGCGACCCGATCATCGGCACCCGATTCATCGACGCCGTCAAGATGTTCGCCAAGGACGACGAGACCGAAGGGCTGATCATGATCGGCGAGATCGGCGGTAGCGCCGAAGAGGAGGCCGCCGAATACATCAGGAAATATTTCAAGAAACCGGTCGTTGGCTTTATTGCCGGCCGGACCGCGCCTCCCGGCAGGAGGATGGGTCATGCCGGTGCCATCGTTTCAGGCGGCAAGGGTACGGCAGAGGACAAGATCAGGGCCATGGAGGCCGCAGGGATCCACATGGTCGAGAACCCGGCTGATATGGGCACCACCATGCTCAAGGCTCTGGGAAGGGCATAAGGGTTATTTCCATAAACACAAAAAGCGCCTTCAGGCGCTTTTTGTGTTTCAATCGATCAGTCCGATCAACATGATCAAAGCCCCAGCGAGACCAGGTCGTGAATATGGATCAGGCCAACGGGGTGGTTGTCGGAGTCGCATACCAGCAGCTGGGTGATGCGGTAGCTTTCGAGAATTTCAAGACAGTGTTTCGCCAGAAGGTCCGGAGTGACCGTTTTCGGATTTGCGGTCATGACTTCCCGGGCCGTCATGCCGAGAAAATCTCCGCCTTTCTGCACCAGGCGCCTCAGGTCGCCGTCGGTGAAGATGCCGACGAGGCGGCCGTCCCGGTCGATGACACCGCTTACTCCATACCGTTTCGAGGTCATTTCGAGGATGAGGTCCGCCATCGATGCCTCTTCATGGACCAGCGGGAGCGACTCCTCGCGCGCCATGAGGTCTTCAACCCTCATGGTGAGCTGGCGGCCGAGCGAACCTTTGGGATGGGTAAGCGCGAACTCGAGATCGGTGAACTTTTTTTCCTTCATCAGGCAGATGGCCAAGGCATCGCCCATGGCGAGCATGGCCGTAGTGGATGTCGTCGGGGCGAGGTCGTACGGGCATGCCTCCTGTGCCACGCCGACATCGAGCACCACATTGGCGTTGCGGGCCAGGTACGAGCGCTGGTTGCCCGTGAAGGCGATGATGGTGGTTTCGCGCTGCCTGAGCGCCGGGATGATGAAGTTGAGCTCTTCGGTCATTCCGCTTTTCGAGAGACAGATGATCACGTCGTTGTTCGACACGACCCCGAGGTCGCCGTGAGCGGCTTCCGCCGGATGGAGAAAGATGGCCGTTGTGCCGGTCGAGGAGAGTGTCGCGGCGATTTTCTGACCGACGATGCCCGACTTGCCCATACCGGAAATGATGATTTTACCCTTGCAGGCCATGAGGAGCTCAACGGCTTCCGCAAAACTTTCGTCAAGCCGCTCGGCAATTCTGCCGAGCGCGTCGGCCTCCTGCATCAGGATCTTCCTGCCCTCCAGAACGGTTTTCGCTCGTTCATCCGTCATAGGTCGTCGCTGCGTTTAAACTTGGTTGTTGCTGCCAGATCAGAAATGAAAGAATATTGGTTTTTTATCCAATATCCCGTAAAATCATGAAAAATCCCGTTATTTTCCTTGACGCTGCCCGGCCGTCGTCGGTACCGGAGGTATGGTTCCTGCAGTCTCGGGATGCTTGACCTGCCTGTTTCATGAACGGTTTATGCCAATCTCAACGAGAGCACTATGAGCTGGATTTTTATTCTCGGTTTTGCCTTGTCGGTCTTCTTTCTGCTGATGTTTTTCCTGTCGCGGTTCGTCAATCACATGAAAGTGGAGCAGAACCTGCAGATCGAATCGTTCAAGGACACCCTGATCGACAAGGACAATCCTGTCGGCCTGGCCGGCGAGGAGCTGCAGAAACTCAAGCAGCAGCAGGCGGAGGCCCAGCAGCACCTGCGCGAGGTGATCTCCAAGATTCCCGTGATCCAGAAGGACGGCAAGTTCCAGGTGGATTACGAAGCGGTACGCAAGCAGAAAGAGAACGCCTCGGAGACCGGGACTGGCAACCGCGCCAGCTCGCTCAACGGGAACGGTTGATCCCATCGAAGGAACGCAGCCCAGGATGTTCTCCAAACTCAAGCTCCTTGCCAAGGATACGGTCATCTACGGGGCAAGCACGATACTCGCCCGAAGCCTGAACTACATCCTCGTTCCGCTCTACGCAAACAAGCTTTCCACCTTCGACAACGGTATCCAGGCGGTCGTCTATGCCAATATCGCACTGGCGAACGTGATCTTTTGTTATGGTCTCGAAACCTCCTATCTCAAGGTTGCTTCCGACGCCATCAAGAACAACCGGGACGAGCGACGCTATTTTTCCACGGCCTTCTTCAGCCTTGTGGTGACCTCGACCCTTTTTGCCCTGCTGATCGCGCTGTTCGCGCCGTCGATAGCCACGATGATCGGACTGTCGGCCGAAGCCGGAACGTTCGTGCGGTACTCCGCACTGATCCTGTGGCTCGACACGATGCTGGTCATTCCCTTCGCCGAGCTGCGCCTGAAGCGAAAGGCCGTCCAGTTTGCCCTGGCCAAGGTCATGGGGGTCGTCGGCGGGGTGGTCAGTGCGTTCATTCTCATCATTCCGCTCAATGCAGGACTTGATGGCGTGTTTATCGCCGAAGCTCTCGGCTCCCTGGTCAGTCTCCTCTTCGTCCTGCCGGTGCTCATGAATCTGCAGCCCTGGTTCTCGTTCGGGATGTATGGGGAACTCCTGCGCATCGGCCTGCCTTATGTTCCGACGGGCATAGCCGGGTTGCTCATCCACCTGATCGACCGGAACCTGCTCATCAGGATACCTCAGTCGGACGTCGAACGTCTCTACGGGAGCGGTTTCCAGGCATCTGACATTGTCGGTATCTATGGTCGGGTCGCGGCGTTCGGGGTCGTCTTGCAGATGTTCATCCAGGTATTCCGGTTCGCCTGGCAGCCTTTTTTCCTGCAGCATGCCGATGATCCCGATGCGAAGCAGCTTTTCAGGCAGGTGATGAACCTGTCGAGTATTGCGGTCATTGTGCTGGCCGTGGCGTGCACCTTCTTCGTACCCGACCTGGTCCGTTACCACTACGGCGGGCGACTCTACCTGCTGCCTCCGAAGTACTGGATGGGTATGTCCATCCTTCCCTGGATTTTCTTCAGCTACGTGTTCGACATGGTGTCGTCCAACCTCTCCGCCGGGCTGCTGATTACCGGAAACACCAGGGTCCTTCCCGTGGTCACCTTCGCCGGAGCCGTCGTGACCTCGATCTGCTGCTGGATCCTGATTCCGATGAGCGGCATGGACGGTGCGGCCGTGGCGATTCTGGCCGGAACTGCCGTCATGTGTCTCTGCATGGGGTACTTCTCGCTGAAGTTCTTCCCGGTCCGTTATGACTGGGGCAGGCTGTCGATGCTGCTCGGAGCGGGCCTTGCCTTCGCTGCGTGGCATGGCGATCTCCTGCGTTTCCTTGCCGGGTACGGCATGACCGGCTCAATCGCGCTTTTCTTGAAACTGCTCATCGTGCTGCTCTATCTCGCCCTGGGGACGCTCATTTTCCGAAGCGAGGCCCTGTTGGTGATACGCCGCTTGACCTCGCGGAACCGGCATGCGGAGGATGGAGGTGCAGCCAGGCCATGATCCGGATCGCGCTGGTACAGTACACGCCGGTCTATGGCCGCAAAAGCCAGAACCTGGAGGCGATCTCAAGAATCATCGAAGGGATCGAGGCCGACGTCGTGGTGTTCCCCGAGCTGTGTACTACCGGCTACTTCTTTACCTCGAAGGAGGAGCTCGCCACACTGGCCGAAGGAACCGATGGCGAGGCCGCCATGATGTTCAGAGCGGCCGCCGTATCGAAAAGGGCGATCATCGTAGCAGGCATGGCCGAAGCGTCCGGTGGCCATCTGTTCAACTCGGCATTCGTATTCAGGCCAGAGGGTGGCGAACCCCTGGTGTATCGCAAATCCCATCTGTTCTACCTTGAGCCACTGGTGTTCGAGCCGGGAGATACCGGTTTTCCGGTGATCAGGGACGAACGTCTCGACCTCTACCTGGGCATCATGCTTTGTTACGACTGGCGCTTTCCCGAGGCGGCAAGATGCCTCGCGCTGGATGGCGCCGACATCATCGTCTGCCCCTCGAACCTGGTGACCGATGCCTGGATGAAGGTCATGCCGGCACGAGCAATCGAAAACAAGGTGTTCGTTGCCGTGGCCAACCGGACCGGGTCTGAAACAAAGGGAGATGAGACGCTGGTGTTCAAGGGACGAACCGCACTGTACGATCCGTGGGGTGAGGCGATCCTCCAGGCTGGGCCCACCGGGGACAGCGTGCTGGTCGTCGGGATCGATCCTGCAGCTGCTCGTGACAAGCGGTTCAACGACCGCAATGATATCTTCCTCGACCGACGTCCGGAGCTCTATGG
Organism: Chlorobiaceae bacterium; assembly: GCA_013334335.1. GTDB lineage: Bacteria > Bacteroidota > Chlorobiia > Chlorobiales > Chlorobiaceae > Chlorobaculum. The sequence goes on from JAAXXR010000030.1 coordinate 17,922, forward strand.
TCGTCTGATCCGACGATGACACCCTTGGCGCTGAGGCGCTCAGGGTATCGCCTACTCCGGAGGAGCGTCGCGCCGCGGTCCGCCTGGGCCTTCGGCCGGACGGGTCTCACGTATCCATCGTGAGCCGTGTTCAAACTTGCGGTTGTAGACCTTTCCGAGGAACAGCCTGAGCGAATCACGCTGAGATGGTGTGCAGAGGCTGGAGAGCTCATGGAAGTGCATGGCGAGATTTCTGTCCAGTTTTGCCTGCCTGGTTCCGATCAGGTCGGCTATCCGGGAGATCTTTGCCGTATCAGGATTGGTTTTGACCGCTTCGTCAACCAGCTCCTGCTTGAGGGTTACGATTTGCCGGAGTGCCGGCAGGTTTTTCTGGAAATGTTCCCGCCGGAGAGCCCTGAACTTCTTTTTCTGTTCCGGGCTGAAGGCATCTTCCGGTGAAGGGGCGACGTTCCTGGAGTAGTACTCCCTGACTTCGACGGAACGGACATTCCTGGAGAAGAAATTCTGCCACCAGAGCGCCCCGAGCAAGGTGATGTTGAGTATGGCCAGGATGACCAGGGCGGATGTTACGAGGCGTTTTGAAGCAAGGAAATCCATTGTATTCCTGAAGGTTGATCGTCTTGAATCGTGGTCACGGGATCTTGTGTGCGATGGTTACTGACATTCGGCATCATTGGTTCCCCCTGCCGGTTTGGAGGGGTTGGCATACTTCTTCTTCTCTTCGGGGCTCATGCTTTCCACCCTTTTCTGCCACTCCTTCTGGAATGCTTCCCGGGTTTCGGATGGTTCGTTCTGGAGTTTGCCTCTGAGTGCGGCCAGCTCCTCGGTTTTCATATTGCCGTAATCCGGTGCGGCCATGGCCGCCGGGCTGCCGGTGAACAGGACGAAAGCCGTCAGGGAAGTGCTCAGGAGATGTTTCATGATCTTTTGCGAATACGTTGTCGTTGATTCAGTTATTCGTTGCCCGTCTGGTCGGCTACCGGCTGTTCGTAATAAGAGAGCGCCGGGCTGCCGTACTCCTCGTTGTATGATTCGGCAATAGCGCTGCTCCGGTTGGTCATCTGCGGATCCTGATGCAGGAACAGAAGCACGCCCATGGCTATGTTGAAGAGCAGCAGCAGACTGAAGAACGCCAGTCTCGGATTGAACCCGGCAGACGTGCTTGCGGTTTGCGCCGAGGCTTCTATCCGCTGCAGAAGTCTTGCCCTGAACAGATGGTGCGCTTCGATCCTCGGCATCTCATCCAGGATGTTCATGGTTTTCTTCACTTCCGCATCTCGCTGTTCCATGCTTCTGTTCATGTCGGTATCAGGTTTCATACTTTTATGACGTCGATCATTCTGCAAACTTGTGCAGTTTTTTTCCTGTTCATCCACGCTCTCCGTAGTGACGTTCAAGTCTGGTCTGGAGATTTTTTTTTGCCCGGTGCACCAGCGATTCGACGGCCGGGATCGTCGTCTGCAGAATATCCGCGATCTCCTGATTGCTGTATCCGTCCTGTTTGCTGAGCAGGAACGCCGTTTTCTGGTTGTCGGGCAAGGATGAGAGCGCCTCCTGGAGTACCGTCACCCGCTCCTTGTCGGCAAGCGCGTCCGCCGGATTTTCGCGCTCCGGTGCAGCTATCGAGTCTGCCGGGTCATCCACGCCGATGATTCTCTTGAGTGAACTGAATCTTTTTTTCCGTTTCAGGCGCCGCAGATAGTCGAGCGATTTGGTGACGGCTATCCGGTAGATCCAGGTGGAAAGTTTTGATTCTTCACGAAAACGGTCAAGCGAGCGGTGAACTTCTATGAATACCTCCTGAGCCAGGTCTTCGGCATCTTCGCGGTTGAGCACGAACCGGTAGCAGGTGTTCAGCACCATGTCCTGGTGTTCGGAGACAAGATTGCTGAAGATGAGGTCCCTGGATATGCTGTCCTGCTGCTGCAATGATGGTGATTTAACGTGAATGGGCCTGATCGGGGCCCCATGGCCTGCTCCGGCCGTCGGGACCGGAACAGGTGCATTTGCTCTGTGGTACGTTACCGTCGTGCATACGACGATGATTTCCGTACATCCTTGCGGTCAATCCGAAAAATTCCGGGAACCTTTTCGGTTTTCACCATTCAGCCGAGTTTCGATGCGAAATTGAGCACCTTCTCCACTTTCTCGCGGTCGTTCGCTTCGCAGTAAAGTCGCAGGACCGGTTCGGTGCCTGAAGGCCTGATGAGCAGCCAGCCGCCCTCGAAGTGATATTTGAAGCCGTCAAGATCACTGAACCCGGTTACGGCGTACCCTGCGATGGAGGTGAGCTTGCCTCCGGTAGCCGCGGAGATGATCGCCTGTTTCTGTTCATCGGCTACGTGGAGGTCGAGACGGTTGTAGCAGAAAAAGCCGTATTCATCGAAAAGCGCTTCGACCAGCTCGGAGAGGGTTTTCTGCTTTTTGGCCATGATCTCAAGGAGCAGCAGTCCGATATAGACGCCGTCACGTTCGGGCAGGAAGGAGGTGATGCCTATGCCGCCGGACTCCTCGCCGCCGATCAGGATGTCGTTGGTGGTCATCAGGCGGCTGACATGCTTGAAGCCTACGGGTAGCAGATGCATCTTGAGGTCGTGCTTCGCGCAGATCCTGTCGATGACGTCGGTGAGCGCGAAGGTTTTGGCGACCTCGCCCCGCTCGTTTTTCTCTTCGACGAGGTATTTCAGGATGATGGCGAACAGTTTGTGGGAATCGACGAATTCGCCGTTTTCGTCGAGCATGCCGACGCGGTCGGCATCCCCGTCATTGATGATGCCGACATCGGTTTTGACCTCATTGAAGAAGTCGACGAAGTCGCCGATGTATTGCGGGATCGGTTCAGGGTTGATGCCGTCGAACCCGGGGTTCACCGAACAGTGATAGCAGTTGACCATCGACTCGTCAAGCAGACGGGTGATGATGTCCTGGCCAGCGCCATACATGGCGTTATGGGCGATTTTCAGCTGCGATTCGCGGATAAGCGGCAGGTCGAGCTTTGATTTCAGGTAGTCGATGTAATGGGATTTGATATCCACCATGGTGATCAGCCCGGGCACCGGTATGGCCTGTTCGGCGGGATTGACTTCGAGCAGGTACCTCTCGATCTCGTCGATTACCTCTGGATGGGCAGGACCGCCATAATCGGCTTTCACCTTGAATCCATTGTAGATCGGCGGGTTGTGCGAAGCCGTGATCATGACCCCGCCGGCAAGATGCTTGTCCCTGGTATAGAGCGATACGGCAGGAGTGGAGACAAACTCACCGGAGAGAAAAACCTTCAGGCCCATCGAGGAGAGCACCTCGGCCGCGTAACGGGCGAACTCCTTCGACATGAACCTGGTGTCGTATCCGACACAGACCCCGTTGTCCCTGTTCGGGTGCGCGAGAAAATACCTGCCGGTTGCCAGGGCGGTGAGTTTCAGGTTGTCGTATGTATAGTCTCTGGCTATTACCGCCCTCCAGCCATCAGTGCCAAATTTAACTTGCATTCTGTCGTATATTTGATATAATGGTGATCAAAAAAGGGGACCACAAAAGAGTCCGGTAGTTATTCCACAAGCGCCGGGCTGTTCCTAAAATACAGTTTCCTGCCTGATGATGCAATTAACGTCACCGACCACTTCGCGGTCACTATTCGTTCTGGCCGGAGAGGTGTCGGGAGACCTTCACGCAGCCGGGGTTGTCCGAACACTTCTCGAGGCTCGTCCCGACGTGAGGGTGTTTGGCGTGGGCGGTCGCAGGTTACGCGAACTTGGCGCCGATCTGCTCTATACGACCGACCAGATGAGCATCATGGGTTTTGTCGAAGTCATCCGCCATGCTCCGTTTCTCAGGAAGGTGATCGCCGACCTCAAGCAGGCGGTGCTTCGGGAGCGGCCCGCCGCCGCGCTCCTGATCGACTATCCGGGCATGAATCTCCATCTTGCGGCATTCCTCCGCCACCACGGCATACCGGTGATCTACTACATCTCTCCCCAGGTGTGGGCCTGGAAAGAGCGGCGTGTGGAGAAAATACGGGCGTTCGTCGATCGCCTGCTGGTGATTTTCGACTTTGAGGTGGAGTTTTACCGCAAACATGGCATCGAAGCGGAGTTTGTCGGCAACCCGGTGGTCGAGGAGCTCGCCGACCTCCGGTTTCCTTCCCGGCAGCAGTTTCTTGCCGATGCGGGCATCGATCCGGGGTGCCGGGTGATCGGCCTGCTTCCCGGTAGCCGGAAACAGGAGATCGAAAAGATCTTTCCGGAAATGATCGGCGCGGCCCTGCGCCTTGCCGAGCGGGGCCGGGTGGCTTTTCTGCTTGGCAAGGCGCCCCATATCGACTGGTCCCTTTACGAACAGCACATCCGTAACACCGGGTTGTCTGTTGTGGTTCGTCCGGCCTATGAGGTGATGCATTTCAGCGACCTGGTGCTGGTCACCTCCGGAACGGCGACGCTCGAGTCGCTCTGTTTCGGAGTGCCCATGATCGTGCTGTACAGGACGGCAGGACTCAACTACATGATCGGCAAGCGACTGGTCAAGCTGAAGAACATCGCTTTGGCCAACATTGTCGCCAATGGTCTGCATGCAGGGGAGCAGCTCGTGCCCGAACTTATCCAGGACAAGGCTAATGCGCTTGAGATCAGCCGTGTCGCCTCGACGATCCTCGACAATCCCGACGTCGCATCCGCCATGCGGCAGGGGCTGCTGGAAGCCCGTTCCCGCCTCTGTTCAGATTCACCTTCACGGCATGTGGCCTCGGTACTGCTTGAATATCTCTAACTCCATGCAATGAAACAGTTCATAGATACACTTGTCGGAAACCCGGTGTTGCTCATCCTCGCCGTTATCGTTTCGTTTTTCATTGTGCTCTCCTTTGCGAGGAAGATCGTCAGGGCGGTCATCGTACTGGTTGCTCTTGCCGTGCTCTATGTCGCCTGGTTGACCTGGCATGGAGAGAATCCGGCAGAAAAGGCCGAGAAGGCCCAGAAAACGGCCAGCGAGACCGTCAAGAAGGGTAAGGCGGCGGTGGAATTCGTTAAAAAAGTGACGAGTGACAAGTGACAAGTGACGAGTGGAGGCATGCGTAACACGTAACACGTGACGCGGAAGAAGTGACAAGCCCCGGGAGTATCGTCTTCTTTGGGAGTATTGTTTTCCCTGGAGCACCGTCTT
>JAAXXR010000031.1 GCA_013334335.1 Chlorobiaceae bacterium
CGGCAATTCTCGTGTTTTTCCTGATGCGCCATCCCAAGAAGGCATCGGCATGAGCGAGTCATCGCTAAATTGTGGAGCCTTCGGCTCCAATGCCGAGCTGGAGCTCAGCGCTCCCAGGGAAGATGGCGCTCCCAGGGAAGATAGTGTTCCCTGGGAGGACGGCGGAACCGGGGAAGACGGTGCTCCCGGAGAAGATGGTGGAACCGGGGCTTCTCTCGCGTCACGCGTCACGTCAAACAGAAAAAGCCCGCTGAACGCGGGCCTTTTCTGTTTGACTCATCCTGAAGCTCAGGCCGGCTTGATCGCCTCGCAGAGCAGATGACCATACTCCCTGACAATGCGAACGTCGCTGAACCCGATCGACTCGAGAATCTGGCGGTAGGCGTCCTGCCGTTTGAATCCGAGCACCGAGAACGGCATGCCGGCACCAAGGATATAGTGGCTCAGATAGTCGAAGTTCGGGCTCTCCTCGTCGTCGATGATCATGTCGAGGATAACCACCTTGCCGCCGGGGTTGATCGCATCGAACGCTTTCTTGCACATCATGGCGGTGAGCTGCTCGTTTGCGGAATAGAGAATCCTGCAGAACATCACGACGTCGGCCGTCGGATAGGCATCCCGGTAGATATCCACGGGAACCCCCTGCAGGCGGGTGCCAAGGCCCTTCTCGGCGGCATTTTCATTGACGAGATCGATGGCGCCGGGAAGGTTGAGAATCGTCGAGCGGAGTTCTGGGTACTTTTTCAGGAGCGCCGCTGAAATGTCGCCGATACCGCCACCCACATCAACGAGGGTTCTGGCTGCGGAGAGGTCGGCCGCTTCGAGAAGCAACTTGATGGCGAAGTGAGCATTGCTGCGGTGAATCTCCTCGAAATACCAGTTATCCTCCCTGGTAACCGGAGGATAGGCCACTTCACCCTTGTAGTTCATATTCCCCCTGACGGCATCGGCGATCTTGAGGTAGAAGGTCTCTGCCATGTTCGTCATGGCCTTGGCCACGGGAACCATATACATGTTGGGAGTCTCGGGATTGGGAAGGAACATGCTCCTGGCGAATTCGGTCAGGCTCCACTTGCCATCTTCCAGCCTGGTCAGGCCGATCTGGCGGAGTGCTTCGAGAAGCATGGCCAGCCTTGGCGCAACCGCGCAGGAATCGGCGGCAACCGCTTCGACGGTTTTCGCGTCGCCGGCAAGATGCGTGAAGAGGTCGAGTTCAAGGGCGGCCTTCAGACAGCCAAGTTCAACGAGTCCTTTGAAAATAAGATCGTTGGCGCGGTGGCTCTGCTGGAGTAACTCACTGGAATTCATAGTGATGAAAGCTCTATGGTTAAAAAAAATAAACGCGAATGACGTCACCGAGACGCTCGTTGACGACATCGATGGGAAAAACGCCGTAAACAGGCCTCGACAGTACCTCCGGAACCTTGACGGGAACACCCGAAAAACTCCTGGATGATTCCTTTTCGCCTTGCCGTGCGATGTGAGCTGCCTTGAAGTGGGTGCTGCGAGATGGTTCAGGAAGGCTCATGGGCTTTGTCGATACTTGATTCGGATTCCAGTCACTCAAAAGCCTGGTCAACGTCCCACTCGGCCAGGCGTCCAGTTTTTCGGTCTGGCGGCGATCAGCCGATCGCCCGTTCATACCGATCTTCCCTGCGATGCTCCTTGCGGCTGTTCAGGTCAAACGGAACATGCAGCCATTTGTCCTGGAAGTAAGCTTCGCCCGGTTCAAGCCCGGTGAGACTGACAGGAAGGGTGATGATCTTGCGCTGGTTTCCCATGTGCACGAACAGTTCGTCACCGGTCACCCATACATCAAGCTCAGACGGGTTGGCAAACATGAGCTTCAACTGCACTTCATAAAGCTCCTTGGTCCGCACAAACCTGATCGGAGGCTCATCGTACATCATGTCCGTCGGATCGGTGTCACCGTAAATGTCCCGCGCAAACTGGTCAAGGGCGTTGAGGCCGACGATCTCCTGATCATACATCTTCATCTTCTTGACCGGCAGGGGCGAGAACCCGGCTTCGATCTGAGCGAGATACTTCTGTTGGATACCCTTCCACTTTTCGAGGTAACCGCTCTCCTCATTGACATCGAGCAGCCTGTTGACCAGGACCAGATCGACCTTGAATCCGTAGAGATTGAGATAGGTTAGCGCCCGCATGGTCTCCTTGATCGACATTTTCTCCGCATTCATGACCAATCGGACCGTCGACTTGAGATTATCGGTGAGGAGTTCACGAATCCCTTCGAGTTCGTCGAAAACCTGGTCGACCGAATCGATGGCCGCTTCCGGCGGGATGTAGTGTGCGATCTTGTCCGACATCTTCGACAGCGGCTTGCTGAGCGGACGGACTATATATTTGGTGACGTTCTTGACAGCCTTGATCCCCCAGGAGAGTGTATCGGGCAGCGAGAGCAACCTCAGGGTTTCACCGGTCGGCGCGGTATCGAGCACGAGGGCATCATAGAGGCCGGATTGCTTGTATCGTTTGATCCTGAGAAGGGAAAAAAGCTCCTCCATTCCGGGGAGGATGGTCATTTCATCGGTCATGACCCCGGAAACACCCTGAGCCATGAAAATCCTGGAGTAGAATTTCTGCACTTCGTGCCAGTTCTCTTTCAGGTCGACATACGGGTTGACCTCGATGGCATGAAGGTTTTCCCTGACTTTGGTTGGTTCCGCCCCGAGAGGCAGATTGAACGAATCGGACAGGCTGTGCGCGGGATCGGTCGAGAGGATGAGGGTTCGATAACCAAGTTGCGACAGCCGGACGGCGGTTGCGGCAGATACACTGGTTTTCCCAACGCCACCCTTACCGGTAAATGTTAAAATTCGCAAGCTGGTACTGGATTTAATGAGTGATACATCATGTACGCATCCGGTTGCTGCGGAAAAATCGCGTTCTCTGCCTCGCAAGCACCACCAGTCACTTCCGTCAATCTCATCACCGGGACAACCCGGCGTCTAACAATCCGGAAACAACAAAATAACTCTATGCAATACACGAAAAGACGAAACTAAAATATACGCATGCATCGTCAGAAAATCAATCCCCAAAACACCTGGTGCCCGAAAATGTTCGACGGATCACGGGTCTTGCCCGGCGATGATCATCGACCGAAAAGTCGATCAGCCAGCGCCCCCTCCCTCCTTCCGGTCGGCTTTGCCACAGGCTCGTTGATGTTCGTGCGTACCGGTCTGAGGCACGGGATTGGCAACGGATACATGACGCGTTGCCCAGTTCACCTGGTCAGAAAGAGGGCGAGATCCTCAAGCAGAGCCTGAAGATCCTCCTCATGCGTCACTTCGTCCTGCAGGATCTGAACAGCGAGATTGTAGGTGACGGGATCCTTGAGGCCGATCTCCTGGATAATGTTGTTATAGGTGTTGATGGCACACTGCTCACCCGAGATGTTCTGTTCGAGAATCATCCTCACGAACGGATCGTCGGGAGCATCGTAGTCGCAGCTGGCCCAGTCGAACCACTGCTTCGGACTGGTCAGCGGCGTGCCTCCGAGCTGGATAATCCGGTTGCTCACCATGTCGGCGTGCCGCAACTCGTCTGCGGCGTGCTGCATGAGTTCAGCGATGACCGCGTCCTTCATGGGCCCCTGAACGACTTTCGCCCCTATCCAGTACTGATAATAGGCCAGCCACTCTTCGGCGTAGGCTTTGTTGAGCAGTTCAAGCACGCGCCCGAGATATTCTCCGACGATTTCACGACCTTTCGTTCCCATAATCCAGTAAAGAAAATGTTGTTGTTGCTATTTCATTTCCGGAATCTGATCAATATGCACAAACCTTTTTTTCAAAGGAGCTTACAGAACCTCTTCATACTTCTTAAAATACTTTTTTCTCCCAAACCGGCCAACGCCCTTTCCTGCATGCCGGTGGAACGCACGTGCTGTGCGTTTGCGAAGCAGCGTCATCAAGCAGCCTGAATGCCGGAAAATTCCGGACCGCCATGCTTGACGTATAAGGGAAAAAGGCGAATATTGGCTATACTGACCTGTAATGCTGGCACCGCATTCCGCAAGCACCCCCAGCATCCTTCCGTCAGAAAAAAGCCACCGACATAACTATCATGGAATTAACGCACCTTGACAGCAGCGGCATGGTCTGCATGGTCGACGTATCGGGAAAACCACCCACACAGAGGGAAGCGCAGGCTTCCGGCTGGATAAGGATGCAGCCCGAAACGTTGCAACGGCTCGAACGTGACGACATGCCCAAAGGAAACGTTCTCGGAGCCGCAAAAATCGCCGGCATCCTGGCGGCAAAACAGACCTCGTCCCTTATCCCGCTCTGCCATCAGCTCAACCTCTCATGGGTCGACCTTTCGTTCGATATCGGCAAGGGGCTGATTGTCATCAGGGCTACCGTCAGGACGCGGGAGTCCACCGGAGTCGAAATGGAGGCGCTGACGGCGGTATCCGTCTCTGCGCTGACGATTTACGACATGTGCAAAGCTGTGGACAAGGAGATGGAGATCGGCGGCATAACCCTGGAAAGAAAAAGCGGCGGCAAGCAGCAGTGCTCGACAACCTACCGTCCGAAAAGCTCGGTTCTGGTCATGTCGGACTCAATCTCCTCGGGTGAGGGCTCCGACCGGTCGGGAGCCCTCCTCAGGGCGGGGCTCGAAGCCGCAGGGTGCAGGGTCGGCGAGGTGGTCGTCGTACCGGACGAGCCGGAAAAGATCACGTCGGTTGTCGACGCCTGGCTGCGTGACGACATCGAGCTGATCATCACGTCGGGCGGCACTGGCCTCGGCCCGAGGGACCTCACCATCGAGACGCTTCTGCCCCGATTCACCAGAAGGTTGCACGGCGTGGAGCAGGCCTTGTTCCACTGGGGCCAGGGCAAGCTTCGCACGGCCATGCTCTCGAGGCTTGCGGCAGGAGTCATCGGCAACACCATGGTGATCTGCCTCCCCGGCAGCACTGGAGCCGCTCTGGACGCTCTCGAGGTACTCCTGCCCGCCGTCTTCCATGCATTTTCGATGATGGACGGGGAGGGCCACGGATCGTGATTACCGTACAGCAAGCGCACGAGATCATCCGGACGGCAACCGTCACCGGCCTGCAAACCGAATCGGTGCCGCTGCACGAGTTGACGGGCAGGGTGATCGCGGAACAGATCCGCGCCGAATTTCCCATGCCCCGCTTCACCAACGCGGCCATGGACGGGTTTGCGGTGATGCGCGACGACCTTGGGGATGCTTCGGAAGATCGCCCGACGCGTTTGCCGGTCACGCAGAAGATTCCCGCCGGTTCAAGCTGTTCGACGCACCTGGCGTCACGAAGCTGCGCAATGATCATGACCGGTGCTCCGGTGCCGCCAGGCGCCGACACGGTGGTGCCGTTCGAGGAGACCAGCGGGTTCGGACAGACGGAGGTGGAGTTCTACAGGGTCCCGAAACGTGGTGCCAACATCCGCCATACCGGTGAGGAGGTTGATGCCGGCACGGTGATCGTCGAGCTCGGAACGCGCGTCACGCCCGCTGAGGTAGCCATTCTGGCCGCCTTCGACAGAGCTTCGCTCCCGGCGTATCGCATACCGAATGTCGCCCTGCTGACGGTCGGCGATGAACTCAGGATGCCGGGGGAAGCTGCCGCGCCGCTCTCGATTTTCAACAGCAACCTCCCCATGCTTGACGCCTGTGTCCGTGCCTGCGGCGCCCGGGTTTCAGCGGCCCTGCAACTGCCTGACGACCGCAACCTCATCCGGCAAGCGCTCGAAGCCTCACTGGAGCACGCCGACATGCTGGTGACCGCCGGAGGAATCTCTACCGGAGCGTACGACTTCGTTCAGGAGACGCTCACCGGCCTCGGCATCAGGCAAGGGTTCTGGAAGGTCGCACAAAAACCGGGCAAGCCGCTCTATTTCGGGACGGCGCCATCCGGCTCTCTGGTGTTCTCGCTCCCTGGCAACCCTGTTTCGGCGCTGGCATGCTTCCTCGAGTACTGCTCGCCTGCCCTGAGCCGCCTGCAGGGCATCGAGCCGCAACCGAAAGTCGAAGCATGGCTCGAGACCCCGTTCCCGTCAGACCCAAAACGCCACAGGTTCCTGTTCGGCCGGATCCGGACCGAAGGAGGGCGACTTCTCTGCTCCGTTTCGTCGAAGACAGAATCCCATATGCTCACTGCTGCAGGCGGTTCGAACTGCATCGTCGAATCACCTCCGGTTCCGGAGCACCTGCCGGCAGGCAGGCTGGTCACCTGCGCCCCACTCCCCTGGACGCTGCAAGCATGCTGAGCCGGGAGCGCGCCATGTTCCATCCGTTTGAAATCGCATGCTGCGGCTTGTCGGGTTCAGGAAAAACCACCCTCCTCACCCGCCTGCTCCACCAGTTCCGCAACGACGGACATGAACCGGGATATTTCAAGCACGGCTGCCACCGTTTCGATATCGACCGTCCGGGCAAGGATTCGTTCCTCGCACGGCAGGCAGGCGCCGTAACCGTCATGATCGCCGATCCCGAAAAAGAGGCGATCATTTCGGGAACCCACAGAACCATCTCTGCCGCCACGGCGGTTTCCGAAGCCTGCGACATGCTCTTCATCGAAGGCCTGAAAGAGCTGCCGACGCCGAAAATGGTGCTCGTCGATGCAGCTCGAGCCATTCTTCCGATGGTTGAACAGGGGGCGGTTCGGAACGTGCTCTGCCTGGTCCACGATGGAGGTACGGAGGAGCTTGAGCGCTTCGGCCTGCCCCTGTTCCATCGTGACGACATCCCGGGGATTTCAGGATTCGTCAACGGTTTTTTCACTGACATTGTCAATTCACTCCCGCTCTTCGGGCTCGTTCTGGCCGGGGGACGCAGTTCGAGAATGGGTACCGACAAGGCGATGCTGAACTACCATGCGGATAACCAGCTGGTGAGAACCGCCGCCTTGCTGAAGGGGTGCTGCAGCAAGGTGTTCGTCTCCTGCCGGCAGGAACAGCGCGAGACCTACGGTCGGCACCAGTTGCCGCTCATCACCGACACCTATCTCGATCTCGGACCACTCGGCGGGTTGCTCTCTGCACAGCGTCGCCACCCTGAGGCCGCATGGTTTGTTGCGGCGTGCGACTTTCCCTACCTCGACGGAGCGGCGATCTCCACGCTCGTCGACAGGCGCGATCCGTTCAGGTCAGCCACGGCCTTCCAGCTCCCGGATTGCAAAAGGCCTGAACCGCTCTGCACCATTTATGAACCTAAATCACGCCTTCGCCTTCTGGAACGGCATGGAGGTGGTGACGATTCTCTCTCGTCGTTCCTCTCTGCATCGCGGATCATGGCCGTGGCCCCCCTGAATCCGGGCGTGCTCTGCAACATCAACGGGCAGGACGAGATGGACGCCGCCATCAAGAGCATGAAAAAAGGCGGTAGAGCATGACGACGCCATCAGACTGCCCGGCACCGGAACCGCTGGTCGACAGCTACGGACGCACCGTGGACACGGTCCGCATCGCCGTCACCAGCGCCTGCAACCTTCGCTGCACCTACTGCCTTCGTGAAGTTGAGCGTACGCCATCGCCTCCGTTGCCGGAGCTCGATATGAAGCGCATGAAGCGGCTGATCGGCGTTCTGGGCCAGACGGGTTTTCGCAAGATCCGGCTTACCGGAGGCGAACCGCTGCTTCGTCGCGACCTTGTCGAACTGGTCAGCATGGCCAAAAGCACCCCCGGCATAACACAGGTGAAAATCACGACCAACGGCCTGTTGCTCGAACCCCGTCTCCGTGAGCTTCTGGACTCCGGTCTCGACGGCGTCAACCTCAGCCTTGATACCCTTGAGGCCGGCAGGTTCAGTGCCATCTCGCGGCGAGACGAATTCCACAAGGTGCGTCGCGCGCTTGACGCCCTCCTGGAGAGGCCCGAACTGAGAGTGAAGATCAACATGCTGCTGCTCAGGGGGATCAACCACGACGAGATCCCCGCCTTTGTCGAACTGACCCGCACCCATGCAATCACCGTGCGGTTCATGGAGCTGCAACCCTTCGACGACCATCAGATCTGGCGAACCGGAAGATTCATGGGCGCCGATATGATCAGGGAGCATCTCTACCGGGCATTTCCTGACCTCGCCCCGGTCACCGGAACCGATACCGAGCACTACAGCTTCAGGATACCCGGATTCCAGGGCTCCGTAGCGATCATCCCCGCCTATTCGAGAAACTTCTGCAACCGTTGCTCCCGTCTCAGGGTCACGGCCAACGGACGCCTCGTAAGCTGCCTGTACCGGCAGGAAAGCATCGATCTCCTGCCCTTTCTTGAGGAAGCGACACCGGACGAAAAGTTACGGGCACTGATTACCGAAGCGGTGAGACGGAAGCCGAAAGACGGGTTGAAGAACGCTCATGACCATGTGGCGCAGAGCATGTCGCAGATTGGAGGTTGAGGAGTGGGGAATGCGTGACGCGTGATACGTGACGTGGGGCGGATGAGAAGACCACCGCAGCTTCAGGTTGCGTCCACGCTGTCCGCGTTGCCTGCCTCGATCTGAACACCTGGCCGTACAACGCCGCCGCTCAGCACACGGCAGAAAACGCCTTCGCGCGGCATGATGCAGTCTCCGGTGGCACTCTTGATCGGGCACGCTCCATTATGGCATACCTTTCCAAGCTGGGTAACCTCAAGGAGAGCAGAACTGCCTAACTGCAGCCGGTCGCCCGGAGAGAGCGCGGCAAGATCGATGCCCCTGGTCACCAGGTTTTCCCCGAACATCCCGAAAACAAGCCCGGGTAGTTGTTGACGCACCAGGTCAATACTTTCGCCTGCAAGCAACGAGACCTGGCGATGCCACTCGCCGGCGTGAGCATCGCCCTCGATACCCCAGGCGGCCACCAGCATGGCCGAATCGACGACGCGCTTGACCGTCCCCTTTTCCCTACTGGTGCATACCGCTTCCACAATGCCCATACGTTTACCGTTTCATGTTTTTGACCACCTGTCTCCGGAAAGCAACATACGAAAATCATCCGGTTCCCGCTCACCGGACACCCGGTGCGATCCCCATCCCTGCTTTTCCGGTTGATTCGGACGCCTCCCTGATAATTACGGCTAGGGGGTTGCCGTAAGCCGGAAGGACGCCCGAATTTCCCGGTACTGCAAACAGGCCGAGAATGGCGGAACATATGGAAAACGGCAACCCCTTGCTCAGGGCGTTTTCACGGATGCTTCAACGATCATGGAAATCCTGTACTGAAACAGCGCGCGGCTGTCAAAAGGCGGCTTGCAACCCAAAACGGGGTTCACGGAGAACAATCGAAAATCAAAAAGCTTATCACCCTGCCGATCGAGGTACTTTTTGGGCAGGAACGTGGCCGGCGGCCAACCCGTCAGATTTCGACAAACTGCCTCACGATCGACTTTATTTCAAACTCATAGAGTGTCGACCCGCCCTCACCGTAAGAGGGCAACTGACCGGTAATTTCGAGCGAGACCATACCGTGAACCCGGCTTCTGATCACCATAGCCATGGTGTAGACGATGAGATCATCCTTCGACATGGTGCCTCCCGACCACCAGAAACCATCGAACACCGACGGTTCGAGCGTCGGCAGTGAATCGACGTTCAGCAGCCTCGCTGCCCTGAGCTCCCTGATCACACTCACCAGCGCGCTGAGCGATCGGATCATGAAAGGGCGTATGATCTCCAGCGGTGGTTTGTATCCAGGAACCGAAGGTCCGAAAATCAGCATATAACGTTCAGGATAACGCAAGGCCCATTCGCGGTAGGCGACGCCTGTAGCCATTAGTCGCTGCAGGAACTGCCCTACATTGGGAAACGAGTCGCGTGCGCTGATCTGATAGTCGCCAAAAGAGGAGTGAGCATCGATAATCAGGGCCGTGACCAATGCATCCCGATCGGGGAAATAGTTGTTGATTGCAGCCAAACCGATCTTCAGCTCCCGTGCGATGGTTTTCAATGAAAGGGACGCTGAACTCGACTCGGTGAGCTGACGCCATGCAGCGTCCTTGATCTCCTGCTGAAGGCTGGAGAATTGCCTGGTGTTGGGCGAAACGGCCATGACCACTCCTGATTAGAGCATACTTACCTCATACACAACAAGTATACGGAATAAGGGTAAAATAATAAAATTTATATGCACCAATAACTTTTCGGTCAAAAAACGTCATTTATCAGGCTCAAACGTATTCAATATCACAGATAACGCATATAAATACGAAGCTCCAGTTCGCTTTGCCGAAGATCGAACCGGGCATCGTCGAACGATGGAGGGCCGAATTTCGTGCGGGGATTGTTCGAGGTTCCAACCCCCTCTTTCGGCATGCCAATCACGTTGGTGTCGAGCTTTCCGTTCCGGTTCTCGTCGTGTCTGACGCTCACCGCGTAAGCACCGAAAGGGACATGCTCGAAGACATACTCCGGCAATTCGCCGCCGGCGGACACGACCGCTTTCATGAATGCGTCCGTCTCCTTTCCAGGAAACCCTTTTTTCGTATGATACAGCGCAAAACGAAGCTCACCCTGACGGCCCCTCAGGTCGAACACACGAACCACAATCCTTCCGGATGCAGGAACCGTAAGCAGAGATCCCTCCTCGGCGGCATCCAACTCCGGGCCGAAAACCGGAAACAGCATGATGAGCAGGAGCAACATTTTCATCATCATGTCATGTCTCCGCTTTTCGTTGACAGAATCTCCCCTGCGCTCATCCACCCTCCGAGGATCGCACCCGTGAATCCCCCTCCCGGCGCCGCCCAGGCTGAGGCAAAATAGAGACCGGGCACCGGAGAACGGTGACCCAGCCGGCCGGTGCCCGATTGTCCCGGGACATTCGCGTATCCGGTGGCGACGCCGCCAGGGTTTCCGGTGAAACGCCGCACCGTTCTGGCTGTACCCAACTCAAGATATTCGATTTCCCGGCTTATGCCCGGCATAAACTCCTCGAGACGCCTGACGAGCATCCGCGCGACTTCATCCTTCTTTCGCCGGTAAGCCTCCTCGTCAAGTCCTTCCCAGTCCTCGATGTAGTCGACGGTCGTGATCACACCGAAGCTTTTCCCTTCGGCGCCAAGCCCGGAATCAATGCGGCTGTAGTCAACGAAGGCAAACCCCCGCTGGTCAAAGCCGGAACGATTGGACAATGCGCGCTCTTTCAGCGATGCTTGGCCGTCCCCCATGAAAAAGGTCGAATACGCCCGGTTGTTCAGCGACGAGATGTCGCGCCTGAAGCCGATATAGGCCGAAAGCCAGGCGATCCCCGGCTTCATTCCAGCCACCCTGCGTGCCAACAGGCCCCGCTCCGGTTCAGGAAGCATCTCCACGACCAGCGGCACGGCCGCGTTTGCCACGATCGTACCAGCGCGGAAAACCGCCTCTTCGGCATCCTGCCTTCTCCTGACGGCAACCCCGACCGCTCTTCCGTTTTCGACGACTATCCTCGTCACCTTCGAATTCAGCATCACCTCGCCACCATGCTCCACGATGAAGTCGGCCAGATGGTTGGACAATCGCTGGGAGCCCCCTTTGATGAAGTGGCCACCTCCCCGGTAATAGCTCGACTGTGCCAGACTGAAATAGAGGAGGGACAAGGTGTATGGATCGTCGTGATAATAGGGGTAGTTCGCCACCAGGGCGAGCTTCAGCTCCTCGTCCGTGATGATGCCGTCGATGAATTCCCCGAGTGTCCGTTGATTATGGAGGGCGAGCTTCGGGAAGAGCATCGGAAAAACCGGGTACAGCAGTTTCATGATATTCCGGTTCAAGGGCAGACGATCGACCTCATCCCTGAGTGCGTGGATGGTCTTGAAAAAGGTCCGGATCCCCTTCTCTTCAGCTGGAAACGCCTTGACGAAAACCTCGATGGCCGCGGCCGAATCATCGGGCACCACCAGATCGGTTGTTGAGGTCACGACACGGTAGAACTCGGGAAGTCTGACGAACTGGATCTTGTCGAAGACGTCGAGTTCCCTGAAGATCGTGGTCTTGAGGTCGGTGGCGTCAAGTCCGTCCAGTTCGTGCAGACCCGCCTCGACAAGGAACCCCTGGCGTCTGAAGGTCGTTGCGCAACCACCCGGCACCGAGTGCTGTTCGAACAGCAACACCTTTCTGCCCGCTTTTGCCAGTCTGGCCCCTGCGGTCAGGCCACCCAGCCCCCCGCCGATGATGATGATGTCAGGATTTTGCATGGGAAACCTCTCTCAATCGTGAATTAAGCTTCATGATACCTGAAATCAAGCTAAAACATTGACCAGTGGAAACGATTGACGCAAGTCACAATCTCCCCCCTTTTGCTAACCGCTGACGGATACGGCTGAGGGTTTCACGCTCCATCCCGAGATAGGAGGCAAGATGATAGAGCGGCACCCGTTCGAAAATCCCTGGATTGTCCTGCATCAGTGAGAGATAGCGCTCCATACCGTCCATGAACAGGAATTTCTCAAGGCGATCGGAGACCATACAGGCAAAACGTTCGGCCATGGTACGTCCGATCCGTTCCCAGTTTTTCGAGCGCTCGTAGGCCTCCGCCAGAACGTCGCTGCTGAAACTCACCACATGAGCCTGCTCGAGTGACTGGATGGAGTATCTGCCGGGATCCTGGGACATGAGACTTCCGAAGTCAGCCATGAAATCGTGTTCGGTAAAAAAATGGATGTTGACCTCCTTGCCCTCCGACACCAAAAACATCCGGAATGCACCAGAAACGACGAACGTCAGGTCCCTGCAGCAACTGCCAGCCCTCAGGACGTACTCATCCCTGTCCAGGATCCGCTCCTTCAGGTAGGGCTTGAAGAACTCGATCTCCGGTCCGCTCAGGAAGGGATGGTTCTTCTCAAGCCAAGATTTCAGGACCAGTATGCCGCTCATGACGAAACCGGTTATGGTATTGAGGTGCGGCGGTAAGGGGCCTCGACCCCAGACCGGCGAAGAGCGTAGTCATACGCCGCGTCCCGGATGGGCACAAAGCTGTCCGGGTCGTCGAAAAGGTCTCGACACACCTGTATCCACTCCGACATCCCCAGGTTCCCGCCCAATGGCGCAAAGGGCTCGACACCCGGCTCATGCAGCCAATCCTTGGCCGTATTTCGTTCAAGCCTGAACGCGATCGCTTCGCCGGACAGACAGGCGAAAAGGGTCCCGTGGACCGACCAGACCGGATGGCCGAACAGGTCTCCGGAGGTGACTGCAGGCATGGCACGCAACAGCTCTTCGAGCATCTGGCGGAGAGCTTCATCGAATCGGGGGCTGAACATGGGCCGCTCCCAAAGGTTTGATATTGACAAACTGGCTGACGATCAGTTCGAGTTCGACCTCATACAGCGCCTGCGCAACCTCCTCACTGCCGGCGAAGACGCCCGCCAGTTCAAGAGAGACCAGACCGTGCAGCCGGCTCCAGATCAGGACAGCGATGCTGTTGATCAGTTGCTCCGCAGGGTTATGGCCGACGGGCAGCTCCTGCATCCGATCCGGATGGGGCAGCATCACCCGCATCGAATCCGGAATCAGCAGCAATCCCTCATCGAAAAGCTCCCCGATGAGCTGCAAGAGCGCGCAGTTGGACTTGTGCAATGCTGCATGGAACTCATGCTCCGGGAACCGGTAACCGGGGATCGGATTGCCGAAGAGCAACTCATATCTCTGGGGAAACTCAAGGGCCCATCCGCGGAAAGCCCGGGCAACGGCGAACATACGCTCCTCCAACCGCTCCCGCCCGGGATACCTCGATGCCACCTCGCTATGATGCCGTCCGTAGACGGCGAACGCATCGACCATCAGGGCGGTGACCAGCGCGTCACGGTCGGCGAAATAGTTGTAGATCGCCGGCGCCGAGATCTTCAGCTCCCGGGCGATGCTTCGCAAGGAGAGGGAGGCCGCTCCCGATTCACTGATCTGCTTCCAGGCGACATCCTTGATGACCTCCTGAAGGTTTGGAATCTGCCTCGATTTGACTGGACGAACCAAAACTCCTCCTTGTTTTTTACAACGTAAACTTACGGTATAAATTTACAACGAATATTTATTAAATCAACAAATATTATTCATGGAAACCGGCTCGAAAGGGGTCCTCATCAAAACATCCGGCTGATCCACGGGTGAATCGTGGCCTGGGGTCTGGCCGGTGGGACTGCGCCCGGAACCTTCATGAAGAACGCAACCGGCGCATTGAAAGCAGCGGATCCCTGGAAGAGACGACTGGTGTCAGGAGGTTCAACCCCGCCGGCCACCAGCCGGCGATCAGTATTCGAGTGGCCTGATGCCCTCGCCGGAGGAATCGTTGGAGGTCGTGCGGGTACGGACACCGGTCATGATGATGAGGCCGAGGACGAAAAAGAGCAGCAGAGAGGCAAGGGCCGCCTTCTGGCTACCGGCCTGGGACGAAACAAAACCGAACACCATCGGCCCGACGACGGCCGAGGCTTTCCCGAAGGTGCCGTCGTAGAATCCGAAAAATTCGGTGATGTGCTCTTTCGGGGTCAACCGGGCCATGAGCGAACGAGAGGCCGCCTGGGAGGATCCCATGGAGAGGCCTGCCAGCAGGCCGGTGGCGTAAAAGGTCGACTTGTCCTGTGAAAAGATCGCCATGAAAATGACCACGAACCAGATGAGTAGCGTCACGACGATGGTGCGCTTCGGTCCGATGCGGTCAGTCACGAAGCCGAACACCACCGAACCGACGATGGCGGTGGTCTGCACGGTCATGAAAAAGGCGATCAGCTCCCCGGTGGTGAAACCCAGGGTATTCTGGGCATAGATTGAGGAAAACGCGATGACCGTGAGAATGGCGTCGTTGTAAAAAAAGTAGGCCAGGAGAAACCGGGACAAATCCGGGTAACTCATGATATGGCGAACCGTATGGGAAACCTCGGCGACCGACCGGGAAAAGGCATCGAAAAACCCAGCTCGACGGGTCGGCAGAAGGTCTGCCCGTCGTATGCCCCTGCTATCACGAAGGGTCAGGAACAGCGGAGCGGCGAAGGTGGCGAAAAAGAGGGCGACGAACAGGAAGCTGAGCTTCAGGTTGTGCGCGTTCGACGGTACGATCCCCCCCGAAAGCAATGGCCGCATCAGCAGGAGGATGGCGAAAGCGCCAAGATAGCCCATGGCGAACCCATAGCCGGAGACCCGTCCAAGGCTTCGTCGCGAGGCGATTTCGGGCAGATAGGCGTCATAGAAGACCAGCCCGCCCTCGAAACCGATGTTGGCGACCATGAACACCGCCGCCGCCATGAACACCGTCCCGGGACCCGTCAGCGAAAGCAGGGCCGTGGCGACCACCGCCATCAGGGTGAAGACGAAAAGGAAACGCTTGCGGCGACCGGTATAGTCTGCCTGAGCTCCGAGCAGCGGGGAGACGAGCGCAACCAGCAGCATGGAGATTCCGACGCTCGCGCCCCAAAGGGCGTCGCCTGAAGGGTTGCCGGCACAGATGACGTTCTTGAAATAGAGCGGGAAGGCAAAGGTGACCATCATGACACTGAACGACGTGTTGGCGAAGTCGAACAGCAACCAGGAAACTATCCGGGACCTCTGCGAACTCATGATGATGTGGCGTCAGGCGCCGGTCAGATGCCGGAACAGCGACTCGAAAAGCCTGCGGCCGTCAACGGAACCGAGGAGCTGCTCGCTGGCGCGTTCGGGGTGCGGCATGAGGCCGAGCACGTTACCCTCGCGGTTGACGATACCGGCGATATTGGCAAGGGAGCCGTTGAAGTTCGCCTCTTCGGTCTCGCCCCCCTCCTCGTCGGAGTATCTGAAGACGACCTGTCCGTGCTCTTCGAGGCTCTCGATGGTTTCCGGCGATGCAAAAAAGTTGCCCTCTCCGTGCGCCACGGGAAACCGGAGCACCTCATCTTTCCGATACCCGTCGGTGAAGATGGTGGTGTTGTTGACCACCTTGATGGTTGCCTGGCGGCAGATGAACTTCTTGCCGGTGTTACGCAGCAGCGCCCCCTCGAGCAGGCCGCTCTCGACGAGCACCTGGAACCCGTTGCAGATGCCGAGTACGGGTCCACCCTTTTGAGCGAATTCGATCACCTCGCGCATGATGGGGGAAAACCTGGCGATGGAGCCGCAGCGAAGGTAGTCTCCGAAAGAGAACCCGCCGGGCAGGATGATGGCGTCGCTGCCCTTCAGGTCGTGCTCGTTGTGCCAGAGCAAGACCGGCCGGACACCGGGAAACGAAGCAACGGCATATTCGGTGTCATGGTCGCAGTTGGAGCCGGGAAAGACCACGATGCCAACGGTTACATCAGCCATAGAAGTAGCAGGGTTTAATTGAGGGGTTCGAGCTCGAAGGTGAAATCCTCCATGACCGGATTGGAAAGGAGCTTCTGGCAGATTTCAGTGCAGACCCTGCCGGCCTCGTCGTTCGAGCTCTCGTCGATGGTCACCTCCATGTATTTGCCGATCCTGACGGACTCCACGCTGGAGTAGCCGAGGTTCCTGAGCGCATGCTGCGCCGCCTTTCCCTGGACGTCAAGGATGGATGGGCGAAGGGTCACCCTGATCTTTGCCTTGTATGCCATAACTGGTTGTATTGCTTGTTGAAAAGAGCCTCAGACCTGCCATTGCCGGACCAGCATGGTCAGGGACCTTACGATTCCGAGCAGAATATACGATAACATGGCCACAAAAAAAGCTTTCGCCTGAAAGACCAGGACGCAGAACGTCGCGATGACGTAAGCGATCATCTGGAACGGATAGCGCCTGAACGATTCGAGCGAGGGCTTCGGCAAGGCGTCATAGTTCACCTTGCTGACCATCAGCCCGGCAAGCACCACCGTGAGCACGGCGAGCACTTCGTGCAGTTGCCTGCCGGTCAGCAGCGGTTCCGACTGCATCCAGAGTACGAACGAGGCGATCGTCATGGCCTGGGCCGGAGTAGGCAAACCCGAAAAAGACTCCTTGTGGTAGCCGATCAGGCTGATGTTGAACCTGGCGAGACGAAGTCCGCTACCGACCATCAGCAGCGAGCTGAGAATCAGCCCAAGCGGCATGCCGAGGCTCGACAGGCCAAACCTGTAGACCAGAAAAGCCGGGGCTGCCCCGAAAGAGACCAGGTCCGAAAGGGAATCGAGCTCGACGCCGAATTCGGAAGCGCCGTTGGTCATCCTCGCCACGAACCCGTCGATCGTGTCGAAAAATGCTGCAAGGAAAATCAGCCATCCGGCGAGCACGAAACGGCCCTCACTGGCCATGACGATGGAGCCGTAGCCGGAAACCATGTTCATCACGGTGAACACCGACGGCACGAACGATCGCGACACGAAAGGGAACCGGAACGGCACCTTTCCGTTATCGTTACTCAGCACGGGAGGATAGCGCTTCTGCCTGTTGTTTTTTTCGAGGGTACCCATAAAATATTCGGCAATGGACCGTGCTTGATTGCGCCGGCAGGATTCGGCCTTTAAAGTAAATGTTTCGCTTCGACTTTTAAAGAAAAGAGTTCCGGCCGAGCCGCCCCGCCAGGGCCCGGGCGGCGGCACAAGAGGCCTTCCGCCGGAGCATGGTCATCAGTAGCTTTCGTCTTCTGACGGGAACTCGTTGCTCCGCACGTCCTCGACATACCTGCGCACCGCGTCCTCGATAATCGGAGACAGCTCCGCATACCGCCGGACAAAACGCGGATGAAACTCCGTGCTGAGACCAAGCAGGTCGTTGATGACCAGAACCTGACCGTCGCATTGCGGACCCGCGCCGATGCCGATGGTGGGAATGGTCAGCGAGCGGCTCACCTCTCCAGCAAGCGCTGACGGAATCTTCTCAAGTACGACGGCAAAGGCGCCGGCCTCTTCGAGAATCTTCGCGTCTTCAAGGAGCTCGCGAGCTTCGGCGTCCTCCTGGGCCCGTACCTTGTAGGTGCCGTACTTGTAGATCGACTGCGGCATGAGCCCGAGGTGCCCCATCACCGGAATACCGACATCGGTGATCCGCTTGACGGCCTCGGCGATCACCTTGCCACCCTCGAGTTTGAGGGCATCGCACTGATGCTCCTTCATGATCTTGCCAGCATTGCGCAACGCCTCTTCTGACGAGAGCTGGTAACTCATGAACGGCATGTCGACCACGATCATCGCACGGCTGGTTTCCGCCTGTACACCACGAACCACAGCCTTGGCATGATAGATCATCTCCTCGATGGTAATGGGGAGCGTCGTGTTATGCCCTGCGAAAACATTGCTCGCAGAATCGCCGACGAGGATGGCGTCGACACCCGCTCGGTCGAGGATTCGGGCCATGGTGAAATCGTAGGCGGTAAGCATCGAGATCTTCTCCCCGTTCTGCTTCATGTCGAGCATGCGACGGGTGGTCACATGTGGTAATTTCGGAACGTTGCCTGGTGTCATGAGTATGGTGTTAAAACATTGGTTCCCGGAGGGCAGGCAGGAACGAAAGCTCTTCAGGTTGCAGCATCGTCATGCTGCCGGCGCCGTATCCTGCCTCAGCAGCAATCAGCCCGACAAGCTCTTCGTAGAGGAGGCCGGTAAATTCGTCAAGGGAAGCGGTTTTGCGCTCCATCTCCTGAGCTATCAGTTCGATCAGTCCGGATTCGCCCGACGAGATGTACCGGACGATATCCCGGTGACGGGAGGAGAGGGGCATCGACCCGTGCTGCAGGATGGCGTCGCCGCGCCGGCGTTGGGCCGATCCGACGATTTTCCGTCCCTGCACCTGCAACTCGTACTTTGCGGAAGCCGTAAAACAGGGTATGGCTTCGGCGGAGGCGTACCGCTTCCTGAAATCGGGCTGCGACCGGCAAAAATCCGGCATGACCCCGGCCTTCTCAAGGGCCCTGCCGATCGTTTCGTGGACCATCCGGTAGATAGCCTCGTTCGGTGCCGCGGTTTCGGCGAAGAACGAATAGGTCAGTTCGTCAGCATGGAACACCGCGCGCCCACCGGTCGGCCGGACCACCACTTCGACACCATCGGCCCTGCATCGTTCGATGTCGATTTCGGAAGGGTTCTGGTTTCGACCGAGTGACACGGCTGCAGGCTCCCAGGAGTAAAACCGCCAGAGGCAGCTGCCCGGACCGAACTGGTGACGGAAAGAGCCGTCAGAAAGGGAGTGCATGAGCCGCATGTCGAACTCCATGTTGAAGCGACCGCTACGAGCCCCGGTGTCGATGCAGTATACTTTCGCGAAAAGAGCGGACATGCTTGATCAGTTGAAAAAAATAGTTGACCATGGGCCGGCAGATACCGACGCCACCGTGGTGTCAACGGGGCCTGGAGTACCGATGAATCCAACTGAATATAGGAAAAGATGCAGGCTCCTGAAGCATGCAGGTAAAAAAGCCTAAGCCGGGAGCAGCGCGACGCGCTTGCCCTTCACTTCCGTACGGGAGGAAAAATGGAGAGCAATTTCCTGACGGCCACGTCGATCTCCGCCTGCATCTGCTCAGGGGAACGAAAGTCACGAAAGAGGCCGCTCACCGCTCCCCTCCAGGCAAGCTCATTCCTGCCGGCATCATTGAGGTCGAGCAACAGGGTGCCCTCTTCATAATAGGTGTAGGTCGGCCACTGCCCGCCCCACCAGAAACGAGACCATCTCGGACGGCCGCGATAGTAGCCGACATTCCAGGAGACCGGAGCCGGATCGAGCCGGGCCAACAATCGGACGATCCCTTTTGCGGAGACTGTAAAATCGACCGGGCCCTTTTCCCTGAGGAGGTATCCCTTCGTTGCCAGTTCGCGGTCCACCGCACCCCGCACACGACGATAGTGGAGCGGATTGGACGCAAGAAGGTCCCGGAAAGCCGTCGTATCGGGCGCTTGTTGCCATCGGTAGGTGTGCCAGGAACCGAAATCAACTGCCGCGTCGTAATCACTGCTGACCGACAGGGTCGAACACCCGGTTAGTGTAAGCAGCATCAGGACAATGAAATACAGGTTTTTCGGACACATGTCGCGGCCCCTCTGTTATTCTGTTGAGCAGGTGACTGACAACCGGAAAGCGTCGCCAGCCCATCGTTACAGGACAAACGGGATCCCACTGTCCCATGTGAATCAGAACAGCCGGTGACCGGGCTTTAGTTTCCCCGTACCCATGGTTTCAGAAACGGAGACGATTATTTTTTGTGAGTCTCCACGAAGACCGGTATTTTGCCGGGAAGCGGCAAGACGAAGAGCAGCAAAGATGCGCGCACCGATGGATATCAGATCGATTCTCACCACCTGCCGGCACATCGCCGTGGTCGGCATATCGGACAGGCCCGTCCGGCCGAGCAATGGCGTTGCCCGCTATCTTATTCAGGCCGGATACCTTCTGGTTCCTGTCAATCCGATGCTTGGGGAGGTTCTGGGCCTGAAGTGCTGGCCGTCGCTCGCCTCGATTCCCGTTGAACTGCGACGCCTGATCGAGATCGTGGTCATCTTCAGGAAACCTGCCGAGGTCCCTCCCGTCGTTGACGAAGCCATCGCGATCGGTGCGAAGGTGGTCTGGATGCAGCTCGGCATCACGAACGAAGCCGCCGCGCTCAAAGCCAGAAATGCGGGGCTCGAAGTCGTCCAGGACCTCTGTATCGCCGTCGAGCACGAACGCCTCGATCTCTGACCAATAACCCTCAAACCGCCATCTTTGCCGCATATGTCCCGTCGTACCGTAGCCCTGATTTTCGGAGGCAGATCCACCGAACATGAAATATCGGTCATCTCCGCCCGCGCGGTAGCCGCCCAGATCGATCCCGGAAAGTTCAGCGTCACCCCGGTCTACATTGACCGTCATGGCCGCTGGCAAGGCACCAGATGTTCCTCGGAGATCCTGGCGCTCGATCTCGCGGCGCTGCTCAGAAGCGACGATCCCGGTTCGGCAGCTGCCCGGCTCGACAGCATCGCCGTCGAAAACGCATCGGAACCCTTCGATTTCAGGGCGTTCCAGGAGGACGCCGATGTGGCGTTCCTCGTGCTGCACGGCTCGTTCGGCGAAGACGGCCGGATTCAGGGCTGCCTTGAAACCTTCGGCATACCCTATACCGGATGCGGCGTCACGGCCTCGGCCCTCGCCATGGACAAGGAGCTGACGAAGCTGTGCGCCTCGGCGGCCGGTATCGAGGTTGCGGACTCCCTGACCATCCTGAGCAACGAGTACTTCCGGGACCCCGTCGGGGCGTGCCGGGAGGTCGAAGCCGGATTCTGCTGGCCGGTGTTCGTCAAACCTGCAAGCCTGGGCTCCTCGGTCGGCATCGCCAAGGTCCATCACGCCGCCGAACTCCGACCTGCACTCGACGAGGCGTGCCTCCTGGACATGAAAGTCCTGGTCGAAGCAGCCATCTCGGGTCGCGAAATCGAAGTTGCCGTGCTCGGCAACGACGAACCGATCGCTTCGGTGCCTGGAGAGATCGTACCGGGGAGCGAGTTTTACGACTTCGAGGACAAGTACATCAGGAACGCCGCGAAAATGTATATACCGGCACGCCTGTCAGAAACGGAGTCCGAAGCGGTCAGGAACGCCGCGCTTGTTGTTTTCAGGGCGCTGGGTTGCCGCGGCCTTTCCCGTATCGACTTCTTCGTCGAAAACAGCACCAGCCGGATCGTTCTGAACGAAGTCAACACCATTCCCGGATTCACCGACGTCAGCATGTACCCGATGCTCATGGCGGCAACGGGCATCGACTTTCCGGAACTGGTCACCAGGCTGCTGGAGCTGGCTCTGGAAAACGCTTCAGACTCCAACAACCGATAACGCCGACACCGCAGCCGGCGCCAGGCTGCCGCAAGGGCAAAACCGACCAGGGACATGTCATGACAGGTGAGCCGCACCTCATTTTTGCCGAGGTCTCGCTGGATATTGCGCGGGGCGAATACCCTGCTGCGCTGGACAAACTCTCCAGGTTGGGCGACGGCTTTCCGGAGTCGTACCTCCTCCACCTGCTGCATGCCCGTGCGCTGCGGGGAGCCGGACGGTTCCATACGGCCATAACACACCTGAAGCACTGCTGCAGATTGGCTCCTTCCAACCAGATTGCCTGGCAGGAGCTGATCGAGACGACCGTGCAGGAGTCGCAATGCATCGAGCCACCACCGGTGGCCGAAAGCGACCCGGTTGCCGAAGAATTCGAGCGGCTCTCGCTCGCCCTGTCAGGTTTTCAGCCACCCCGAGCCGCCGAATCCTCTGATCCAACCCCGATCGCCGACCAGCAGAAACACTTCTCCGACGACACCTCCATCGCAGTGCCCACCGAGTCGCTCGCCAGGCTGTTCATCGATCAGGGTGCGTACAAGAAGGCCATCAGGGTCTACACCTCCCTCATCCAGCTCAAACCCTCCCTGGCCGACGAGTACCGGAGAAGCATCGACCTCCTGCTCGAAAAACTCTGACGCTCCGACAGGGAAAATGCTGACGCGGAAACTATCTTGAGCATATGGTGTTACATGGTTTTTGCGTATCCTGTAGAATTGCAACCTGTTCGCTCGATGCCTCAACGGCTCAACCGCAAGCCATCCACCGTGAAAAGAGCCCCGTTCATCCTGGCCTTCATGCTCCTTCTGCCGATCCAGGCACCAGCAGCCGCACCCCAACCCAGAAAACTCACCCTGAAGGAGTGCATTTCGATCGCACTGCAGAACGCCACACAGGTAAAAAAAGCCGAAAACAGCCTGAAGCTCGAAGGGGTCGACCTCCTGAGGAGTTACGGCAGTTTCCTCCCCAGGATCAGTACAACCGGCAGTTACTCACCCCGATCGGTCAACCGCTCCTATAGCTCGACTTTCTCGGGAGTCAACTACGGCAACAGGATAAAGACCGAGTCCGAAACGTTCAGCCTCGGCCTGACCGCCTCGCTGAACCTGTTCAACGGCCTTTCCGATTATGCGGCCCTGCAGTCGGCGCTCAAGCTGAAACATTCCGCCGGCCTGAGCCTGCAGCGCGCCAGGGAGACCGTCGTGTTCGACATAACGCAGCACTACTACCAGGCGCTGCTTGACCGCGAACTGCTCGGTATCGCGCAGGAGAACCTCAAGTCATCGAACGACCTGCTGACACTGACCGACCGTCAATACCAGATAGGCCTCAAATCGATGACCGACCTGTACCAACAGCAGGCCGAAGTCGCC
>JAAXXR010000032.1 GCA_013334335.1 Chlorobiaceae bacterium
ATGTCGGCGTTTTTCTTCTGCGGCATGATGGACGATCCGGTCGCGAAGGCGTCGCTGATGCCGAGATAGTTGAACTCAGCAGTGCTCCAGAGGATGACATCCTCCGAGAACCTCGAAAGGTGCATCATGACGGTCGAGCAGGCCGAGATGAACTCGATGACCAGGTCGCGGTCGCTGACCGCGTCGATGCTGTTCGTGAACACCTCGTCAAATGCGAGCAGTTCGGCGGAGCGGGCCGTGTTCAGGGGGAGGGTGCTGCCCGCGAAGGCCGCAGCGCCGAGAGGGGAGACATTGGCACGTTTGCGCAGGTCGGCGAGCCTTGATGCATCACGGCCGAACATCGAATGCCAGGCCATGTAGTAGTGGCCGGCCGACATCGGCTGCGCGCGCTGCAGGTGGGTATAGCCGAACATGATGGTGTTCTTGTACTGTTCGGCCTTGCCGAGAAGTGTCTCCTGCATCTCGTCGATCAGCCCGATCAGCCGGTCGATGTTCCGGCGCAGGTAGAGTCTCGTGTCGGTCGCCACCTGGTCGTTACGGCTTCTTCCCGAGTGAAGTTTTCCGGCAGCTGGCCCGATCAGCTCTTTCAGGCGGTTCTCGATCACCGTATGGATGTCTTCGTCCTCCCATACCGGCACCAGTTCACCCGATGCAATCTCTTTTTCGACTGCCTTCAGGCCATCGACGATCTGCCCGGCCTCATCTTTCGAGATGATGCCCTCTTCGGCAAGCATCGTCGCATGCGCAATGGAGCCCTCGATATCTTCACGGTACAGGAGCCCGTCGACATGGACGGAAGATGAGAATTTCAGCGCCTCCTGGTCGAACGGCTGTGAAAAGCGGCTTTGCCAGAGTAATTCCTTGCTCTTTGACATAGTGCGGGTGATAGGTTTCAGAAACTGTTGCTGGAAGATACGGGAAAACAGGGAAAAATGGTAAAGCAGCTGTTCCTTGGTTTAGTTGAACAAAGAGCTTTACAGAGAAAAGCAGGAGCAAAAAACACTAAAAAAAACAGGCACGGAAAACCGTGCCTGCCGCTCAAACACTGAGCTGTATCAGGGCGCTCTTCACGACTTGTCACCCGTCACTGGTCACTTCTTTTTGTTGACTTCGTTGAAGGTCTTGAGTCCGAGCCCATAGAGGTGGATGAACCCGGCGGCCGCCTTGTGGTTGAACGTGTCGGCTTCGGTGTAGGTCGCGAGCTCCTCGTTGTAGAGGGAGTTCGGCGATGTCCTGCCGAGAAGTGACATGGCTCCCTTGTAGAGTTTTATCCTGACCAGTCCGGTCACCGGTTTCTGGGTCTCGTTGACGAAGGCGTCGAGCGCTATTCGCATCGGGGAGAACCACGTGCCGTTGTAGATGATGTTCGCGTAATCCTGGCTGATGTTCTTCTTGTACTGGAACACCGATTTCTCAAGGGTGAGCCTTTCGAGTTCGCGGTGCGCGAAGTGCAGGATCGTGGCGGCAGGGGCCTCGTAGATCTCACGCGACTTGATGCCCACGACACGGTTTTCGATCATGTCGAGTCGTCCGACACCGTTCATGGCGCCGAGCTCGTTCAGGCGGATGATCAAGTCGAGACCGCTCATCTGCTTGCCGTCAAGCGCCACGGGAATGCCTTCGATGAACTCGATGTCCACGACGGTCGCCCTGTCGGGAGCCTTCTCGGGAGAGACGGTGATCTGGAAAGCATCGTCCGGTGGCGGCACCATGGGATCCTCGAGCACGCCGCACTCGATGCTGATGCCCCAGATGTTCTCGTCGATCGAGTAGGGGCTTTTCTTGGTGGCAGAAACGGGGATGTTGTGCTCGAGCGCATAGGCGATCTCGGCTTCACGCGAGGTGAACTCCCATTCACGTAGGGGTGCCAGCACCTTCATGTGTGGGGCGAGGGAGGCGAAGGTTACCTCGAAACGTACCTGGTCGTTGCCTTTGCCGGTGCAGCCGTGGGTCAGCATGGTGCAGCCCTCTTCGATGGCGATATCGACGAGCGCCTTGGCAAGCAACGGGCGACCGAGCGCCGTTGCCAGCGGATAGACATCCTCGTAAAGGGCGCCTGCCTTGAGTGCCCTGAAGATGTACTCCTCGACAAACTGCTCGCGCAGGTCGACGAAATGGAACGACGAAGCACCGGTCTTGATCGCTTTGGCTTCGAGGTTCTCGATCTCCTTTGTCTGGCCGAGGTTGCCGGTGACGGCCACAATCTCGGCGCCCTCATATTTATCCTTCAGCCACTTGATCATGACTGACGTGTCGAGACCGCCGGAATAGGCGATCGCAATTTTTTCCTTGCTCATCTTTCGGTACGGGTTTTCATGGTTGTGAAAGGCTTTTCTGAATATATGATTTGACCGCAGATATTTTCATGACCGATGCCGGAATGACCAGCACCGTGTCGTCACCGGCTATGGTGCCGAGGATGTCGGGGCTTTCGAGGCGGTCGAGGAACGAGCCGACGCCATGCGCCCTGCCGGGAAGCGTCCTGATGATGATCGAGGTTTCGTTCGAAGCCACCAGAAGCACCTCCATGCCGACAAGCCCTTTGATAATGTCTTCAGTTGACTCTTCCGGCAGGACGAGCCGGTAGCCAAGCGTGCTGCGTTTCCTGACAATGCCGAGTTCCGCGAAATCCCTCGAGAGGGTGGCCTGTGCGACCTGGATGCCTGCCTGTTCGAGCAGGCCGAGCAGTTCGTGCTGTCCCGAAACCTCACGGTTTCCGACAAGTTCCCTGATTTTTCGCTGACGGTGGGTCTTGTTCATGGCTCGTCTGTCAGTATTTGAGGCCGTTTGCGGCGTTCATGAGGCGATGGGTCAGATGGAACTTGCGGTATTCGTCATGGTTCATCAGCTTGACCATCAAGGCCTTCTGCACATGCAGCCGGTTTTCGGCTTCGTCGATGATGATCGATTGCGGGCCGTCCATCACTTCGGCGCTGATCTCCTGGCCCCGGTGTGCCGGCATGCAGTGCATGACGACCGCCGACGGCCTGGCGACCGACATCATCTCGCTGTTGATCTGGTAAGGCGTGAAGATCCTGAGTCGTTCGGCCATCTCCTCCTCCTGGCCCATGCTGGTCCAGACATCCGTATAGAGCACGTCGGCGTCGCGCGCCGCCTCGAGGGGATCGTGCACGATCTCGATGGTCCCTTTGGCGTTGCTGCGGGCCTGCTTCAGCAGGTTTTCGTCCGGAAGGTAGCCGGAGGGGCAGGCCAGCACGAAATGGAAGGGGAGGATGCCGGCAAGCTCAATCCAGGAGTTGGCCACATTGTTGCCGTCACCGACGAAGACGACCTTGATCTGGTCGTGCCAGAGCCCCTTTTCATAGAGGGTGAAGGCATCGGCCAGCACCTGGCAGGGGTGGGACAGGTCGGTCAGGGCGTTGATGACCGGGACGTCGGCGTGGGTCGCGAGGGTTTCGATGATCTCATGAGCGTGCACCCGGGCCACGATGGCATCGTTGTAACGGGAAAGCAGGCGCGCGATGTCCTCGACCGACTCGCGCTCACCAACGCCGATGGCCTTGCCTTCGAGGCTGATCGCGTGGCCGCCGAGCTCATAGACGCCGAGTTCGAATGACACCCTCGTACGAAGGGACGGCTTGCTGAAGATCATGGCCACGGTCTTGTTGCGGATCGGACGGAAGGTATCGTTCTGGCGGTTGTCGTGCCGTTTCCGCTTGATGTGCAGCGAGTAGTCGAACAGTTCGATGATCTTTCCGGCATCCAGGCCGGTGAACCCGAGAAAGTCGCGCTTCTGCGAGGATTGGTTTGCCTGGTGCATGCTCATGATGCTGGTTCCTGTTGTGTTTGATCGTTTTCTATGTCGATGACGAACTGGGTGCCGATGCCTTCGTCGGTGAAAATTTCGAGCAGCAGCGAATGGATCTGCTTGCCGTCGATCAGGTGGACCTTGTGCACACCTCCGTCGAGGGTCAGGTAGGCCGAAACCACCTTCGGGATCATGCCTCCCGAGATGATGCCCTGTTCGATGAAGTCCGCCGCATCAGCCTTGCAGATGGTCTTGAGGAAGCGTTCGCCCACGCGGACCCCTTCGACGTCGCTCAGGTAAATGAGCTTTTCGGCTTTCAGCGCCACCGCGATGCTTGCGGCGGCGTCGTCGGCATTGATGTTGTAGATGTTGCTCTCCAGGTCGAACCCGATCGGGGCGATCACTGGAATCAGCCCTGCACGGCAGAGCAGGTTGATATACTTGGTGTTGATCTCGACCACTTCGCCTACCAACCCGAGTTGGGCGGCTTTCGAGGAGGGCACGGCCCTGATGGTATCGGCGTCCAGGCCGCTGACGCCTACGGCGTTGCCGCCATCTTCGTTGATCAGCTGGACGATATCCTGGTTGAGCTTGCCGGCGAGGGTCATCTGCACCACGTCGATCATGTCGCGGTCGGTTACCCGCTTGCCGTGAACGAAGGTCGTTTTCAGCCCGAGTTTCTCAGCGGTCTTCGTGATGGCGTCGCCCCCGCCATGCACGATGACGACATTGATGCCCACCTTGCGGAGCAGGGTGACGTTTTCGGCGAAGGTGTTCCTGAGCACCTCGTCCTTCATGGCTGCGCCGCCATACTTGATGACAAAGGTTTTGCCCTCGAATTTCCTGATATATGGCAGTGCCTCGATGAGCACCTGCCCGATGGCCGTCTTCGGTTTCTTGCCCTCGGGGCGGAATTCGCTGCACATCTGTTTCATGGCAAATCCTGGTGAATGGTGACGGGGATGCGGTCAGCTCCGATAGCTGCCGTTGATCTCGATATAACGCTTGCTCAGGTCACAGGTCCACACGACCGCTTCGCCTGGTCCTTGGCCAAGGCTGACGGTGATGGTGTACGCCTCCTGCGAGATGACCCTCTTGGCTTCCTCCTCGGAAAAGCTTGCATCGAAGCCCGGTTTAAGGATCGGAAGCCCGTCGAACCAGACAGCGAGCTCTTCCTGCACGAATGAGGCTCCCGAGCGGCCGACTGCCGCGATGATCCGCCCCCAGTTGGCATCCTCGCCGTGGATGGCCGTCTTGACGAGCGGGGAGTTGGCAACGGTCATCGCGGCGCTTTCGGCCTCCTCGTCGTTTGCGGCTCCCCGGATGCGGATCTCGACGAATTTGGTGGCCCCTTCGCCATCGACCACGATCAGTTGGGCCAGCATGGTCAGGACCGTCCTGAGGGCATCGCCGAAAAGGCGGCTGTCTTCCGTGCCGCGTTCGACCGATGGGCCGAAGCCGCTCGACATGACCACAGCCATGTCGTTGGTGCTGGTGTCGCCATCGACGGTGATGGCGTTGAAGCTTACGGCGTTGGCTGCGGCGAGGTGCTCCTGCAGCAGCACCGGTTCGATCCTTGCGTCGGTACCGATGAACGCGAGCATGGTGGCCATGTCCGGCCGAATCATTCCCGAGCCCTTGGCGAAACCGGCGATCCTCGACGGACCACCAGAAAGCGAGACATCGACCGCAAAAAATTTCGGGAAGGTATCGGTCGTCATGATCGCTTCGGCCGCGTCGCGCCACTTCTGGCTTCCCGACGCCGCTTTCAGGGAGGGGATGGCGGCACCGATCTTTTCGGCAGGCAGGCGCTGGCCGATGACACCCGTCGAAGCCACGAGCACCTCTTCGGGTCTCATGCCGAACGCTGAAGCCGTATCGGCGGCCATGCGGGCGGCATCAGCTTCTCCCTGCGCGCCGGTGGCTGCATTGGCGTTTCCGCTGTTGCAGATGATGGCACGCATCAAGCCCGAGGATGCGGCCAGATGCCGTTTCGAAAGGTCGACCGGAGCCGCGCAGCAGAGGTTGGTCGTGAAGACCGCGGCCGTGCTCGACGGACGCTCGCAGAGCAGCAGCATGAGATCCTTGCGCTGGGGCTTGATGCCGGCGTTGACGCCGGAAAGGGTGAAGCCCGAAGGCCAGAATTTCTCATCCCCGGTTCCGGTGGGGAGGATGCGCGTCACCCCGTAAGGAAGGGGTGACCGGGAGTAAAGGGTGTCAATGGCCGAAGCGGCCTTCTCAAATGGTTCCACGCTTCAAATTCCTGATTACGGGTTATCAGAGCAGGGCGGTTGTTTCGTCCAGGCCGAGCATGAGGTTCATGTTCTGAACCGCCTGTCCGGCCGCGCCCTTGACCAGATTGTCGATGGCCGTGACGATGACCAGCGAATCGTCGCTGTGCCAGGCGAGGCTGATATCGCAGAAATTGGTGTGCGCGACATGGCTCACTTCGGTGACGCCGTCCCGCAGTCGTACGAACGGCGCTCCGGCGTAAAAGTCGCGGTACAGGTCGCACCGTGCCTGTTGAGATACCGGGGAGGCGAGCTGCACATTCAGCACCGAGTAGATCCCCCTGACATAGGGCGCGATCATGGGTGTGAAGATGAACCTGAATCCGGGATCCACGGTCGAACTCCCGAGTGTCTGCATGATTTCGGGGGTGTGCTGGTGGCAGCCAACCTTGTAGGCCTTCACGTTGCCGCTCATTTCCGAGAAGGAGAGTTCGACCTTGGAGCTCCTGCCGGCACCAGAGATGCCCGATACGGACGTGACGTTCACCGACTCCACCGTGAGTGTCCGTCTGCCGTCCATGAAGAGGGGCGCCAGACCGAGGATGATGCTGGTGGCGTAGCAGCCGGGGTTGCTGATCGCGGACGATTTACGGATGGCATCACGGAAGAGTTCGGGCATGCCGTACTGCAGCACGTGATCGCCTCCCTTTTTCCCCCCATAGAAACGTTCGTGTTCAGCAGGGTTTTTCAGCCTGAAGTCGCCCGAGAGGTCGACGACCATTTTCCCTGCCGAGATCAGGCCTGGAACGACCTGCAGGGCTTCGCCGTGCGGAAGGGCAAGAAAATAGATGTCACTCTCCGACTGGCCGGAGTAGGACTGAAAGTCGAGGTCGCAACCTACGGCCGGATAGAGTTCCGAAAAGTTACGACCCGCCTGGGTATGGGCGTAAAGGTTTTCAAGCGTGACGGCCGGATGCTTCATGAGCAGCCGGGTGAGTTCAGCGCCCGAGTAGCCCGATGCGCCGATGATCGATGCCTTGAGTTTCCCTTGCTGTTGCGAGTAATCCATGGCCGTTGCGTTGAGACGTGTTCTTCCCCCGGCTTCCGGGGTGAATAAATATTCAATAAAGCGGATAAATTACTGAATTCGACGCTTTTTTCAATAAGTTAAGAGGTTCATTTCCTCATTTTTTCACCAGTTTGTCATAATTGCCGTCATATCCTATTTTTGGATATATTTACGATGCACGAAAGCTCTCCGGTCAGGCGCCGGTCAACGAACACTGAATCTCATGGATCACAGAGCCAGGAACATCATTATTTCGCTCCTGCTCGCGGCAGCCCTTCTGGTACCCGTCTGGCTCTGGATGCGTCCTTCCGCTGGCCAGGGGCCTGCCGGGTCGATGATGCCCGACCGGACGCCGACGAGGGGCGAGGCTTCGGTCGCCGTCGACAAGTCACTCATGCCGGTCATGGAGTTGCAGTCGGGTACCTTTACCGACCACTATCCGGACGCAAAGGTGTCGCTCTCCCCGGAACCTTCGGGGCGTACCGTTCTCAGGCTGATTGATCGGGCCGCAGGGGGCGCCGTCATCGACGGCGGGCTCACCAGGGAGGAGGATTCGGTCATTACCGCCATGAAGCGTCCGTTGAAACGGGAGCCTATCGCCAAAAACGCCCTGGTGTTCATTGTCAACAGCTCGAATCCATTGAGTTCGATCTCCATCATCCGTCTGAAACAGCTCTTTTCGGGTGAACTCTCCGACTGGATGATGCTCGGCGGTCGTCAGGGATCGATCGTGGCTTGCGTTGACGGCAGCGATTTTCGTTCCCAGGCGATACTGTCGTCGGCGCTGTTCGGACGTGCCGGACGTATCAAGGCGTCGTCAGTGACCGGCGTCGGTGAACTTATCGCCCGTGTGGCGAAGGACGGGCATGCGGCTGGCATTATTACCCTTCCCGAATACGCACGAGCGCTCCGTACCGCTGATGGCGCCAGAATCAAGGCGATCCCCGTCAGCCGGACCGAGGACGGGAAGCCCGTCGAAGCTTCCCCCGCGTCGCTCTATTCCGGGGAGTACCCTCTCGTCTCGATCGTCTATTATCTCTACGATCCCTTCGATCCGACGGCGACAGGCTTCGGTGCCTGGCTGTCCCGAGAGGGCCAGAAGTTCTTCGAACGCGGAGACCTGGCGCCATATCGGCAGACGGTCCGCACCATTATCCTCAATTAGCTGATGAAGAGGGAGCCTGACAGCCTGGACAAATCCACCCTCAGGTCGGCCATCGTCGCGGGGGTTGCCGCAGTCATACTGGCGATCGTTGGCACCTCGTGGTTCGGTGTCTACCAGTCGCGGCAACTGGAGAACGTCGGAGAAGACCTTGCATTCTACAAAGACCTTGTGGAGTGTCGTGCATCCCTTGCCGCTCTTGATGGACGCCTTGGTGATTCGGAGCGGACCGTACTTCAAGACAACGAAATACAGGCGCGTCTCGTACTCGAGCGGGCAAGGTTTGCCGAAACAGGACGCCGGGAGGCCATCCGCAAGGGGGGACAGCTGTCCGCATGGCTGAATGGAGAGCAACCCTACCAGGGGATCGTCAGCCGTGAATCGCTCGGCCTGATGCTGATTGAACTGGATGCGCTGGTCTCTGTGACATCGAGAAGGATCAGTACCAGCAGCGGGATCATCGAGACGAGCCTCCACTACTACCTGGTCTTCATCGTCCTCCTGCTCTCCGTCATCGTCCTGGCTGGCGGAAGGCTGCTGATTTCAAACTACCGGCACTCGCTGCTTCCCCTTAACCTGCTCGCCCAGCGTCTGACCCAACTGAACCGTAACCTCCCGGAAAGCGTGCACGACACGGCCGAAGCGGCGTCGACGATTCTTTGCGACCCGTATCCCTCCCCGGAAATCCGCTATGTCACCGAGTCCGTCGCCGGGCTTTGCCGCGACATCGAGGAAAAAAACAAGAAGCTGGACGAACTCTATATCCGTGACGAAAAGACGAGCCTCTACAACTATCGCCACTTCAAGGAGCACCTGATCATCGACGTTGAGCGTGCCAAACGTTTCGGCGACAGCGTATCGCTCGCCATGCTCGACATCGATTTCTTCAAGCATTACAACGATGCCTACGGACACATCGCCGGAGACCGGGTGCTGGCCCGTATGGCGGCCATCATCCGGGAGCAGTGCCGGGTGACCGACATACCGTCACGGTTCGGCGGCGAGGAGTTTGCCATCCTGTTTCCAAAGACCAGCCCTGAGATGAGCTTCGAAATCTCCGAACGCCTCCGGCAGATCATCGCGGCCGAACCGTTCGACCACGAACGACGGCAGCCGGGCGGACAGCTCACGGTGAGCATCGGTATCGCCACCTGGCCGGACGATGCCGCCGACTGGTACTCGCTTATCAACAATGCCGATCACGCGCTCTACGAAGCCAAAGAGCTCGGCAGGAACAGGGTGGTCGCTTTCGTCCCGAACAAAACGGAGCCGGAGCCCGCATGAAGGCGGAGCTCTATATCGCCCGACGGTTCGCGTTCAAGACCAGGTCGCGCTCGAAACCGACCTTCATCGTCATGGCGTCGGTCATCGGCATCGCCGTCGGTACGGCGGCGCTCATTCTCACGCTCTCTATCGTCAGCGGATTCGCCTCGATTATCGAGGGAAAGCTCATCAGATTCACCTCCCATCTGCAGGTCAGGCAACCTGACGATCGGCTCTTTCCCGAAACCAGGTATGACCTGGAGCGCCTGAAGGGGACGCAAGGCATCGTTTCAGCCTCACCGTTCCTCGAATTGAACGTCATGCTCAGGAGCAGGAGCAACGGAGGCGCTTCCGAGAACGTGGTGCCCGCTGTCATCAGGGGAGTCACGCAGGAGGAGGCCCGCCGTTTCCTCAGCAGCGCGACGGCCGCAGCCGGAATGCTTCGCCGCGACGCGGGCGACCCAGTACCGCTCGTGCTTGGCAAGTCGATGGCCGAAAAGATGGGCGTCACGACCGGTGACCGGATCATGATCGTCGGCATGGGTGGCGACAGCGGAAAGCCAAAGCCGGACAGCAAGGCGTCGATTGTCGACCTGCTGAGCAGCCTTGACCTTGAGGTCGCCCGGGTGGCAGGCCTTTACGAGACCGGACTGAACGAAGGGTTTGACGATATCGTCGTTTTTTCCGACCTGCGGGTGCTCCAGGAGCGCTACCATCCCGGGCAGATCAGCGGCTATGAAGCCAATGTGTCGGACCTCAGGATGCTGCCGTCGATATCGGCCGGTGTCTACGGGGCAATGGGCTATCCCTTCTACTCCTACACCGTCTACGAGCGTTATGCGAACCTTTTCGAGTGGCTGAAGCTCCAGAAGAACGTGATGCCGCTCCTGATCGTGACCATCACGGTGGTTGCCGTGTTCAACATCGTTTCGACCCTGCTCGTGCTGATCATCGAAAAAACGAAGGAGATCGGGATGCTCTCCGCCCTTGGACTCGAACCCGGAAGCATCAGCGCGGTGTTCATGGCCCAGGCCGTCATGATCTCCCTGGTCGGCATCGCCTCCGGCAACCTGATCGCACTCTCACTCTCGCTCTTTGAGCAGCGTTTTCATCTGATCACGCTGCCCGAAAAGAGTTATTTCATCAAGCACGTGCCACTCCAGATCAATCCGGCTGATTATCTGCTCGTCTCGGTCGGGGTCGCGCTCCTGACGCTGCTGTTCGCGTTCATTCCATCGCGGGTAGCGGCGTCGCTCAAGCCGGGCACGGCGCTCACGGTTTGAACAAGGCAGCATGACGATGAGAATCAACACGGGTATCTGGATCGCCGGCCGCTACAGCTTCGCACGCAAGCGCTTCCGGGTCATCAACATCATTTCCCTGCTCAGCC
Source organism: Chlorobiaceae bacterium (assembly GCA_013334335.1). Lineage (GTDB taxonomy): Bacteria > Bacteroidota > Chlorobiia > Chlorobiales > Chlorobiaceae > Chlorobaculum. Next base: position 10,885 of record JAAXXR010000032.1, read on the forward strand.
TCGGCGGCATCATTCTCGGCGTTTCGACGCTGCTCGTCGTCATGAGCGTGCTCAACGGCTTCCAGAAGCTCTCCCGGGACCTTTTCACCTCCATCGACAGTCCGGTTCAGCTCGTCCCGGCAAAGGGGCGCAGCCTGGACGTGCCCGACTCTCTGTTGCATGCAATTCGGCGGATCGAAGGCGTGGGTTCGGCTCTACCCTTCGCCGAAGGGCAGGCCGTACTGACCAGCGGGGAGCACAGTGAGCTGGTGATGGTGAAGGGGTTGACCGACGAAGCCCATGCGAAGCTCATGCGCCAGAAACGCGAAGGGCGGCCCGCTTACGGAGCGGACGATGTTTCGGTTGGCGAGTCGCTCGCATTCAGGCTCGGGCTTGTTCCCGGCGGCGAGGTCCGGCTGTTCAGTCCCGAGCTGATCTCGGTCGGTCTCCAGTCGCTCTCGCAGCCATACCTCCTTCCGGCCTTGTCGCTTACCGACTCGCGGGTCGCCTCGCTCTTCTCCCTGCAGAAGATCTTCGACGACCGCTACGTGCTGGCGTCGCTTCCCGTGGCAAGGAATACCCTGCTTCTCGGCGCGGGGAGCTATTCAGGTATCGATATCCGGGGCAGGGAAGGCATCTCCGATGACGAACTGGTGGAGCGTCTCAACCGGTGGGTGATTGCCAACAGACTCGACCGGAAGTTCCGGATCCGCACGCTCGAAGAGAAATACAGCGACCTTTTCGCCGTCATGCAGATCGAGAAGTGGGCAAGCTTCAGCGTGCTCATGCTCGTGATCATGGTCGCGGTGCTCAGCCTGGCCGGCTCACTCGCCATGACCGTCATCGACAAGCGCCGCGAACTCTTCTACCTTCGATGCCTCGGACTGGAAAAACCGCAGTTTATGACCATCTTCATCGTCGAGGGAGGGCTCACCGGCCTGGTCGGCACCGCCATCGGATCGGCGCTTGCCTGGTGCATCTGCTCCGCCCAGGAGAGCTGGGGCCTCGTCCAGCTTCCGTCCAGGAGCGCCTTCATCATCGACGCCTATCCGGTCAGCATGCATCCTGCCGATTTCCTTGCCGTCGGGGTCACCACGATGCTCCTCTGCCTCCTCGTGAGCTTCTACCCCGCAGGCCAGGCCGCAGCCATTGCCACCACGCACTCCCTCGACAGCAAGAGCGAATAGAGCTGCCCATCCTGTTTTTATCGAGTGTGGCTCCTGCCATGCGTCAAGATCCGACTGCCTTTCTCGGGCGGCAACCGTTGAGCTAAAAAAGTAATGCCCGTCCACCTCAACCGTGCAGCGATCGTCGCGGTCATGGGGCATGGCCAGCAACACCGCTCCTGTCGAACGACGTACCTGCACACCAACACGAGGAGGCTCCTTCTCATTGCCGGATAATCGCGATGCAATCTCAGAGTTGCGAGTCGAACGGGCGGAATTTTTTGCGGTCGCCGTTGCAGACAGGGCAGTACCACTCCTCGGGGAGCTGGTCAAAGGGGATGCCCGGACGTATGTTCCAGTCAAGGTCGCCTTCGGCAGGGTCATAGACGTAGCCGCACTCTTCGCATATCCACGCCTGCTGGTTTCGGGTCTTTTGTTCACTCATGGCTGGCTGGGTTTCATTGGGGTGAAATTTGCCTCTGGTTCAGGGTCAGAGCAGTTTCCTGAAGATGGTCATGTCGGACCTGGTGAAGCCATTCGAACCGTAGAACCGGTGGGCGGGTTCGTTGTCTCCGTCAGTCAGGAGGGTAATCCGGGCGAAGCCACGTGCGCGAGCCCAGTCGCACGCGTGATCGATGAGCAGGGTTCCAACACCGCGGCCCCGCTGTGCCGGCAGCACCACCATATCCTCGAGGAGGGCCACCTTGCGGCCAAGTGCCGTGCTCACCGTGAAGAGGAGGTTGACCATGCCGATGATGCCGCCCCCATCCTGTTTACAGACGAACACCACGCCTTTGGAGGGATCACGCACGATCATGCCGAGCCCGCGCTCCTGCAGGGCCGGATCTGGAATGAACTCCTGCTCCTGGCTGAACAGCAGGCCGAGCAGAGCGGCGCATTCCGGAATGTCATGTTCAGTGGCGGTGTGGATCGAGCTCATGGCGGTGCGACGGTTGTTGGGCGGTCGTGGAAGCTGTAGACGATGGATAAACATAGTTATCGAAAATGCCCGATATAATCAACTCATGCAGGCCGCTTCAAGCAGAAGTGGCCGTGGGTGAACTTCGGAAGCCGTGACGATGTTTATCTGTAACAACTTGCATGATCATCAACGCAATCCGGAATCTCGCCATGTTCAGAAAACTGTTCCGAAAAATGAGTCACCTGCACGGTCCCGAAACCGTTCAACAGGTCGATGTCGCGAAGTATTGCGGCACCTGGTACGAAATCTCCGCAATACCGATCCGCCAGCAGGCCCGCTGCACCAACACCAAGGCGGAGTATACGCTCGCACCCGGAGGAGGGAAAGTGATCGTGCGCAACTCCTGCAGACGGGGTGGACGGGGGGAGGCTTCGGTGAGGGCGACAGCCGTCCCGGTGCCCGGCAGCGGTAACGCGAAGCTCGTAGTGACCTTTTTCCGCTTCTTCAAGGCGGATTACTGGATCATCGGCCTTGCCGATGACTACTCCTGGGCCCTGGTTTCCAGCCCGGACCGTTCACATTGCTGGGTGCTTTCGCGGACCCCCTATCCCTCTGAGGATTTGTATGGCCGGTTGCTTGACCTGCTTAAGGAGAAGGGGATCGACACGTCAAAACTCGTCAGGAGTGGTCACAGCAGAGCATGAAATCAGGTATGGGTTGGATAATGCCCGCATATGGGATATTTTAGGGCTTTTTACCTGAACAGCCCCTGATTTTTCCGATTATCCACCATGCACGCATTCTGGCTCTCTCTGGTTATGATCTTCATTGCCGAGCTCGGCGACAAGACCCAGCTCGTAGCCCTGGCCCTGGCGACCTGTTACAATTCCCGTGTGGTGCTCTCCGGTATTTTCTGGGCCACCCTCGCCGTCCATGTCTTTTCCGCGGGTATCGGCTGGTTGATGGGCGGGATGCTGCCGACCGACTGGATCACCTTCGTGGCAGGGATCTCCTTCATCGCATTCGGTTTCTGGACGCTGAGGGGCGACAGCCTTGAGGAGGATGAGAAGGTCGAGTGCAAAACGGGCGTCAATGCCTTCTGGCTTGTTTTTTCCACATTTTTCATGGCGGAACTCGGCGACAAGACCATGCTTTCGACGATCAGCCTCGCCACGACCAACCCCTTCCTGCCGGTATGGCTGGGCTCGACGGTCGGCATGGTGATATCCGACGGACTGGCCGTCGTCGTGGGAAAGATGCTCGGCAAGAACCTTCCGGAAAAGGCGATCGGTTACGGAGCTTCGATCATCTTTTTTGCCTTCGGAGCATGGAACATGTACGAAGGCGGCATCCACTTTTCCCCGTTGATCTGGGCCGCGGCCGTGACGGTCATCCTCCTGACCGGTTTCTTCTTTCTCCGGAAGCCGTCGGCTTTTTCCGACGGGCAGGGCAACTAACGTCGTGACGTCACCCTGCAGGCTTTTCCCACGCAGGGAGTGCGGCTGTTCCGTCGCCGGATCCGGGTGACTGAATCCTCCAGTATGGAAGCCAGCCAAGAGCAACCAGCTGCACGGTTATATCTGCACGTCGGGGAGCGAGCTCCTCGGTCAGCAGTGATGATTCAGGGTGTTCCCACTTTGCGGAAATTTCTGCCACCACGGCCTGCATCTCATCCTCGATCTCCTGCCGCTGCTTCTCCAGATCACCAAGCATCTCATGTGACTCGTCGATGTCTGCTTTGGCATTGGCGGTCATCCGTCGCCGGTTCATGGCGCTGTTGATGCCGCTGGTGCTCTTCCTGCCGAGCAAAAAGCCAAGCATGGTCTGGCCCAGGCCGACGATCTCGCTCGTCTTCCGGTTCTGGTGCTCCTCTTCGTCCCTCGACAGTTCGCGTTGTTCGCGACGGATCTTTTCCTGCACCTTTTCGAGCTTCGGGGCGAATTTCTTTTCGAGCTCGTCGACCTCACGATCCCGCTGTTCACGGGCAGCCTGCTGCAGGCGGATGCTGAACTCACGTTCTGATTCGTCGGCATGGCGGAAGAGTCCGGTTCCGGTATGGACCGCAAGCGGAAAGCGGGAGCTCTGATAGAGCCAGTTCGCCAGCGACTGGGCCGAGGCGGAAATCTGCCGGGCGCTGGTGAACGGTTCAGGCAGCGTCCCGAATCCCGAGGCCCGCTGGTCCGGAGTCGGGGCAAGGCGGTCAGCGGACAGCTGAAGGGTTTCGCTTTTGTCCCACGCTATCTGGCCGGTGTTTCCGGGATCGGTGCAGGCAAGCACCATATGCCGGGTCTCGTTGATCGCCCGTTTCCGGTCGGCAAAGACCACCGAAGCGACACCGATGAGGGCAGGCTCATAGACAAGCTGCGCCGAAGTCCCGCCGCCAGCCTCGATCACGACAGGAAGGAACAACTGTTTCACCGAAGGGTCCAGTCCGGGTGCCTGCGCCGTGAATCCATAAGGAAGCGCGGTTTCAGGCACGCGTTTCACCCCGTCGGATACCGGTCCGGCAGTTGGCGCCGCCGTCGTGACCGGCGCGGAGCTTCTGGTGCCCCCTTTCAGCGGCGCCATGAGTTTGCGGATCTGGGGCCTGGTCATCGGACCTGAGAGGAAGCTCATGGCCCAGCGGGTCTGGAACACGACGGGACGCTCTTCGTGCACGTTGTGCAGGAGGAATATCCTGTTGCCGAGCTTGCTGATGATGGCATCGTAATCGACAGAACCGCCTCCGCCACCCGCTTCGCTGATGGCGCTCTTCAACCCTTCGAGCACCCGCTCCTTATCGCGTTCAGCCTGCAGTTTGCCGATAAACCAGGTGCCGGTGTTGGTCAGTGCCTTGTAGTCGAGATCGACCGGGTTCTGGGTGACCAGGATGCATCCGACGCCGAATGCCCTGGCCTGCTTGAGCAGGGTCAGGAGCGGGCGTTTGGAGGGCGGCTCCGCGACCGGTGGAAGGTACCCGAACACCTCGTCGAAGTAGAGCAGCGTCCGGAGGCTCGATGTGCCGGCTTGAGCACGGGTCCAGGTCAAGACATTCTCGAGCAGCAGCGTGACGAAGAACATCCGCTCGCTATCGGAGAGGTGGGCAAGGTAGAAGATGCACTGACGCGGCTTGCCGTCGGAGGTGAAGAGCATCCGGTCGATATCGAGCGCCTCTCCTGTCAGCCAGCTCTGGAACGAAGGCGAGGCCACGAGGGCGTTGAAGGCCATGGCGAGCTCGAAGCGATCCTTCTCGGGGAAAAAGGTGTTGACGTCGAAAACACCCAGCTGTCGCATCGGTGGCTTCTGGATCGAGGTGATGAGCGCGGCCAGATCGAGATCCAGTCCCTGTTTCCAGAAATGTTCGAAGATGGAGGCGAGCAGGATGGATTCCCGGCTTCTGACCGGATCCACCTGGAGACCAGTCAGGCTGAGCAGGGCGTTGACCGTGCCGCTGATGCGCTCGCGGATGGTTTCGGCATGCTCTTCGAAATCAAGCGGCGGGGCGGCCAGGCTGCCCATGATGCTTACGGGGATGCCGGTATCCGAACCCGGCGTATAGATGGTGAACTGTGCCGCTTCGTGCAACTGGCGGATTCGTTCGGTGCTGATCCCCCAATCGGCAAGTCCGTTCTTCCAGAGCCCTGCAGTATCGGCGGCAAGTTCTTCAGGGCTTTTACCTTTGCGACGGGCATCGTCTTCGTTGATCCAGGGAAGGAAATCTTCTGCCAGCAGTTCCGGAAACTGCAGAAGCAGGTTGGTCATGTCTCCTTTGGGGTCGACAATGATCACCGGAACCTTGTCAAGCGCTGCTTCCTCAAGCAGTCCGATGCAAAGGCCGGTTTTGCCGCTTCCGGTCATGCCAACGCACACCGCGTGCGTCGTGAGGTCCCTGGCATCGTAATTCAGCGGGGCATCAAGACGTTTTCCGGTGGCAAGGTCGTATTCCGCACCGAGATAAAATGAGCCGAGGCGTTCATCGATAGGTTGCATGGCGGGTGTTTTTCGTTGGACTGGTGTAAATTACCGGTCAGGCGACAACCGGAAACGCCGGATGCCGCATCATCTTTAAAATTAACCAACCCGATGGTCTTTTCAAGACGAAGATCGCCGGAACCTGCTCGTCACCGTTCCAGTGGGGCGTCAGCATCCTGTTCCTTGACGACCGATTGCCCGGCTCTCGAGATGCAGGGGCTTTCGTTTTCCTATCCGGGGTCGGCGGCTCCGGTGTTCGAGCATCTCGACCTGAGCCTCCCCGAAGGAGGATGCATGATCATCCGGGGAGCATCGGGATGCGGAAAGTCGACGTTGCTCCGGCTGGCCTGTCGCCTCAGTTCACCGGCTTCGGGGAGGGTCCTGATCCAGGGAAGCGATATTTCTGCCATGCCGCCGTCCCAGCTTCGTTCCAGGGTTTGTCTCGTCTCACAGATTCCGCAGATGGTCGATGGTTCTGTAAAGTCGAACCTGCTTCTTCCGTTCACGTTCGCGGCGAATGCCGGAAAGCAGAGGCCCTTGGACGCGGGATTGATGGAGATGCTCATGGATTTTCACCTGCCCGACATTTCACTCGAACAGTCGGCGGTAAAGCTTTCGGTCGGCCAGAAGCAGCGGCTTGCCCTCATGCGCGCGTTGTTGCCGGGTCCGGAACTCCTGCTCCTTGACGAGCCGACATCCTCGCTGGACAGGGAGAGCACCACCATGGTTTTTTCGATCATCGAGCGTTTCAATGCCGAAGGCAAGACGATCATGCTGGTGACTCATGACGAGGAGGCCCCCAGTGGCCCACGAACGAAGACACTGACGCTCGTGAACGGCAAACTCATTGAAACATGAACGAAATCGTCTCCATACCCCTGACGCACCTTTTGCTGGCGCTCCTGTTCATCGTCATCGCCCAGGCGACCTCGATGGTCTGGCATCTCGGCCTTGGCCGGGACATCACGGTCGGGACGATCAGGACGGTCAGTCAGCTTTTCCTCATGGGCTACGCCCTCACCTTCATTTTCAGGGCCAAAAGTCTGCCGTTGACCCTTGGGATTTTCCTGGTCATGGTGGTTTCGGCGGTCTTCATCGTCAAGGGGCGGGTCAAGGAGCGTGAGGTGCCGTACCTCGCGCCGACCTTCATCACCATGCTGGTGAGCTATTTCGTGACCGCAGTGTTTGTGTCCTACGCGATCGTTGGGATCACACCATGGTGGGAACCGCGATATTTCATACCGACGGCAGGAATGGTGATCGGCAATTCGATGTCGGCGCTGGCCATCTCGATCGAGCGCCTGTTTTCGCAGATGCGCCAGCAGCGGGAGCTGATCGAGATGAAGCTTACCCTGGGGGCCGACTACAGGGAAGCCAGTGGCGATATTTTCATAAGCGCCGTGAAAGCGGGGATGATTCCTTCGATTAATGCGATGATGGGCGTGGGCCTGGTCTTTCTGCCCGGCATGATGTCCGGGCAGATTCTTGCTGGTTCCGATCCGATGGAGGCCATCCGTTACCAGATCGTGGTGATGTTCATGCTGGTAGGATCGACGGCCATGAGCGCCATCATCGTGATGATTGCCGTCAGGCGCCGCTGTTTCGGCAGCGGCGAAGAGCTACTGCTGACCTCCCGGTGATGGTCGGGTGGCGAACAGGATGGCGATGCCGGCGGCCATCATCAGGAAGCAAAGCACCTGTCCCATCGAAAAGCTGAAGAAGACCAGCCCGAGCTGCGCGTCCGGTTCACGGAAGAATTCGATAAAAAACCGCACGAAGCCGTAACCGAAAAGATAGAGGCCCGACAGGAACCCGGCCCAGGGAGCTTTCCTGCGGATCATCCAGAGCAGTGCGAACAGCACGACGCCTTCGAATAGTGCTTCGTAAAGCTGCGAGGGGTGGCGAAGTTCCGTACCGGCGGCAAGAGGGAAGTACATGCCGACAGGCGACGAGGTTACACGTCCGTAGAGTTCTCCGTTAATGAAGTTTCCGAGACGGCCGAAGGTATAGCCGAGAGGTACGGCGGGGATGAACAGGTCGACGGTCGGGAAGAACCCTTTGCCGCTCTTCCTGCTGAAAACGTACAGGGCGATCGCCACACCGATCAACCCTCCGTGATATGACATGCCGGAAATGCCGGAAAAACTGCACGTTCCGTTTCCGGATCCGAACGGAAAAAGGCTGCCGAGGGGGTTGGCGAGAAAATCGTTCAGGCCGTAGAACAGGATATAGCCGATACGGCCGCCGAGCAGGACGCCGGCCATCGCCCATGTCAGTGCGTCTCCCGGAAAGGTTTTATCAAAATTCAGCTTTTCAGTCTCGATACGGTAACGGGAAAGCAGGTAGACAACCGCGAACGCGACGATGTACATCGTGCCATACCAGCGAATCGAAATTGGCCCGACCGTGAGGAGCACGGGATTCATTTGCGAGGGAAGATGTTGCCACCAGGCAAGAAAATCGTTCATTATGCGTCTTTTTGTGGTTTTTTATGATGTTTTCAGATGCTTAACAATCCTTAATCTCTTGGATCACAATAGAATGTAGTTATATATTGGTCTTGCACTCATCTTTTCCGCGCAACTACCCGTAACATAACATCACCAGGCATGGCTAAAATCCTTGAAGGGCCTGCCATGAAATTATTCAACAAATGGGGCATTCCTGTGCCCAATTATGTTGTGATCATGGACCCGAATCGTCTATCTCAACTTGGCGAAGCTAATAAATGGCTGCGAGAATCGAAACTGGTCGTCAAAGCCCATGAGGCTATCGGCGGCCGTTATAAACTCGGTCTCGTCAAAATCGGACTCAATCTCGAAGAGGCTATCGAGGCCTCGCGCGAGATGATCGGCACGAAGATCGGCACCGCCGAAGTTCGTCAGGTCATCGTCGCCGAAATGCTCGAACATGATGAAGAGTACTATGTCTCCATGATCGGCAACAAGGATGGGGCCGAACTGCTGCTCTCCAGAAGGGGCGGTGTGGATATCGAGGAGAACTGGGGCACCGTCAGGCGCATGTTCATCGAGCTCGACGCGAACCCGACGATCGAAAAGCTGACCGAACTGGCGCTCGAAGCCGGCTTTGAGGGGGAGATCGCTGAACGGGTTGGAAAAATCACTTCACGTCTCGTGCTCTGTTTCGATAACGAGGATGCACAGTCCATCGAAATCAACCCGCTGGTGATCCGGAAGAGCGACATGCGGTTCGCGGCGCTCGACGCCGTCATGAACGTCGACTGGGACGCCAGGTTTCGTCATGCCGACTGGGATTTCAAGCCCGTCTCCGAAATCGGCCGTCCGTTCACCGAAGCCGAACAGCAGATCATGGACATCGACTCCCGGATCAAGGGATCGGTCAAGCTTGTCGAGGTTCCCGGAGGCGAAGTCGCCCTCCTGACCGCCGGCGGTGGAGCATCGGTCTTCTACGCTGATGCCGTTGTTGCCAGGGGTGGCACCATCGCCAATTATGCGGAATACTCCGGCGATCCTGCGGACTGGGCTGTCGAGGCGCTGACCGAAACCATCTGCCGCCTCCCGAACATCAAGCACATCATCGTCGGAGGGGCCATTGCCAACTTTACGGATGTGAAGGCGACCTTCAGCGGTATCATCAACGGCTTCCGCGAAAGCAAGTCGAAAGGATACCTCGAGAATGTCAAAATCTGGGTGAGAAGGGGTGGTCCTAACGAAGCACAGGGGCTTGCAGCCATCAAGAAGCTGCAGGAGGAGGGTTTCGACATCCACGTCTACGACCGCAGCATGCCTATGACCGACATCGTCGACCTCGCGCTGAAATCCTGAGCGGTCGCCACAGATCGTCTTGTAATTCAAGTATATAGCAAATCATTAAACTGATTGTACCGTGAGCATTCTCGCTAATAAAGATACTCGGGCGGTCATCATCGGAGGGGTCGCTGGCGTCAATGCGGCAAAACGCATGGCCCAGTTCGACTTCCTGATCAACAAGCCCTTGACCATACAGGCGTTCGTCTATCCGCCTGAAGCCGGCCAGCAGAAAGAGATATTCCGTGGCGGCGAACTCAATAACATAACCGTCTACTCCTCGCTGGGCACGGCGGTGCTCGAGCATCCGGGGATCAATACCGCCCTGATCTACATCGGCGCTTCCCGCGGCTACCAGGCTGCCAAAGAGGCGATCGAATCACCCGGCATCAAACTGATCTCCATGATCACCGAGGGCATTCCGGAGAAGGATGCCAAGCGACTCAGGAAGCTGGCCGCAAAGCACGACAAGATCTTCAACGGCCCCTCCTCGATCGGCATCATGTCGGCCGGAGAGTGCCGTCTCGGCGTGATCGGCGGCGAGTTCAAGAACCTGAAGCTGTGCAACCTCTACCGCGCGGGCTCCTTTGGTGTTCTCACCAAATCCGGAGGGCTTTCCAATGAAGCCATGTGGCTTTGCGCCCAGAACGGCAATGGCATCACCTCTGCCGTGGCCATCGGTGGCGACGCGTATCCGGGCACCGATTTCGTCTCCTACCTCGAGATGTTCGAGAACGATCCTGACACGAAAGCGGTCGTCCTGATCGGCGAGGTCGGCGGAAACCTTGAAGAGGAGGCCGCCGAGTGGCTCGGGGCCAGTAAACGCCGCATCAGGCTGGTAGCCTCCATTGGCGGGACCTGCCAGGAGGTGCTTCCCCAGGGTATGAAGTTCGGCCACGCCGGCGCCAAGGAGGGCAAGATGGGGGCAGGGTCGGCACGTTCGAAAATGAACGCGCTCCGCGAGGCCGGCGCTCTGGTTCCGGATACCTTTGGCGGTCTGAGCAAAGCCATCAAGCAGGTGTACCTCGAGTTGCTCGCCAGCGGCGACATCAAGCCGGAGCCGGAGATCGACGAGGCATTGCTGCCGCAGCTGCCGCCGAGCGTACAGGAGGTCATGCGCCAGGGAGAGGTGGTCGTCGAGCCGCTCATCCGCACCACGATTGCCGACGACCGCGGCGAAGAACCTCGCTACAGCGGCTATGCTGCCTCCGAACTCTGTGAGAAGGGGTATGGCATCGAGGATGTCATCGGCCTGCTCTGGAACAAGAAGCTTCCGAGCCGCGAAGAGTCCGAGATCATCAAGCGCATCATCATGATCTCCGCGGATCACGGTCCGGCCGTATCTGGCGCTTTCGGTTCGATCATCGCCGCATGCGCAGGCATCGACATGCCCCAGGCTGTCTCAGCCGGCATGACGATGATCGGTCCGCGTTTTGGTGGCGCCGTGACGAACGCTGGCAAATATTTCAAGATGGGCGTCAAGGACTACCCGAACGACATCCCCGGCTTCCTGGCCTGGATGAAGGACAACGTCGGGCCGGTTCCCGGAATCGGCCACCGGGTCAAGAGCCTCAAGAACCCCGACAAGCGCGTCAAATACCTGGTGAGCTATGTCAAGAACGAGACGTCGTTGCACACGCCATGTCTCGATTTTGCTCTCGAGGTCGAGAAAATCACGACGGCCAAGAAGGATAACCTGATCCTGAACGTCGACGGCACCATCGGCTGTATCCTCATGGACCTGAACTTCCCGGAGCATTCGCTGAACGGCTTCTTCGTTCTTGCCCGCACGATCGGCATGATCGGTCACTGGATCGACCAGAACAACCAGAACGCGCGCCTGATCAGGCTTTACGACTACCTGATCAACTACGCGGTAAAGCCGGAACGCCCGGTTCCCGAAAAGAAGTGATCCAATGCATCTTTCCGGTGGCATCCGCCTCCGGAAACGTAAAAAGCAGGCCTCAAGCCTGCTTTTTTGCGTTGTGGCCACTTGGCCGTCAGCATCATTCATGCGTTTATACCGGTCATGCCGATGCCGCACACGCAGTTGCACATACTCAGGCAAGAACAGCAACGCAAAAGAAGCCGGGTGATCAGCTCGTGAAGGGAGGAAGGGGAACGTATGGGCAGCTCCAGAAGGTTAAGGCTCTTGTATC
>JAAXXR010000033.1 GCA_013334335.1 Chlorobiaceae bacterium
CGGTGTTCCCGGGAACGTTGTTCCGGCTGCTCTCCTCTGGAGACCGCACCGGTTGTTCTTTCACCCTCCCCCCGCCATAACGGCGGCCATCGAACCGGTCATCACGTGTTCAGGGTAAGCTACCGCCTAGAACACGACGTTGTCGATCAAACATCCCAGGGAAAGGGTTCAATCATAACCCGACATGAGGCTGTCAGGCATCTCCACGTAGAGGTGATGGATCAGTATGGTGATCGTCGATATGGCAATGCCCACGACGACAGAAAGCGCGGTAACCAGGAGGGGATGGCGTTGAAACGAACGGGGCGTGCGGGTGTTTTTCATATCCGGAAGGCTTTGATTCAGTAAAGGGAACTGCTCGTTGTCCGTTACTGCCCGGGATACTACTACACCAAAGATACGGAAACCTGATGAACTTCACGAACCCTTAAATACTTCCCTGGAGCGCCTGTTCATTTCACAAGCGCTCGTCCCATCGGCAAGCGTTTTGGACACGGAAACGGCCCATGCATCACTGAAAACTCACAAGCGCCAGGTCTCGATGACATCGCAGCCGTCGATGCACAGTTCATTGGCATTTGCCGGCTCATAACTGAACTGAAGTGTGCGGAACTTCATGAAACTTTCGGCAGCTGCCTGGTCGGTGAATTGGTATCGAAGACCAATAGCTGGCGTCCCCTCTGCCAAAACACCGATAAGTCCCGGCTGCGAGCGGTATTCCGTCCGTAAACGTTCAACAAGATCACTGAAATCGTGCATCGTATCCTCCTTGTTTCATTCATGGGCACTCCTGCGTCGCGGTTTTCGACAACATGGAGTAATAGTCATTTCTTCAACGGATCCAGAGACAACAAACATCGTTACACCGATTGTTGAAATCATGGAGTTGCATCCCCTTCCAGACAACCGTAACTCATGGAGCGTAAATGGTGAACTCCTGCACAACCGGCTAAGTCGGGCAGCATGCGACAGGAGGCATCAAGGATCCCTCCCATCGCCGTTGCAGCAGAAAAACGCCTCGAATACCCCCCACAACGGCGTCCTGAAACCTGTTCTCGCGAGGTCGCTCGGGTTGAGGTGCAACAACGGATTCACCGGCGCCGGATGCCGTGTACCCTGTCCTGCGAGAATGCCGTCCCAAGACAGTCCAGGCACAACCGTTCCACCTCCACCTCGAACACCGGCGTGGTGCCATTGCACTTCGCGCAGGGCCTTCCGAGCACGGTGCTGGTTCCCTCGCAGACAGGACACTCTTTTTTGATCATCACATTGACCCGCCCCCTTCCCTGGCAGGAGGAACAGGTCCCGTAACCGGAGGTGTGGTCAATTCCAGAAGAATGGTCGGGGGAAGAAACGTTCATATATCCGAAATTAAAATTCAACGAATAGGCTCATCGGATACCACATCAACAAATTTACGGATAAATGAGTTCATCTCTACAAAACCGTAGCATGATAGTACCGGACATCTGTTACTCAACAATAGAACAGCCTGTCGACGAAGGGCTTCATATCCTGGATGGCCAGCCGCTGCAGGCCGGCCAGCCAACTCCTGGTCATTGCGGTTGCAGCGTCCTGCGGACCAGATCGGCAAGCTGCCTGATCGAAAAGGGCTTCTGGATGAAGTTTCCGCCATCGAACACGCCATGTTCGGCAACGACGCCAACCGCATAGCCCGACATGAACAGGATTTTCAGCTCAGGATGAAGCGAAGCGATCATATTGGCGAGTTCCCGTCCATTCATCTCGGGCATGATCACGTCGGTCAACAGGAGATCGATATGGCCCGTATGACCGGAAACCAGCATGAGGGCTTCTGTTGGAGACGATGCCGACAAAACGTCATAGCCGATTTTCCTGAGCACCGTCTTGCAGATGTTGAGAATTTCGGGCTCGTCCTCGACCAGCAATATCGTTTCCTGCCCGAGCGGGCGGTTCGCTCCCTCCCGCTCCTGAACCGGATCGACATCGGCAATGTGGTGTCGTGGCAAAAAGATCCTGAATTCGGTTCCCCGGCCCGTTTCGCTCTCGACTTCGATAAAACCGTTGTTCTGCTTGACGATACCGTAGACGCCGGAAAGGCCAAGGCCTGAACCCTTGCCCACCGCCCTGGTGGTGAAAAAAGGTTCGAAAATATGTCCGAGGTTGTACTTGGGTATACCCGAACCCGTATCGACGATCGAGAGAACGACATAATCGCCCGCCGCCTTGAACGCACCATTCTCATAGGAGGCACGCTCGAGATGACGTTCGCCGGTGCTGATGGTGATGCTCCCCGTTCCAGGGATCGCGTCGCGGGAGTTGAGGCAAAGGTTGGTCAGAATCTGGTCGAGCTGCATGGGGTCGATTCTAACGATCGGAGCACGGCGGCAGGGACGCCAGACGAGCACCACCGCCTCGCCGACCAGACGGGCAAGCATGTCGACAATTGCCTTGACCGCGTCGTTCAGATCGACCACCTCCGGCATCACCGGCTGTTTTCTGGCAAAAGCCAGAAGCTGGTCGGTCAGCTTTGCCGCACGCTCGGCCGCGAGAAGAATCTCGTTGAGGTTTTCAAGCACTTCGGCTGCGGGCTCTCCAAACGCAACGGCCATCTCCGCATTGCCGATGATGACGCCGAGCATGTTGTTGAAATCGTGCGCGACCCCTCCGGCGAGCTGTCCGATAAGCTCCATCTTCTGGATCTGCATGAGTGCGCCCTGCATCCTGCTTTCCGACATTTCGGCCCGCTTGCGGGCGACGATATCCCAGACGATGTCAGCGATGGCCTCAGCACGCAGGGCATCTTCAGGTTCGAACGGATAGGGTTTGTTCCCAACCACGAGCATGGCCGGCACCTCATCACCCCGAACGACCGGTACGATCATCACCCGCGTGACGGCGGGCAGGGTGTGCGGGATAGCACCCTCGTGCAATGGCGCTGAAAAATCATTCCTGATTACGGTCCGACGATGTTCCGCGGCGTCGATCCAGTCGTCGGATACCTCGATCGAGCGACGCAGCAGAGCATCACGGTAACTTGACCCGCTCTGCCCCAAACTGCTTGAACAGACCTGTTGCTGACCATCCTCGATACCTCCCAGGAAATGGAACAAGCTGAAGGTAGCCGAAGTCTGGTGCTCGGCCTCGTCGAGAGCTTCCCTCAGGAGCGAATCGACGGGTACGGATTCGCCATGCTGATAAAGCCTCAGCCTGAATTCGGTCAATGCCGCCCACCGGTTTCGTTCGGTCACATCGGAGACTATGGCGAAAATGAGCGAGACGCCACCGATCTCGATACGGTTGCCGGCTATTTCAACCTGCCTGATCGAACCGTCCTTGCGCAAGTGGTGAAACGTAAATAAGTGGGATTTGCGGGACCCATGCGAGTCGCCCAAACCCGATTGCACCTCCGGAGGGTAGGGGTTGAGCCGGTGGATGCGCATCCCCCTGAGTTCGTCGACCGACCAGCCATAAAAATCGGCTGCCGCCTGGTTCGCATCCACAATCAGACCTGATTGTGCGTCAAATACCAGCATGATCGCCGAATGGCCATGGAAGAGCATCCTGAAACGCTCCTCGCTCAACCGCAGGGCCTCCTCGGTCTTCTTGCGGTCCGTGATGTCCACGCTCACACTGAGGACCAGCCGGGTACCGTCCACCTCGATCTGCCGGGCACAGATCTGGCGCCAGCAGTACTCGGGGCCTCCCTGCCTGAGCACCCGCGCCTCTCCCCACACCTCCTTCCCGTTGAGGAGGACCTCCCGATGCTTTCCGGCCAGGTAGGCCCGGTCGTCAGGATGAATGATCTCGAATGCGTCGGTTCCCAGCAGTTCAGCATCTGTTTTCCCCGCAAACTCGTCGCGGTGACATCCGTTCCATCGTACCAGACGGCCGGTCGAATCGGTAACCATGAAGGCGCAGGGAAGACTGTCGAGAATTGCGGTCATGAACTGCTGCTCCTGCTGCATATCGCGCTCGGCATGCAAAGAAGCACCCACTTCGTGCATGATTACGTTCATTGCATCGCCGCCATCCGCAGGAATGAGGGTGAATGCAACATGGCGGCCATCCTGGTCACGTTCCAGAGTGATCGATCGGCGGGACACGACGACCGTTTCGAGAAAACGTAGCCCCTGCTCGCGCTCCTCCGGACAGATCGTTTCGAAGAATTCGCTACCGATGAAGCTGGCAGGAGTACCACCGTCCAAAAGGGGACAGTCGCCCCCTGCCGCGGTGATGACTCCGGACAGGTCTACGGTTACAAACCCGCAGGGCAACGATAGCATAATAACTCCTGGTCTGTCGGCATCTTCTGCACCGGGAACCCTTCAGATGACTCCCGAAAATAATCCCGTTTCGAGAGCTTCCATCATGCAGCATCATTAAAATATATGACGGGAAATCAACGTATGACGATTTTTTTACTGAAAATCTCAAGGTAAATTCAGATCAAGGTTAACGCAGCGGTAGCCGTGCATCCTGCTGCCCGATTTCCAGACAATCGACACTGGCCCGGCGTTTTTTTCAGTTCGGAACACAACCCACCGGACCATGGAACTGCATCACATTGAAAAGATCGAGGAGCTGTTCGAACCCTTCAGGCAGGTGCTCGGCAATGATTTCGAGGCCTGCCGGAACCACAGTTTCCGGGTGTTTCATTTCTGTGTGGCTCTTTGCGGCACCCGTCAGGACAGCGCGCAGCAGCAGCAGAAAATCGTCATCGCCTCGGTGTTTCACGATCTCGGAATCTGGACGGCAAAGAGCTTCGACTATCTGCCGCACTCCGTCGGACTTGCCCTGGAACATCTCGAAAACATCGGAAGAGACGAGTGGAAGGATGAGGTCGAACGCATGATCGAAGAGCACCACAAGCTGACGCCGTACCGTTCCAACCCGGAATGGCTCGTCGAAGCTTTCCGCAGGGCGGACCTGGTCGACCTTTCTCTGGGAACGATCAGGTTCGGGATCACTGACATCGTGATCAGAACGGTTCGTCAGGCCTATCCGAACGCAGGGTTCCACCGATGCCTGACGAAGCTCGCACTGCGGCGGTTGGTAACCCACCCCTTCGATCCCCTCCCCATGTTGAAATGGTAACGGATCGAAGAGCGCAACTCAACCAGCCTTCATGATCCAGTACAGCTCGCTCCCCTGTGCCACCCTGTCGAAGCGGCCGGAAGCAAACATCGAATCCATCGACTGCCTGACGGCGTCGGGATCCCCGGGAAAACAGTCGAGCAGCGCTGTTTCAAGTTCGCGCTCCTGGACCGGATGACGGGTAGCGATTGCCGTGACCGCATCAAGGAGGTCGGCGGCTCCCGTCAGGTTCATGCTCCCCTTGACCGGGTGCACGACGGGCGCGGCCTGTGAAAGGATGAACACCGCCCGCCGGATCGATGCGTCGTCCGGCATGCTGACGATATTTTCAGGAGCTGGTCGGGTGGGCACCACCAGGTGTACCGTATCGGGATGGATATGGGCGAGTTCGACGGCGAGATCCTGGAGCGCCTCGTCCGAGTCATTCAACCCGGCGATCAGCATCACCTCGACCCATAACTTGCCGGAGAACTCCTTCCTGAACTGACGCAGCCCATCGAGGTGCTGCCTGAAACCAAAACCCTCGGCAGGCCGGTCAATGCGGTTGTAGAGTTCCTCCGAACCGGCGTTCAGCGATGGGAGCACGGCATCGGCCTCGAGGAGCTCCGCCCTGACTTCGGGTAGATGGAGGAGGGAGCCGTTGGTGATCACGGCCACCGGAATGGCGGTGCGCTGCTTCACTTCATGGATAAGCCATCCGATACCCTTGTAGAGGGTGGTCTCTCCGGATCCGACAAAGGTGATCCAGTCGATCGCGGTGGCGCTCCCCAGCGCCTCGACGATCTCGTCAAGGATCTCCTGGCGCGGGAAAAATTCGCTGCGCTCCGTGACGAAACGATTCGAGCGGCCGAGCTGGCAATAGATGCAGTTCCAGGTGCAGCTCTTCGGGGCAAGCAGGTCCACTCCGAGGGACTGCCCGAGACGTTTCGAAGAGACCGGTCCGAAAACGTACTTCATGGCCCTCATCCCTTGGCCGACTCGGCAATGGCCGCAAACTCGGACATCTTGGCCTGGCTTTCAGCCTCGAACGCCTCCTTGGAGATATGCGGCAGCACCAGGCTCGATGCGGTAAAGGCGATGATCTCGAGAACGAAGATCGCCGCATAGGCCAGCATGTGGTTACCGGACAGCATGTAGACCGTATCGCGGATGATTCCGGCACCGGCATGGCCGATGAAGATCGCAAGGCTCTGGGCTGTTCCCCAGAGACCCATGTAGATGCCACTCTGTCCGGCGGTCATGTTCATCATCATGGAGATGTTGGAGACGCTGGCTGCACCAAGGCCAACACCGGTCACGACCAGGGCGATCCGAAGGAGTTTCTCGTCGAACAGAAAACCGGCGACGATGATCATGGCGAAACCGACCGCACCGAACACATTACCGATATACGCGCCGCGCTTGAACCCGATCCGTGAAAGCAGGAACCCGGTCAGCAGCATGACGATGAGCTGAGTCCCCCCCATCATCGGCTTGAACAGCTTGGTCGTCTCGGAGACCTGCATATGGAAAACTTCCGCACCGAACGGGTCCATGACCACCTCGTTGGCGAAGAGCGCGAAGATGGAGATGAAAATATAGAGCGCGAACTGCATGGTCCTCGGAGATGACGAAAGCAGCCTTATGGACTGCAGGAACCCGATGCTGTGCTTGGGCTTCGATAACCCGGCTTCGGCGTTTCGGTTCTCGACGCCAAGCACTGCCAGGACGCCGACGACCAGGGCGATGAGACCACCGACCTCCGCAACCTGCGTCAGCCGCTCTTCGGTAAACACCTTCAGGTAGGAACCGATCGTCCAGTTCGAAATGATCGCGGTCAGCACCATCAGCGTCCAGCTTGCTCCGGCGATCTTGCCGATGTTTTTTTCATCCACCATGTCGGCGATCAGCGCGTAGTACGCCGTGGTCGCCACCTGCAGCCCGAAACCGAAAAGCAGGAAGATGAAGCAGAGCTTCCACAGGCCCGGATCGGTCAGGGCAGAAACGAAAATCTCCTGGAACGTTACGCCGGTCATCTTCACCTCGTATGCGGCCGAGGGTGAAAGCACGAAGGCTGCCACACAGCTGAACAGGCCAATCAGGACATAAGGGGTCCTGCGATAACCGAGGATGCTGAAACGATCGGAAAGGTTGCCCGCCCAGACCTTGACCCCCATCATCGCCATGAGCTCCTTGAGGCTGATGAGCCCAAGTGCGATGGTCGCCGGCAGAAACAGCTCCTTGATCATGACCCGGTTCAGGATATCCTGGATGAAACCGAGCATGATGCCGAATCCCATCTGGAAAAATGCAAGCCGGACAAGATTGAATATTTTCATGAGCCTCCGGAATTTATTGGAGCAGGTTTTGGATGACAAGGCCCCAATTTACAATAAATGTTGCTCTGTTTCTATTGATGGGACGCCAGTTGATCGGGCACATCGATTTGCCGCCGTGGTCAAGGAGCATCCGGGCATGTGGTCGCGTTCGGAACCAAGGCCGAGCGGAACAACGGTAAAACAGAATGCACATGCCCCTTCATGAGCAGACCTGCCTGCCCCCAGGGGCAAGCACCTGTCCAGACTGCCGGGTCCTCCGGGCTCAGGACTCCTGGCGTGCCGCCGTGGAGAATCGCGCATGAAATTCTTTCTTGTCTTGAGACGGAGCGAAAAGAGGCGAACTCCAGGGCTTGCCTTTTCAGTGGCTCAAGGAGGGAGGAGCGGCCTCAGACTGAAGTCCGGGTTCAAATCGGCATTCCTGATGCTCCGGCTTCGGCGTCCGAATCAGGATCAGGCACTCTTCAGCCCCCTATCCTCGCACTCCAATATACGCATCTCCCAACGCTGCAACGAACCCTGGAGGCGCCTGCGGGCAGGATGGCCGCCACGAAAAAAGTCCACTGGAAAGGAAATGAGGTGGTCTGAAATGCGTGGGGCAGGCTGGAAAATGCCGGAGAAGCGAAGATGCCGGGCTCAGGCCCGGCACTTCCGGAAAGGTTCACTTCGATCTGGCGACCATATAGTGAACCGCGCTGGAGACCTCCTCGTCGGTCAGTTCGGTGTTGCCGCCCCTGGGTGGCATCGCACCTTTCTTCCCCTCATACCCTTCGATCGATTTTTTTGTCAGCAGCTCTATCCCCTGGCTTATCCGGACCGTCCAGTCTTTCGTATCACCAGGCTTCGGTGCGCCACCGGTACCACTGTCATGGCAACCCGCACAGCTGCGTTCATAGACCTTCTCGCCGTTCGCAATCCTGGCATCGACACCACTCTGCTCCGATGGCGAAGCAGGTTGTCCCCCCGCAACGACACCCTGTTCACTTTGAGCCGATTCGCTCTGAACTCCCGGTTCCGGTGGCGCTGTCTTCTGGGAGCTGCATGCTCCAAGGAGTACCATGCCCGTCACCGCAAACACTCGTGAAAACTTCATGATTCATCCGGTTATTTAAATCCTTATATGAGCATAAGCTTATATAGTGATTCCGGCAAAAAAATACAAGGCGCAAACGGAGAAAACCGGCCTCCACGGTCGACAACAGGATGAGGTCGCCGTGAGCTGGGGTGGTCGCCATAACCCTGCCCGGCTTGGAAATAATGGCTATTTTGGTTATCGTGACATTTGAAAATTCATCTGGGTTGCTTTCAGGAGGTTATCCCGTCTTGACGCCGTAAGTCATGCGGCGGAGGAACCGCCCAGCGGAATAACCATCGACGGCTGAGATCAGGCCCTTGTAAGCTGATGCAGGCCACGCTACCGCGAGAAACGATGAACATCACGCTCCTGCATTCCGCTCCATTCCAATTATTCCGATGACAAGACCCGCAACATCCGATGCCGGCAAGGCGTCCTGCCCCGACCAGCACATTTTTGGCCCCTCGTCTGTCAAGATAAGCACCAGAGGCACGATGTACCCGCTCCAGGTTGGCCTGCGAAGCGTCAAGCTGACCAGAAGCTACGAGTGCAGGGGCATGAGCTTCGACGCCATGCCGCTGTATGACACCAGCGGCCCGTTCGGCGATCCGGCTTTCGCTCATGACCCGCAGTGTGGACTCGAGCCGGTTCGGGAAACCTGGGGGTTTGACCGGGAGACGATCGAGTCCGCGGATGCGACACCCTCCATGACCGGCAGAAAACCGCTGAAGGCAAAACCTGGCAGCGCCGTGACCCAGATGCATTATGCACGCAAGGGCATCGTCACACCGGAGATGGAGTATGCGGCGATCAGGGAGAACCAGAACCTTGGCGAGTGGATTGAGCGCTGTGGCGGAACACCCGTCACACCGGAGATGGTCAGGGAGGAAATTGCCCGTGGCCGTGCGATCATACCGGCCAACATCAACCATCCGGAACTCGAACCGATGGTCATTGGCCGGAAATTCCGCGTCAAGATCAATTCGAACATCGGCAACTCGGCCCTCGGCTCCTCGATTGAAGAGGAGATCGAAAAAGCGATCTGGTCCTGCCGCTGGGGAGCGGACACGGTTATGGACCTGAGCACCGGCAAGAACATCCATCAGACCCGCGAATGGATCCTGCGCAACTCCCCGGTGCCGATCGGCACGGTGCCGCTCTACCAGGCGCTCGAAAAGGTTGGCGGGGTCGCCGAAGAGCTGAACTGGGAGGTCTACCGCGACACGCTCGTCGAACAGGCCGAACAGGGGGTCGACTACTTCACCATCCACTCCGGCATACTTGCGGCCACCCTGCCCTACGCCATGCGCCGCTGCACGGGGATTGTGTCGAGAGGCGGTTCGATCATGGCGAAGTGGTGCAAGGCGCACCAGCAGGAGAACTTCCTGTACACCCGGTTCGACGAGATCTGCGAAATCCTCCGGACCTACGACGTTGCTGTTTCACTCGGCGACGCGCTCAGGCCCGGTTCGATCATCGACGCCAACGACACGGCGCAGTTCAGCGAACTCAAAACGCTTGGGGAACTCACCCTGAAAGCCTGGGATCGCGACGTGCAGGTCATGATCGAGGGGCCTGGCCACGTGCCGCTGAACCTCGTCCGCGAAAACATGGACAAGCAGCTCGAGTACTGCCACGAAGCGCCGTTCTATACCCTCGGGCCGCTCGTCACGGATATCGCCGCAGGATATGACCACATCAATTCAGCCATCGGCGGCACGTTGATCGCGACGTTTGGCTGTTCGATGCTCTGCTATGTCACCCCGAAGGAGCACCTCGGACTGCCGGACAGGCAGGACGTCCGGGAGGGGGTCATCGCCCATCGCATCGCGGCCCATGCGGCCGACATCGCCAAGGGAAACCCGACGGCATGGCTGCGCGACGAGCTGATGAGCCGCGCGCGATACGCCTTTGCCTGGGAGGACCAGTTCGCCCTCTCGCTCGACCCGGTCAAGACCCGCGAAGTCCACGCGCAAAATATCGCCGCGACCGGCGACAACTCGGCTACCGCCCGATACTGCACCATGTGCGGGCCCGATTTCTGTTCGATGAAGCGGTCACAGGAGTCTGAGGAGGAGTGAGACGCATGAGGACGAACGGGGGCTCTTCCGTAAGACGGCCCCTTTTTCGCAAAAAAAAGGCTGCCTCGGTGTTACTCCCGAGACAGCCTTTTTCAATGTCTGTTGTTCCGATGTCAGCAGGCGGCGTTGACGATGGCCATGAAGTCGTCGACGTTCAGACTCGCTCCGCCAATCAGTCCACCGTCGATATTCGGCATCGAGAACAGCTCGACCGCGTTCGACGGCTTCACGCTCCCACCATACTGGATGCGAAGGTGTTCCGCGGCCTTGGCACCGTAGATCCCGGCAACCGTGGCCCGGATGGAGGCATGCACCTCATCGGCCTGTGCGCTGGTCGCTGTTTTGCCGGTGCCGATCGCCCATACGGGTTCGTAGGCGATCACCAGGTTGCTGATGTCGCTCACACCATCGAGGCCTTCGACGACCTGGCCGGTAATGACGCTTTCGGTCACCCCCGACTCACGCTCCTGTAGCGTTTCGCCAACGCAGAGAATGACGCGGAGACCCTCTTCGAGAGCCTTCTTCACCTTGCGGTTGACGATGGCACTGGTGTCGCCGAAATACTGACGCCTTTCGGAATGGCCGAGGATGACGAAATCGCATCCGGCGGCAGCGAGCATGCTGGCCGACACTTCGCCCGTAAATGCACCGTCATTCTCGTAATGGCAATCCTGGGCGGTAAGCAGGATGTCACTCCATTCGATCACCTTGCCGACCTCGTTCAGGGCAAGAAATGTAGGAGCGATGCCAACCTCGCAACCGATGATTCCAGAACCCACCTTCTCAGCGATTTCGGTAGCAAGCTCAACCGACTCGGCAACGGTGTTGTTCATCTTCCAGTTGCCTACCACAATTTTTTTGCGCATTTCAGTAATCGGTTACTACCTCGCGGTATATTTTATCAATTTCAGCGATCTGGAATGTATGTTTTCCGGCGCGCGCATCCTTCAGTTCCAGCTTGTCCTGATCGATGGCCGTAATCCTTCCGTGCCATACACGCTGTTCCCTGGTCACCAGGTTGATCTCCTTGTCGAGCAGCTCGCGGCATCCGCCGATCTGCCTGGTGGTATAGATGATCTGTCGTTTTCCCATAGAAGGCGTTTTTGAATTAGAGCCTTTATTTAACAAAAATATCCAAGATCTCATAATGGAGTTCGCCCTTGGGCACGCTGATGCGGACCTTGTCGCCCACGGACTTGCCGATCAGCGCCTTGCCGACGGGAGAGCGGACCGAAATCTTGCCAAGGTCCGAATCGGCCTCCTCGGATGAGACGAGGGTGTATTCGATGATTTCGTCTTCAGCCTGGAGATTGCGGAGTTTGACCGAGGTGAGGATATAGACCCGGTCGGTCTTGATCTGCTTCGGATCGAGAATGGTGGCTGCAGCCAGCCTGTTTTCGAGATCGCTGATCCGCGATTCGAGCTGTGACTGCTCTTCGCGAGCGGCATCGTATTCGGCGTTTTCGCTCAGGTCTCCATGAGAGCGGGCTTCCGCTATCTTCTCGAGCACCTCTTTGCGAGTCAGTGTGGTCAGCACATGAAGATCATCCTTGAGCCGGTTGTAACCCTCCCTGGTAAGATAAATGCGATCACTCATGTCGATTCATGTTTTGGTTTTCAATACGAAAGAGCATATCAATCACCGCACGGACATACCGGAATATTCTGCAAAGGACCGGCCACTGCCCTGAGATAGCGGCAGCGATGGTAGAGGAGTCTAACAAAAAAGAAGTAAAGTCAGCGTCGGGGCTGACTTTACTTCCACTCGGAATGTAAGCATCTTTATCGACAGGGCAAAGAACCATTAGAGTTTATAGGCAAAATAGATGCGGTTCCAGCCCCGTTCGACGAGCAATGTCATGAGGTCGCCCCGTTTTTTCCCCTTGATCACATCGCTGAACCCGGCCAGCGACGTGATGGATTTCTTGTCGACCGAAAGAATGACGTCACCGGGACGAAGGCCGGCCAGGAATGCCGGACTCGCATCCTGAACTGACGTCACCACCATCCTGCGGCTGTCTGCCTTCAAATGGAGCTGCTGGGCGGTCTTGGCATCGAGCACCGAGGCCGTGAAGCCGATCGTGCCGCTCTCAGCCCTCGTCGTCTGCTCAGGTGCGCCGTCGGGCCTGTCCGGCTGCTCTTCGAGGCGGGCGTTGATCGTCTGGACGGCACCGTCGCGATTGACGACGAGCGACGCGGTGGTACCGGGGGACTGGATGGCGATGGCGTTGCGCAGCTCGACCGAGCTTGCGACCTTCCTGCCGTTGAATTCGAGAATGACGTCGCCCGTCCTGATTCCCGCCTTCGCGGCAGGCCCGCGGTCCATGACCGTTCCGACGAGCACTCCTTCACGAGGATTCAGCTGCAGCCCCTTGGCGAGGTTCTCGTCGATATCCTGGATCGTGATGCCGAGATAGCCACGGGTGACCTTGCCCTTCTTGACCAGCTCGTTCAGCACCTTGCTGGCCATGTTCGACGGCACGGCGAATCCGATCCCCTCGAACCCGCCGGTACGGCTCGCGATGGCCGTGTTGATGCCCACCAGCTCGCCATTGATGTTCACCAGCGGACCGCCCGAATTGCCTGGGTTGATGGCCGCGTCGGTCTGGATGAAATCTTCGTAGTCAGCCAGGCCCACATTGGCGCGCCCCTTCGCGCTGACGATGCCGTGCGTGACCGTGCGGGCGAGGTTCTCCCTGATCGGGCTGCCGACGGCCAGCACCCACTCGCCGACCCGCAGCCGGTCGCTGTTCCCGATGGCAATGGGTTTCAGGCCCGCAGCGTCCACCCTGATCACCGCGATGTCGGTCCGGGGATCCTTGCCGATCACCCTGGCGGGGATCCTCCTGTTGTCCGAGGTTGTGATCGAGATGGTGTCTGCGCCATCGATCACGTGGTTGTTGGTCAGGATATAGCCGTCGGCACTGACGATCACGCCGGAACCCAGACCGTGCCGCACCTGTTTCGAACCACCGGCCGGAGGCTTGGGCATGTTGAAGAAGTCACCGAACTGACGACCGAAAAATTCGGCTGGAAACATCGAAGGCCGATCGACGAGGGTTTCCGTGTAAATAGTGACCACCGAAGGCATGACGGAATCGGAGATACTGACAAACGCCTGGTTCAGATCGGAAAGGGACTGGATAGGCTGACGCCCGGGGGCTTCAGTCGCCATTGCCGAGTTCTGGCTGCCGACGATGGCCGGCTGGGGCCCGCCTGACAGCTTGAGATCGAGGTTCGGCAATGCAACCGCACCGGCGACAAGACCGGCGGAGACGAGAAGGGCAGGTGCGATCTTCTGCTGTTTTTTGCTCATTGGTGGCTCCGGATTACAGGTTGATCAGGTAACGAACTCAATGCTTTCGAGGGCGGTCAGCCCGGCCCTCATTTTGTTCATGGTCTCTTCGTATTCATACTCCGGGGTAGAGTCGGCCACAATGCCGCCTGCCGCCTGGAAGTAGATGATGCCGTCACGGATCACCATCGTCCGGATGGCGATGGCCGTGGTGAGCGTTCCTCGGAAATCGAGGTACCCCACCGCTCCGCCGTACAGGCCCCGCTTCTCCTTTTCGAGCTCGTAGATGATCTCCATGGAGCGCACCTTGGGCGCACCGGTCAGCGTCCCTGCGGGAAAGCAGGACCAGAAGGCATCCATGGCGCTCAAGCCCTCCTGCAGCTCGCCACGGACGTTGCTGACGATGTGCATGACGTGGGAATATTTTTCGATCACCATCATTTCGTTGGTCTCTACCGTGCCGATCCTGGCGATCCTGCCGATATCGTTGCGGCTCAGATCGATGAGCATCAGATGCTCGGCACACTCCTTCTCATCCGAAAGCAGTTCCCTGGCGTTGCGCTCATCCTCCTCGTAGTTCTCCCCACGGCGCCGTGTGCCGGCGATGGGACGGGTATCGACCATCCTCCTGCCGGTCGGATCGAGCTCGACCTTTACCAGCAGTTCTGGCGAAGAGCCCACCACCTGGAAATCCTCGAAATCGAAGAAATAGAGATAGGGCGAGGGATTGATGGTGCGCAACACGCGATACACATCGATCGGACGGGTATGCAGTTTCCGGTGCAACCGCTGCGAAACCTGCACCTGGAAGATATCGCCGCTGAGAATGTACTCCTTGGCCTTGAGTACCTTGTCGAAATACTCCTCACGGGTGGTGTTGGACACTACCGGCTCCGGATGCTCGGGAGCCAGTGGCACGAGGTTGCGGGCAAGCGGTTCGAAGATGACGCCGGCGAGCGCGTCGATCTTCTTCTCGGCACGCTGACGGTCCGCCTCGTCGAGGTAGTTGACCACGACGAACAGCTTGCGCATCACGTTGTCGAACACGATGAGCGTATCGCAGAACATGAGGCACAGATCCGGCAGATTCGCCGGGTCGGGCAGTTCAGGCGACGGGATCCGCTCGATGAGGTGCATGGTGTCGTAACCGAAATAGCCGAACACCCCGGAGGTGGTCATGGAGGTCGACCCGCTCTTGCTGCGGGGGATCTCGGCGGAAGTGAACGCTTCGAGGCAACGGTCGACAATAGCACGGAGGTCACGACCCTCCCGCACGATCGGTTCGAGCGCCTGGAACCGGTCGTCCCTGATATCGATCGAAACATCGCCTCCGACCGTCCCCTTGAGGACCGCCACCGGATCGATGGCGATGTAGGAGAATCGGGCAAGCAGCTCCTCCCCCTCCACCGACTCGAGGAGACACGAATAGGAACGCTGCATTTTCAGGTAGACCGAAACCGGCGTCTCCGTGTCCGCCTGGAAGGTCCTGACAAGAGGATTGAGCATGAACAGCGGGCTTGTAGGCTGGCTGATTCCGTTTTCAGAAAAAGAGGTGGTCATGAAATTATGGACGGCTTCTTCGATAAGGGAAAAAAATCATATCATACAGGCACAGAGTGTAATCTCGACGAAAAGGCCCCGACATCAATGAAACAAGGAAACGTCAACGCCAGAAAATGGTTCACGGCGCTCATGCTCTCACCGGGAGTGCTGTTCGCCGCGGCATACCTCACGGTCTGGCTTTCGACCAATTTCTACCTTGACCACCGCTTCAGGGAGCACCTGACCAGAGCCTTCAACTCAGCGTCCGGAAGCAGGTACCGGCTCAGCATCGGAGATCTCGACACCAGTCTTGAACTCAGCTCCCTGACCCTGCAACAACTTGAACTCGTCCCGGTTTCCGGCAACAGCCCGGAGCATGCCCATCGCATCAGGATCGACAAGCTGGATATCTCCTGCCCGGAAATCGGCCTGGTCCTTTTCAGTCCTTCGAAAGTCGACGACACGACCGAGCGCATCGCCCGTCAGCTTATCTGCCGATGCCGGAACGGGACGCTTTCAATGAACCAGGAGCCCCGTCCTGCCCCAGCGTATCGATGAGATCTTGCCAAGCGGGTCGGCGATAAGCGACGGCTCCGGATCCCACGACCAGTAGACCATCATGGCCTGGCCGACCACGTCGGTCTCCGGCAGGAATCCCCAGTAGCGGCTGTCAAGGCTGTTGTCCCGATTGTCGCCCATCGCGAAATAGTAGTTCCGCTGAACCGTGTAGGTGGACCTGGACATGCCATCCACATACACCCGCTGCCCGACAAGGCTGACCTCATGTCCCTCGTCGGCGATCAGATCCCGGTAAAGCGTGAAGTTTCGGCCATTGAGTTCGATGACATCTCCCTGGCGAGGCACCCTGATGGGGCCGTAATTATCCTTGTTGAAGTCAGACATCATCGGGAAAATCTGGTAATCGGCCAGGCCCTTGGGCATTTCGGCCGCAATGAACTGGGCATTCTCGGGCAGCGCGACCCGTTTGCCGTTGATGAACATCTGGCGCTGGCGGATCTCGAGCTCATCGCCCGGCAGGGCAACGCACCGCTTGATGTAGTTCAGGCTGCGGTCCTTCGGGAACTTGAACACGATGATATCGCCACGCTCGACGTCGTGCAACTTCGGGAGCCGGATATCGGTCAGGGGCACCTTGGGACCGTACACGTACTTGTTGACGAACAGGAAGTCTCCGGCAAGCAGGGTGCGCTCCATCGAGCCTGTCGGGATGCGATAGGACTCCACCACAAAAATCCTCAGCACGGTGGCGACCAGGGCCGCAATGACGAGTGCTTCGAACCACTCCCTCGATTTGCCTTTTTCGATATTACCGTTCTTCTGGTTATTCATGCTCAGTACTCTTGATTAACTGTTGAGCGACACCCGCCGGAGGCACTCATCATGAGACGCCATCCCTCTCCGATTCCTTCGCCGCCCTCAACTATTACGACCAACGACCAACTTTCGGCTGCTCACTCATCAATGTTCAGCACGGCAAGGAAGGCCTCCTGGGGAATCTCCACCCTGCCGACCTGCTTCATGCGCTTCTTGCCCTCTTTCTGCTTTTCGAGCAGCTTGCGCTTGCGGCTGATGTCACCGCCGTAGCACTTGGCAAGCACGTTCTTGCGCATCGCCGAAATGGACTCCCTCGAGATCACCCGGCTGCCAATTGCCGCCTGGATGGCCACCTCGTACATCTGGCGGGGAATGATCCCCTTCAACTTCTGGCAGAGCTTGCGCCCCCACTCGTAGGACTTGGAGCGGTGCACGATCGAGGAGAGTGCGTCGACCGGCTCGCCGTTGAGCAGCACGTCGAGTTTCACCAGATCGGATCGGCGGTAGCCGATATACTCGTAGTCCATCGAGGCGTAGCCCTTGGAGATCGATTTCAACCGGTCGTGGAAATCGAACACGACCTCGGCTAGCGGGAATTCGAAATGCATGTTGACCCTTGCGGTGTCGAGGTAGTCGGTGTTCTTGTACTCGCCACGGCGCTCCATGCCAAGCTTCATGATGTTGCCGATATACTCGGCCATCGTGATGATCTGCATCGATACATAGGGCTCCTCGACCCAATTGATTTTCGATGCGTCAGGCATCTTGGAGGGGTTGTCGACCTCGATCGTCTCGCCGTCGCTCTGGATCACCCGGTACTCGACGTTCGGCACCGTGGTGATGATGTTCACGTTATACTCGCGCTCGAGCCGCTCCTGGATGATCTCCATGTGGAGCAGGCCGAGGAAGCCGCAGCGGAACCCGAAGCCGAGCGCCACCGAGGTTTCCGGCGTGTAGATGAGCGAAGCGTCGTTGAGCGACAGCTTTTCGAGCGACTCGCGCAGGTCCTCGAACTCGTTCGACTCCACCGGGTAAAGACCGCTGAACACCATCGGCTTCACATCCTTGTAGCCGGCAAGAGGCTCGTCGGCCGGAGTCTCTGCGAGGGTGACCGTATCGCCTACCTTGGCGTCCTTGACATCCTTGATCGAACAGATCAGGTACCCCACGTTCCCCGCTTCGAGCACCTCCGCCGCATTGCGCTTCAGGCTCATGGTGCCGATCTCGTCGGCCGTGAAAATCTTGTCGTTGGCGAAGAAGCGCACCCGGTCGCCCTTCCTGAGGACTCCGTCGACGATCCTGATGTAGGCGATAGCGCCACGGTACGCATCGAACACCGAGTCGAAAATGAGCCCTCTCAGCGGCAACGAACGGTTGTCCGCCGGTGCGGGAACCCGGTTGATGATCGCCTCGATCAGCTCGTCGATACCGAGGCCGGCCTTGGCCGACACCTGGAGGATCTCATTGCGGTTCACGCCGATCAGGTCGATGATCTGCTGGGCGACCCCTTCTACGTCCGAAGAGGGCAGGTCGATCTTGTTGATGACCGGAATGATCTCCAGCCCCGCCTCGATAGCGAGGTAAAGGTTGGCGATCGTCTGCGCCTCGACACCCTGGGTGGCGTCCACCACCAGGAGCGCGCCCTCGCAGGCTGCCAGGGAACGGGAGACTTCGTAGCTGAAATCCACGTGGCCGGGCGTATCGATCAGATTCAGCACATACTCACGGCCATCCCTGGCGGTGTGGTGCATCTGCACCGCATGGCTCTTGATGGTGATCCCTCGCTCGCGCTCAAGGTCCATGTCGTCCAGCACCTGTGCGGTGGACATCTGGTTGTAGGCGAGGGTCTTGGTCACTTCGAGCAAACGGTCGGCAAGCGTCGATTTCCCGTGGTCAATATGGGCGATAATGCAGAAGTTTCTGATCATGCCGACTTCAGATCCGGTCGGAGGCATAGGCAATCGTGTTCTAATCTGGTGATAATGGGTTCGATGCACCCCAGCCGGCCTTTTGGGGGCCGGCTGGGATTCACGTCGTGGAATATAAGAAAATAATGGGGTTTCGCCCGGTGCAGGTCATGAAAAGCGGGCCGGCTCCCCACCCGGACGCAGTCCCCTGGCGAACGCTTCGCCCTCCATCGCCTTTTTGCCTTCGAGCTGCAGCTGAAGCACTTCGATCCAGCCGTCCGCGCACCGCGCGAACAGGCGGCCGCCATCGATGCGGAGCGTTCCCGGCAACGCCTCCCCGGAAGGATTGAAGGTGGAGCATCTCGTGCTGTAGACCTTGACCATCTTCCCGCCAAGGGTTGTCCAGGCCCCCGGTTTCATGGCCAGGCCCCGGACGAAATCGTGCACTCCCGAGACGGAACGCGCCCAGTCGATACGGGTGTTCTCTCGGGTAAGCTTGGGGGCCTTCGTCGCCAGCCGTTCGTCCTGCTTCTGCGCCACCACCGATCCTGCGGCGATCATCGACAGGCTCCTCGACACCGTGCCGGCGCCGATCTCCGAAAGGCGCTGGAGCAGGTCGGAGGCGTTCTCCTCGGGACCGACAGGAGTCTCGTCGAAGGTGATCACATTACCCGTATCGACCGACTTCTGCAGGAAAAAGGTGGTCACCCCGCTGCGCTGCTCACCGTTCATGATCGCCCAGTTCACCGGCGCCGCGCCGCGATAGGCCGGCAGGAGGGAACCGTGCAGGTTGAAGGTGCCGAGACGAGGCAGTTCGAACACCGAGGGCGGAAGGACGCGGAACGCGGCCACCACGATCACGTCCGGGCGGCTTTCCGCCACTTTCGACGTGAATTCGGGGCTTTTAACGTCATCGGTCTCGAACACGGGCAAGCCGAGCTCGAGGGCCGCCCTCTTGACCGGTGTCGGTTCGGGAGCCGCATGGCTGTTGCGGCGAGGCTTGTCGCAGCCGGTCACCACCAGCACAATCTCGAACTCATGAGGAGACGCCGCGATGCGGCGAAGCGACGGCACGGCAAAATCCGGCGTGCCCATGAACACTACGTTAAGTCCCATGCGTCAGCCCTTCGCCCCAACCGCCGACAGGTCTCGAGCCAACGGATATTCGGCGGTCACCCGACCTTCGGCGATCTCGGTGAGCTCCTTCTGGATCTTCCGGCGGTCGCGTTTGTCCATACGGTCCACGAACAGCGTACCGTCGAGGTGATCGATCTCGTGCTGCAACACCCGGGCCAGCATGCCGCTGAATTCGGCCGTATGCTCTTCGAAATGCTCGTCGCGGTAACGCAGGTTGATCGCCGAAGGACGGAGCACATCTCCCATCACGCCGGGCACGCTCAGGCATCCCTCTTCCATGGCATTCTGGCCCTTGACGGCGAGGATACGGGGGTTGATCACCACCATGGGCTTCGCATCCCTGTAGTTGTCCATGCACGAAATATCAAGCACCAGCAGCCTGATTGAGCTGCCGATCTGCGGGGCAGCCAGGCCTATGCCCGAGGCGTTGTACATCGATTCGAACATGTTGCCGATCAGCTCCTCGGTCGAGGAGTCGACGCCCTTCAGGGGCTTGGCCTTCATGGAGAGGACTGGATCGCTGAAAATATTGATCGGTACTATCATACTCTTTTTGAACATCATTGAGGGTGACCGACTGCCGGCTCGCCATTGCTCGCCGCCGGCAACCTTGCAAAGCTGAATCGAACAACCCTGACGGCTCGTAAAAAGTTGCCCGGCAACCCGGCTCGAGCAGGCTCGGCAGGCTCCGGAAACCGGCCGCTGTGAGCCGGAATTTACGATTCCCCGGACAATTTTCTGACCGCCGGGCACAAAAGCCCCGGCACACGCCCCCGGAGATGGATTTCGAGCAAAAAACGTACATTTCAAATTGAGGAACAGCGATCCTCTCGTACCCTGGCAAAATCCCTGACAACACGTGCAGCAAAACACCTCAGAGCTGACCTCGCAGGCTGAAACCCTGTTCAGGTCCTACATGAAGGCCGAAGGGCTCCGGTGCACCTCGGAGCGCATCGACGTCCTCCAGGAGATCTATCGCGCCGACACGCATCTCGACGCCGATGAAATCTACGTCCGTCTGAGGCAGCAGGGCACCGGGATTTCACGGGCCACGGTCTACCACACCCTTGACCTGCTCTTCAGGATCAACCTGGTGACCAGGATCGACCTCGGCCACCACCACACCCATTATGAGAAAACCCTGGGCGTGGCCAACCACCTGCACATCGTCTGCCAGCGGTGCGGCAAGGTATCGGAAGCCGCCAGCGGACAGCTCGCCGGCATGGTCGAATCGCTCTCTGCCGAAAAGGGATTCACGCTCGGCAGCTTCAGCCTGCAGGTGTTCGGCGAATGCCGCGACAAGGAGGCGTGCGCCGGGAGAGCCGCCGGATCAGCAGCGGACTGACGACTCATCACGCAACGACATAACGCCAACATCCCATGCACTGGATTTACCTGATCCTCGCCATCGTCTCCGAAGTCGCCGGAACGACGAGCATGAAACTCTCCGAAGGTTTCACCCGGCCGCTTCCATCGGTTTTTATTTTCGTTTTTTACGCCCTGAGCTTTACTTTGGTGACGCTGGCCCTCAAGGTGCTGCCCGTAGGTATGACCTATGCCGTCTGGTCGGCAATCGGTACGGCGCTCATCACCATCATCGGCGTCGTCTGGTTCGGCGAAGGCATGAGCATCATGAAGGCCGCATCCCTCTTGCTCATCATCCTCGGCGTCGCAGGGTTGCAGTACAGCCAGGAACATATGAAATAAGGCATGACGCACAAACACCCAGTCTACAGGAAAATCGTCGTCAAGGTCGGCACCAATGTCATCACCGGACCTGACGGAAAGCTCGACCCGCAGATTCTCGACCGCCTCACCGCCCAAATCGCGGCCCTGTCGGCCCAGGGTGTCGAAGTCATCCTCGTCTCCTCCGGAGCCGTCGGCGCCGGCAGGGGCATCGTCCAGCTTGGAACGAACCTCTCCCCTGTCGAAACCCGCCAGGTGCTTGCCGCCACCGGCCAGATCCGCCTGATCAACGCCTACAGTGACCGTTTCGAACGGCACGGGCTGCTCTCCGCCCAGATCCTCGTCACCAAGGGGGACTTCCGAGACCGGCAGCACTACCTGAACATGCGCACCTGCTTCAAGGCGCTGCTCCAGCAGAAGATCGTCCCCATCGTCAACGAGAATGACGCCGTCGCGGTCACCGAACTCATGTTCACCGACAATGACGAGCTTTCCGGGCTCATCGCCTCCATGATGCAGGTCGACGCCCACCTCATCCTCTCGAACGTCGACGGGCTGTTCGACATGACGGGGCCGGAGAAGAAAGTCATCGCCGAGGTCGCTCCCGAAGCGTCGAACTTCAGCCAGTACATCCGGCCCGGGAAATCGGAATTCGGGCGCGGGGGCATGCTCACCAAGTGCACGATCGCCCACAAGCTCTCGCAGCTCGGCATCACGGTGCACATCGCCAACGGCACCACGCCGGGTATCCTGCAGTCGATCGTCAACGGCGAACCGGTCGGCACGAGGTTCCTCCCCCAGAAGCCAAAGCACGGCCTCAAGCGCTGGATCGCCCACAGCGAAGGACTCGAAAAGGGCGCGGTCGTCATCAACGAAGGCGCCATCGACGCCCTCACCGACCACGACCGGGCCAGCAGCCTCCTGCCTGTCGGCATCACCTCCGTCGAAGGCGCCTTCGCCCGCGGTGACATCATCCGCGTCTGCGCCCCGGACGGCACCGTCATCGCCTACGGCATGTCCACCTGCAGCGACGAAAAAGCCCGCTCCATCATGGGCCAGAAAGGCCAGAAACCCCTGATCCACTACGACTACCTGTATATCGT
>JAAXXR010000129.1 GCA_013334335.1 Chlorobiaceae bacterium
GTCAGGGAGCTCGGAGAGATCATCTCCGGGGCTCGCCGTGACGGTGGCAACATCCTCATTCCTTCGTTCGCCATCGGGCGCAGCCAGGAGATGCTCTACCTCTTTGGCCAGCATTACCACGAATGGGACCTTTCACGCTGGCAGGTGTTTCTGGACAGTCCCATGGCCATCGAAGCCAGCAGGATCTATTGGGAACATCAGGAGTTGTGGGACGAGGAGGCTTCGGTGTTCCGCAGCAACCTCCGCCGGATGCCCCCCCTGGGCAATCTGCACCTGACCGGTCGGGTGGAGCAATCCATCGGGATCAACGGGATCCGGGACGGGGCGATCATCATCGCCGGGAGCGGTATGTGCAACGGGGGAAGGATCATCCACCACCTGAAGCACAACATCGAACGTCCGGAGTGCCACGTGATCATCAGCGGATTCCAGGCGAAGGGCACGCTCGGGCGGCAACTGGTCGAAGGCCGGTCCGAGGTGTTCATCAACGGTGCGCGTTTCAGGGTTGCCGCCAGGATACATACCATCGGCGGCCTGTCGGCCCATGGCGACCGTGACGACCTCCTGCGCTGGGCGGGAAGCTGCGAGTGCCGCCCAGCCGTATTTGTCGTCCATGGGGAAGAGAATGTGAAACAGGTGTTCCGCGACACCATCAAGGCCTCGCTCTCCCTTGAGACCGAAGTGCCGAATCCCGGAGAGATCCTTGACCTCGCGTCAGGAAAACTTATCAATAAAAAGTAAAGACATGACGGTAAAGACTATTTCCGAACTTATTCCCGTACTTCAGACCGCCATAGGGCCGGTTATCCTCATCTCCGGACTCGGGCTGTTGCTGCTGACCATGACGAACCGGCTTGCACGGACGATCGACCGTTCCAGGGAGCTGCTCGAGGGTTACGACGATCTCTCCTCCACCCACCGTGGCCGGGTGGACCGCGAGATCGTCGTGCTCTGGAAACGGGCGCGCTACGTCAGGGCCGCGATCCTCCTTGCTTCCTCGACCTGCCTCGGTGCCGCACTGCTCATCATCCTCCTGTTCCTGGCCAGCCTGTTCCAGATCGAGGTGCCTTTGATCGTCACCGGTGTGTTCATCATGAGCATGCTCTGCCTGATTTCGTCGCTGGTCTTTTTCCTGCTCGACGTCAACCTCACGCTCTCCGCGCTTCGCATCGGGCTTGAGGGGCACCGGAAACACTGACCCTTTTCAGGGTTTCGTTTTCCGGTAGGTTCCTATCAGCACGGCTTGCCCGATCACATGCCCGTTCATGGCCGACTCGAGCCGCTTCCTGTCGGGCGAAGCGAGCTCCGGCAGCACGGTGTCGAGCGCATAGAGCTTATGGAAGTAGCGGTGGGAGCCGATCGGCGGGCATGGCCCGGCGTAACCGCGCTTCCTGCCGCTGCCGACGCCTTCCCGCACACCCTCCGGCAGTGCCCGGCTGCCCGCTCCCTCCTCAAGGTTTTGCTGCGAGGCCGGGATATTGTAGAGCAGCCAGTGCACCCAGGTGATTTTCGGCGCCGCAGGGTCCGGCGCGTCCGGATCGTCGATGATCAGCACGAGGCTTCTGGTGCCTGCCGGCAGATTGGACCAGGTGAGGGG
>JAAXXR010000034.1 GCA_013334335.1 Chlorobiaceae bacterium
GGCGCAGAGGCGGCTTCCGTGAGGGCGATAGCCTGGGTGTGAGCAGCGGTTATTCCCCGGATTCCGTGGTTCCTGACCGCCCGGCCAGGGGCAAATCGCGAGGCGGTGACGCGACTGATAATCGCTTTGAATTACGTCATTTTAACAATCGTTATGCGAATTGTTTTGGAATATTCATGAGCAGACGTTACATTTTGCGTCATGTTTTATGCCACCGCGTGAACTGTTCTTTCCTATCGTAACCAACAGGATTATGGACAGCTCTACGCCAACAAGATTATCATCCATAACCAGCAAGGTGATCATGGCCCTGGCCGGATTGTTTCTGGTTGTGTTTCTCGTCGTTCATCTCGGAATCAACCTGCTCCTGCTCGCTGACGACGGCGGGCAATCGTTCTCAGCAGCAGCGGAGTTCATGGCCACCAACCCGGTCATCAGGGTTTCGGAAGTGGTGCTCTTCGGCGGCTTCCTTCTCCACATGATCTTCGGGGTTCTGGTCAGCTTCCGCAACCGCACCTCGAGACCGATCCGCTACCAGCACAAGAGCCAGACCCGGACTGCCCCGCTCTCCAAATACATGCTCCACAGCGGCATCATCGTCTTCATCTTCCTCGTCCTTCACTTCATCGACTATTATTTCATCAAGCTCGGCCTTGTGGCGCCTCCGGCAGGCATCGAACGTCACGATTTCTACCACCGGTCGCTCGTGCTGTTCTCCGACAACGGGTATTCGGCCGTTTACCTCATCGGGTTCCTGTTCCTCGGATTCCATCTGAACCATGCCATTCAGGCTGCGTTCCAGACCATGGGCCTGAACCACAGCAAGTACACCGGCGCAGTCAAAGTGGCAGGCACCGCCTACGCTGTCGTTGTGGCAGGAGGATTCATGGTCATACCACTCTGGTTCATGCTTTTCAGGTGATGCGCAACCATAGCATTCCAAATTCCATGAACGTCACCGCAAACATCCACCGTACATGATTAACCTGAACGCAGGGGCACCCAAGGGTCCATTGGCAGAACAATGGGCCACCTACAAGTCGGGGTGCAAGCTGGTCAATCCGAACAACAAGCGCAAGCTCGACATTATCGTGGTCGGCACCGGGCTCGCCGGCGCTTCCGCAGCGTCGACACTTGGCGAGCTGGGTTACAACGTCAAGGTGTTCTGCTATCAGGACACGCCCCGTCGGGCCCACAGCATCGCGGCACAGGGGGGCATCAATGCGGCCAAGAACTATCAGAACGACGGCGACAACGTGTTCCGTCTGTTCTACGATACGATCAAGGGCGGCGATTACCGCGCCCGTGAATCGAACGTCTACCGTCTCGCCTCCATCAGCCCGCAGATCATCGACCTCTGCGTGGCGCAGGGGGTTCCATTCGCGCGTGAGTACGGCGGCCTCCTGGCCAACCGGTCATTCGGCGGCACCCAGGTGTCCAGGACCTTCTACGCCCGCGGCCAGACCGGCCAGCAGCTGCTCATCGGCGCCTACAGCGCCCTGAGCCGCCAGATTGCCGAAGGCAACGTGACCTTGCTCAACCGCAGGGACATCCTTGATATCGTGATCGTCGACGGCAAGGCGAGGGGGGTGATCGCCCGCAACCTGGTGACCGGCGAGATCGAGCGCCATTCGGCCCATGCCGTGGTGCTTGCCTCAGGCGGGTATGGCAACGTGTTCTATCTCTCGACGAATGCCATGGGTTCCAACGTCACACCGGCCTGGAGCGCCTACAAGAAAGGGGCTCTTTTCGCCAACCCCTGTTTCACGCAGATCCACCCGACCTGCATCCCTGTCCACGGCGAGCTTCAGTCGAAGCTGACCCTGATGAGCGAGAGCCTTCGCAACGATGGACGGATCTGGGTTCCCATTGACAAGTCGGATGCAGAAAAGATCCGCCGGAAAGAGATCAGGCCCGAGGATATTGCCGAGACCAAGCGCGACTACTATCTCGAACGCCGCTATCCGGCTTTCGGCAACCTGGTTCCCCGTGACGTCGCCTCCCGGGCGGCCAAG
Organism: Chlorobiaceae bacterium; assembly: GCA_013334335.1. Taxonomy (GTDB): domain Bacteria; phylum Bacteroidota; class Chlorobiia; order Chlorobiales; family Chlorobiaceae; genus Chlorobaculum. The sequence goes on from JAAXXR010000034.1 coordinate 2,016, forward strand.
GAGCGCTGCGATGCCGGTTACGGCGTGGGCAGCACCGGCCTTGCCGTTTTCCTCGACTTCGGTGACGCCATCAAGCGTCTCGGCCGCGATGCCATCGCCGCCCGCTACGGCAACCTCTTCCAGATGTACGAACAGATCGTCAACGACGATCCCTACAAGACCCCGATGATGATCTACCCTGCGGTGCACTACACCATGGGCGGCATCTGGGTCGACTACGATCTGATGACCACCGTGCCGGGACTCTATGCGATCGGCGAATGCAACTTTTCCGACCACGGCGCGAACCGCCTCGGTGCCTCGGCGCTCATGCAGGGCCTGGCGGACGGCTATTTCGTGCTTCCCTATACCATCGCCGGCTACCTTTCGGGCGAGATCCACACCCCCCGCATCGCGACCGACCTCCCCGAGTTCGACGCTGCCGCGAAAGGGGTGACCGACCGCCTTTCAGCCCTGAAGAACACCAACGGCAAGGAGTCGGTAGACTTTTTCCATCGGAAGCTCGGCAAGATCATGTGGGAGTATTGCGGCATGGCCCGCAACGAGTCCGGCCTCCTGAAGGCACTCGACCTGATTGCCGAACTGAAGGCGGAGTTTGCCTCCAGCGTCAGGATTCCTGGCGGCCTGAACGAGTACAATCCGGAACTCGAGAAGGCGTGGCGGGTGCAGGACTTCATCGAGCTCGGCGACCTCATGGTGCGCGACGCGCTCCAGAGGAGAGAGTCCTGCGGAGGCCATTTCCGTGAGGAGTTCCAGACGCCTGACGGCGAGGCGATGCGCAACGACGAGGAGTTCGCTTTTGTCGGCGCGTGGGAGTTCACCGGCCAGGGGTCAACCCCGGCGCTGCATAAGGAAGAGCTCCGCTTCGAAACGGTGACACCATCTCAACGCTCCTATAAATAATCTGCGATCATGAATTTCACTCTGAAGGTTTGGCGTCAGAAGAACGCCGCGGATAAAGGCGGGCTGGTCACCTACGAGGTCAAGGGAATCTCCGACGACAGCTCGTTTTTCGAAATGCTCGACCTGCTCAACCAGCAGCTCATCGGTCAGGGCGTCGACCCGATCGCATTCGACCACGATTGCCGCGAGGGCATCTGCGGTACCTGCAGCCTCTACATCAACGGCCGTCCGCACGGCCCGCTGAAAGGCACGACCACCTGCCAGGTGCACATGCGCTCGTTCAAAGACGGTGACACCATCTTCATCGAGCCCTGGCGTTGCAGTGCCTTCCCGGTGATCAAGGATCTGATCGTCGACCGGAGTGCGTTCGACAAAGTCATACAGGCAGGCGGGTATGTTTCGGTCAACTCCGGAGGCATTCCAGACGCAAACACCATCCCGGTGCCCAAGCACGATTCGGACGCGTCGTTCGACGCGGCGGCATGCATCGGCTGCGGAGCCTGCGTGGCATCCTGCCCGAATGCATCGGCCATGCTCTTCGTCTCGGCGAAAGTATCGCATCTGGCCCTGCTCCCGCAGGGTCGCGTGGAGGCCGAGCGGCGCGTGCGGCACATGGTGGCGACCATGGACAGCCTTGGCTTCGGCAACTGCAGCAACACGTACGCCTGCGAGGCTGAATGCCCCAAGGAGATCTCCGTGGCGAACATCGCCCGTATGAACCGGGAGTTCCTTGCCGCAAAGCTGCTGGCCGAAAAGGAGAAGCAGGTCAGCGTCTCACTCTGATTCCTTGGTCTCGCCATGGTCCCTGCGGTGCGGATCCGTTACCGCACCGCAGGGAAACCGTCAGTCCTGTACGCAGCGGACTGAAAATCCGTTCTCCTTTTTCACTTCGCCACTCCGCACCGCGTCGTCATAAAACTCCATGGCCCATCCGTACGCCTTTGCCTGGCCGGATGCCGTCGAGCTCCAGAACCTCGCGAACTGCCCGAGCAGCACGAATTCGCCGTCGGAGTCCCGCCTTGCTCCCGAGGGCAGGGCATTGAAGCCGTCCGGCGCGGTACCCTCAACTGGCGATCCGCTCCAGCCGGACCGGGCCTTCAGGGCGGCACCTGCACGCTCCGGGCCACCCGCCGCTTCGACAAGCTCGCGCCACTCCACATCGGTCGCCACGTGCCAACCTGCGGGAGCAAGCCCGCGGGGGTCATTCACGGCATGCCAGTTGTAGAGCTTGGCGTGGGCTTTACCGAGCGCTTCGCTGTGTGCGTAGGTGCTCCATGCCCCGGAGCGGAGTCCGCCCCACGCCGTTGAATCCCTGACTTCGGGGATGGGATCCCCATTCCGGTATCGGCTCACCCGCAGGTTTTCCGACATCCAGCGTTTTCCGCCGATGGCGACGGTTCCATAATGGTTGCCGTCGATGTCCGTCACGGTCCGGCCTGAATTTCCTGCCGGGGTGCACGCTGCGAACACACAAGGCAGCAGCACGACAAGCAGGAGATGGCGGTTGAACAGTGGTACGCGTCGCATGTGCAGTGGATTCTGGTTTATGGGGGCATATGCCAATAATACGAAAAAATGTTGACGACAGGAACGTTGAGAGACGCAGGAGGGTAATGACCAGCAAGGTGTCCGGGCATGCGGGATTCGCCCGGCAAGCGGGCAGCGGGGATCGAGGCCATTCGGCAAGTCAGGCAGATGAGCAGACTGGAGGGGAGTTCCGGAGGCTTCGGAACGTTTCCCGTTGGCAGGGTAGGGTAGAATGGCGCTCAGATTCAGTGGTCACGATGCGTGGCTGAGCGCTTCGCGATCAGGCCTTGTGATCAATCACCCGTATTTTACTTACATTGCGTGAATGAACGTAACCCCCTATTGATGATGGCACTACCCTCACGACACGTTGACGCCCCCCGGCTCCGGCGAATCGCATCCGTGCTGCTGCTGCCGACGCTGCTGTTTCTCTCCGGTTGCGACCAAAAAGCGGACGATCGGTTCAGGAAGCCGATCGCACGATCCGGAGCAGGTCTCGACAACGAGGCGGAAGAGAATGTCACCATAGAAACCGCAAGCCGGACGGTGGAGATCATGTCAGGAGGGGGCGGCTGGCCCTCAGGCATCCCTTCCGAGGTTCCGCCGTTTCTCGACGGCTCGATCAGTTCAGTCGCCAGGACCGCAAGCGCAGAGGGGATGAGCTGGTCGATCACGCTGGGTGATATCACGTCTGATGCCGTTAAGCATTACGAGACCCAGCTTGGCGAGCACGGTTTCCATACCTCCTCGATGATTGTCGGCAACGGAGGAAGCGTGACCGGGCAGAACGGGAACATCTCGATTGCCGTGGTGGCAAATTCCGGTAACGCAACCATCTCGGTCGCCCTGAAAAATTAACCATCAACCATCCATATTGCGCATGTCCAGATACGACTCCAGCTGCATTTTCTGCAAAATCGCCGCCGGTCATATCCCGGCCTCGGTGGTCTATCGCAACGACCATGTGCTGGCGTTCCGGGATCTCAACCCGGTGGCGCCGACTCATGTCCTCATCATTCCCATTGAACATATCCCCTCGCTCAGCAACCTCGCCGCCGGAGACGAAGAAGTCGCCGGGCAGATCCTCATGGCGGCGCGCACGGTCGCCGGGATGACGGGGGTTCTGGATTCTGGTTACCGGCTGGTGTTCAACAACGGACCCGACGCACTGCAGAGCGTCGGTCACATCCACGCCCACCTGATCGGCGGAAAGAGCATGGGTTGGCCTCCATTTGCCGGGCATGAGGTGATTCACGGCTGAGATGCCGGGGGCGGCCCGTGGGCAGTTGCCGATGAGTGGTTGACCAATACTATTTTTCCCGATACCCTGATTCGGGAAACCTTTCTCTTGTATTGCCGGTTATTTATATTTATTCTAATTACGAACACACGCCATCATTGAATCGCAACACATGAAACTTTCGGAACTCCAGGTTGGTGACCGCGCTGAAGTCGTTGACATGTCTGCCGCTCAGCAGGTCAGACGGCGCCTCATGGACCTTGGGCTCATCAGGGGTACCGTCGTGAAGGTGCTCCGGGTCGCACCGCTGGGCGACCCGATTGAAATTGTCTACAAGGGGCTCTATCTGACGCTCAGGAAAGTCGAGGCGGAAGGTGTAGGGGTCCGGCGCCTCGATGCTGACCATGCGCCATCACCCGAAGGTGGTCGTGGGCGGCACCGCTTCCGTTTCGGACGGGCCTCATGATGGCCGGTGGCGCAATAACGGTCGCGCTGACCGGCAACCCAAATGCCGGCAAATCCTCGCTCTTCAACCTCCTCACGGGGGCACACCAGAGGGTGGGGAATTTCCCGGGGGTCACCATCGAAAAGCACGAGGGGTATGTCGATTATAAGGACCGACGGATTACCGTGGTGGATCTTCCGGGTACCTACTCGCTCACCCCGTTCACGCCAGAAGAGATCGTGACCCGGCATTTCATTATCGACGAAAAGCCGGACGTGGTGGTCAATGTGGTGGAGGGGGGGAACCTTGAGCGCAACCTCCTGCTTACGGTGCAGCTCATGGAGATGGAGGTCGATCTGCTCGTGGCGCTCAACATGATCGACGAGGTCGAAGAGCAGGGGATTTCAATTGACGAAAAGCAGCTCCAGAAGCTTCTCGGTTCGCATATCGTTCCCACCTCAGCCAAACAGAAGCGGGGAATCGACTCCCTGCTCGACCATATCGTCAGGGTGGCCGACGGCCTCATCGATATTGGCAAGAACAAGCTGGCCTTCAGTCCGGAAGTGGAGGCAGCCGTTTCGAAAATCGCAGGCCTGCTTTCGCATGAGCGGGCGCTCGACGGGGCCAACCACCGATGGTTGGCCATCAAGCTGCTCGAAAACGATGCGGAGGCGTACCATCTTGTGCAGCAGCACCCGGTGTGGGTGAAGGTCGAACTTGCCCTGCAGGAGGCGATCACGGAGTGCGAGCGCCTGCACCGGACCGACCCCGAAGCGCTCATCACCGAGGACCGCCATGCGTTCATCCGCGGCGCGATGCAGGAGTGCGTCCGGCAGCCGCACACGGAACGCGCGACCCTTACCGACTACATCGACATGTTCGTGCTGAACCGGGTGCTCGGCATACCGGTCTTTCTGGTTGTGGTCTGGTCGATATTCCAGCTGACCTTCACGCTCGGCGCCCCCCTGACGAGCGGACTTGAGCTCCTGTTCACGCTTGCCTCCGGCATGCTCGAACCGCTCCTGCCGGATCCGATGCTCAAGTCGGTCCTGCTTGACGGAGTGCTTGCCGGTGTTGGCGGGGTACTGGTTTTTCTGCCCAACATCGTGCTGCTCTTCATGGGCCTCTCGTTTCTCGAAGCCTCCGGATACATGGCTCGCGCAGCGTTCGTGATCGACAAGGTGATGCACCGGTTCGGACTGCACGGCAAGTCATTCATCCCGATGGTTACCGGTTTCGGATGCTCGATCCCGGCCATCATGGCCACGCGCACCCTCAAGAGCCGTTCAGACCGTCTGGCGACGATCATGGCGATCCCATTCATGAGTTGCGGGGCGAAGTTGCCGCTCTATGTGCTGCTTGCCGGGGCGTTCTTCCCGCCGGGTTTGGCGGCCAACGTCATGTTCGGCATCTATCTGCTCGGCATCGCCGTCGGTCTGTGGACCGCATGGATGCTCAAGTCGACGGTCCTGAAGAGCGAATCGGAACCGTTTGTCATGGAGTTGCCGCCCTATCGCTGGCCGACCCTGGCGTCGGTGGTGTTCCAGGCCAGAATGAAAGCGGTGATGTACCTGAAGAAAGCGGGTTCACTGATTCTCGTCGCGGTACTGCTGATCTGGGCCGCCAGCAACTTTCCCAGGAACGGTGCGGTGGATGCCGGACTCGCACGTGAGCGTGCCCGCATCGGGCTCATGCCGGCCGCTGCTGAGCAACGGGAGGTGGCGCTGAAGCAGGCCGAATCGACGGCACAGGCTGCCCAGCTCGAGTACTCGCTCGCCGGGAGGGCAGGCAAGCTCATCGAACCGCTCATCAGGCCACTTGGCTTCGACTGGAGGATCGGCATCGCCCTGGTGACCGGGCTTGCGGCAAAGGAGGTGGTGGTTTCGACCCTGGGGACGATCATCTCAATCGGCCATGCAGGGCACCCCGGCTCAGACCTCTCCTCAATCCTGAAAAACGACCCTGCGTTTTCCCGGGCGACCGCGCTCAGCCTCATGGTGTTCACCCTGCTCTACGTCCCGTGCCTTGCCTCGCTCGGTGTCATGAAGAAGGAGGTGGGTGCCTGGAAGCCCGTGATCCTGTTCACGGGCTACGTGCTGGCAATCGCGTGGGGGCTGTCGTTCCTGACCTACCGGGTGGCGCTCTTCATGCAGTGACTTCCGCGTCCGTCTCCTGGACACTCTGGTTGCTGATGAGGCCCGCTTCTTCGGCCTTCGCGATGATGTCTTCGATCGGCATCGTCATCGGCGCAGGGGTGCCGTCGATCATGCTGATCGTGACCGCGGGATGTGCGGCCAGATGCTCCTTCATGACCGCTTCCCAATGCTCCCGCACCTCTGTTTCGATAGTCGTCCAGGAGAGCCTTCCCCGGCATTTCGGGAAAGTCGAGCATCCCAGCCACGGCCCGCGCTTACCCGAACGCAGGTACATCGGGGAGCCGCATTTCGGGCAGCCGAGGTCGGTTTTTACCGGGGGCGCCTTGATCGGCTCGATGTGGCGCTGCTTGTTCAGGTTGAGCAGGGTGTTGCATTTCGGGTAGTTCGAGCAGGCAAGGAATGGGCCGAGACGGCCGTTCCTGAGGAGCATCCTGCCTTCGCCGCATTTCGGGCAGGCGATACCGGTCTCTCTCGGCTTGACCTTGGTGGTGGCGATGGACTTGATGTTCTTGCACTGCGGGTAGCATGAGCAGCCGAGGAACTTGCCGCTCGTGGTCCACTTGACGATCATGTGCCCCTTGCCGCACTTTTCACAGGTGGCGGCCTCACGGTTCTGGGGAATGACCGGATCGGCCTTCCTGAGGCTGAGCGCGGTTTCAAGCGGGCGGTAGAACGCTTCCAGCACCTGTTCGTAGTCGTCGTCCCCCGATGCCACCTTGTCCAGCTCGTCTTCCATCAGGGCGGTGAACTTCACATTGAACAGCTCCGGAAAATTTGCCACGAGAATGGTCGACACGTCCCTGCCGAGTTCGGTGGGGATGATCTTCTTTTTCTGCAGTTCCACGTACCTGCGCTCCTGCAGGGTCGAGAAGATCGATGCATAGGTCGAGGGGCGGCCGATACCGTAGTTGTCGAGCTCCTTGACGAGGCTCGCTTCGCTGTAACGGGCGGCGGGCCGGGTGAAGCTCTGCCGGCGCTCGAGCTCCGAAAGAGGAAGCGTGTCTCCGAGCGCGAGGTGTTCGGGAAGCTTGACGATCTGCTCTTTTTCGACCTCGTCACGGGTCGACTTCTGCGCTTCATAGTCCATCTCCTGCTGGTCGTCGTAGACCCGGAAGAAGCCGGGGAAGATGGTCCGGTTTCCGGTCGCGCGGAAGAGGAACTCTTTCTCGTGATCTTCGACGTCGACCCTGGTCTGCTCGATCTTCGCCGGTGCCATCATCGACGCCAGGAACCTCTTCCAGATAAGTTCGTAAAGCTTGAACTGGTCTGCGGAGAGGTGCTTCCTGAGCGACTCAGGCGTCCTTGCGACGGTTGTCGGGCGAATGGCCTCGTGCGCGTCCTGGCTGTTCTTGCCGGCCTTGGACGGACTTCCGGGTCCGATATACTCCGGCCCGAACTGGCTCGAAATGTAATCGCGCGCCTGGCCGACCGCCTCACCGCTGATGCGGGTCGAGTCGGTCCTCATGTAGGTGATCAGGCCCGTGGCGCCTTCCGGCCCCAATTCGATGCCTTCGTACAGCTGCTGGGCGACCCGCATGGTTTTCTGTGATCCGAACCCGAGCTGGTTCGATGCCGCCTGCTGCAGGAGCGATGTGGTGAACGGGAGCGGTTGGCGACGCTGGATCACTTTGGGAATGATCTCTCCCACGCCGAACAGGCGCTTCCTGATCGATTCGGTGATGGCTTCCGCCTGCTCCCCGTTGGTGATCTCCGGCTTCTCACCCCCGATTTTCACCAGTCTGGCCCGGAAGGTCTCCTTCTCAGGCGTGATGAAGTCGCCCGAGATGGTCCAGTACTCCTGGGATTTGAACGCTTCAATCTCTGCTTCGCGCTCGCAGATAAGCCGAAGGGCAACGGATTGGACCCTTCCGGCAGAAAGTCCGCGATACACGACATTCCACAGGAAAGGACTGATGCGGTAGCCGACGATCTTGTCGAGCCCCTGTCGTGTCTGCTGCGACCGGACGAGGCGGTAGTCGATCTGGCGCGGGCGGCCGATCGCCTCGATGATGGCGTTCTTGGTGATCTCGTTGAAGAGCACCCGGTGGATCGGCTTGCTGGCGAACTCGACCTCGTTGGAGATGTGCCAGGCGATGGCCTCCCCCTCCCGGTCGGGGTCGGTGGCGATCAGCACCCGGTCCGCTTCCCCGGCGAGCTTTTTGAGCTGGCGGACAACCTTCTCCTTTCCCGCGATGATCTCGTATCGGGGTTCGTAATGGTTGTCGAAGTCGATGCCGATCTCTTTCTTGGGCAGGTCCTTGATATGTCCGATAGAAGCATAGACGGTGTAGCCATCCCCAAGGTACTTGTTGATGGTCTTGGCCTTGGACGGGGACTCGACCACAACGAGAGTCCTGTTCCTGGCTGAAGGCGTTGCGCTTTTGGAAGCCATTTGGTGATCCCTGATGCTTTGGGATTGATCGGCACCCAACACGCCCACGACGTCAACGCAGCGGTGCCTTCAGAATGATGTTGGAAAAGATAGGCGTTGCTTGCCAAAAAACAAACAAGTCGTATCGGCGGCAAATATTCTGTGCAGGTATCTTTGTCCGGCAAAAAAGGAACGGTGCAGGTCTCCACGGGATTTAAACAATATTTATTTGTATTATTATTAACCTTGAAATGTCGAACACCCCAAGCAGAGCCATCAATGTCAGACCGAATGCCATCATCTTCCCTTCGCCTGCTCGGCGTCTTCTCGATCATGTTTCTGCTCCTTTTCCGACCACTCCACGCCGAACCGCTTCCCGATTCCGTCTTCATGGAGGTAACGAACAGTTCCGGCCAGGGATATGGCATCAAGGTGCTGGGCATCAGGGAGAATGGCGTTTTCCTTGCCGACCTGTCATCCATGGCGCGTGCCCTGCGCCTGCGAAGCCTTGTTGATGGCATGCAGATGCAGATCGATGAAGAGTTCGGTTCGCCGGCATCAAGTTGTATCCTGACGGCGGGCAACAGCTTTTCGCTGGTGGTGCCCGCCTCCCCGGATGTTCCGAAACGCCTGCTCCAGCTCTCCACGGCACCCGTCATACGGGAGGGGCGGCTGTACATGCCCGTCGCCCAGACCTGCAGGATGTTCTCGCTCTGGCTCGACAAGGATCTTGTCTATGACGCTTCGTCGGGCAGGATCAGGGCTTCGCTGGGTCCAGTCCGGGCCGGGGCTTCCTCCCGCGCCATCGGCCGGGTGCTCCCCGAATCGCTCGAGGGGGGGGGGACGTTGCCGGGTGAGCGTCCCGAGATGGGCGCGTTCGATCGGCCGAAGAGCGGCCCGACCGTCATCGAGGATATCCAGGTCGAAACCATGGCCAATGGTTGCGTCATTCGCCTGGTGGCTTCCGGCGGCCGGAGTGTCGCCTCCTATCTGCGGCCTGACGTGAAGGGTACGGCGTACCTGACCATCGAGAAGGCGACCGGCAACATGGTTCGCCTCACCAAACGTTTTCCCGACGGGGCGGTGAGCGCCATCACCCCGATGCAGCTGCCTGGAGGCGGGCTCCAGTTCACGATCATCCTCAATACGGCAGCCTTGATGGTCAAGTCATCTTCATACCAGTATGACCCGAAAAACAACAACTACGAGCTCTATGTGATGAGCGACGTCGATGTCATGGCCCTGCGGCGCACCGAGAAGGAGCGCATGATCCAGCAGCAGCTCAGCCGCGACATCAGCAAATGGAAGCTCGATGCCGTAGTCATCGATGCCGGACATGGCGGCAAGGATCCCGGCGCCATCGGCACACGGGGCACCAGGGAGAAGGATGTCGTGCTGAATGTCGCCAACGACCTCGGCATGTTCATCAAGCAGCAATGGCCGGATGTCAAGGTGATCTATACCCGCAGGGACGACCGCTTCATTCCGCTGAACGAGCGGGGAAAGATCGCCAACCGCTATGGCGGAAAGCTCTTCGTCAGCATCCACTGCAACTCGACCGCCGGAAACAGCCGCGTCCGGGGCTCCGAAGTCTACATCCTCGGACCGCACAAGACACAGGCCGCGCTGGATGTCGCCATGTTCGAGAACTCGGTGATCACCAGTGAGGTGAACTACAAGGAGAGCTACAAAGGGTTCACGGACGAGTATCTCATCATGAGCAGCATGGCCCAGAGCGCGTTCGCCACGCAGTCCACCGAACTCGCCCAGGATGTGCTCAGGAAGATCGACCGGTACGGCAGCAACACCGCCCAGGGCGTCCGGCAGGCCGGGTTCATGGTGCTCTGGACGCCGTCGATGCCGAGCATCCTTGTCGAGACCGGCTATCTCTCCAATCCTGACGAGGAGAAGATTCTGCGCAACCGCGAACAGCAGGCCAAGATCGCCTACGGCATCTTCCAGGGGCTGCAGCAATACCGTTCAAACTACGAGACGCGCCAGGTGGCGTCGGGGATGGCCGGCGAGGGCTAAGCTCTTCCGGTCGGTCCGATCGTTTCTTCTTGCCTAATTGTCAACCGCACAGTACATTCAGGTTGACAATTTTGGGCACCCATCACCGTTTCCATGAACCCCGTCACCGGCAAGATTCTCCACAGGCTCCTCAACCATCACGGATTCGTTTCCGGCGGTGAACTGTGCCAGGAACTGCAGATCACCCGAAGCGCCATCTGGAAGCATGTCTCCCTGCTCAGGAAGGCCGGCTACCGCGTCGAGGCGGTGAGCGGCCTTGGTTACCGGCTCGATGGGCTGACCGGGGCTCCGGTAGCCGAAGAGGTCGTGCCGCTGCTCGATACGGAGCTGTTCGGACGCAGTTTCGTCTTCCTCGAAACGACCGATTCGACCAACCTCCATGCCCGTGCACTGGCCAGAAGCGGAGCGGTCGAGGGGTGCGTGGTCGTGGCTGACCACCAGACGGGTGGTCGAGGCCGCATGCGCAGGACATGGGTATCACCCTCCGGGGTCAACCTCTACGCCTCCGTCGTGCTCCGTCCCCCGGTGTCCCCCGTGCGAGTGCCTGAGATTCCGCTCGTCGCGGCGGCAGCCATACATGGCGCCCTGGAAGTTGCATGTCCTCTGCTGGCGCCAGTCATCAAGTGGCCGAATGACATTCTCTCGGGAAGCCGCAAGCTGTGCGGCATCCTGTGCGAAATGGAAGCCGAACCTGACTGTACCCATTTCGTCGTTGTCGGTTTTGGCGTGAATGTCAACCTCGACCCGGTGCCTGAGGAGCTCTGCGGAGTCGCGACCTCCCTCAGCATCGAGACCGGGGTCCCCCATTCGCGCGCCCGCATCCTCGCAACAGTGCTCAACCGCTTCGAGCGCCTCTACACCGAATGGCTCGACCGACCCGACCTCGGCTTCCTGCTGCCGACCCTTGAACGCCATTCCTGGCTCCAGGGGAAGGCCGTGCGCATCGAACAGTTCGAGCGCATCCTCACCGGGACGGTGACCGGCCTTTCGGCAGAAGGACATCTGCTCCTGAGAAGCGAAGACGGTACGGTGACCCCGGTCAACTCGGGTGAAGCCCACCTCCAATCAATCAACGATCAAACACGACCCGCATGACATCCAGACTGCATCCCGACATCCTGAAGGCTTATGCCGTGCTCGATACCGGACGCTCGATCGATATCGAGCTTGCCACTGCCCTCGGGCAGCTGCCGAACAGCGACGTGCTCGACCTCGTGTCGCTTGCCAACAAGGTCAAGAACCGCTATGCTGACAAAAACGGCGCCGTGCATGCGTGTTCGATCATCAATGCCAAGTCGGGCCGATGCGGGGAGAACTGCAGCTTCTGCGCACAATCGAGCCACAACGGCGCGACGATCGACGTGTACGGACTCGTCGAAGATGAAAAAGTGCTCGAATCCGCCCGCGCGGCATATGACCAGGGGGTCAGGCATTTCGGCATCGTGACCAGCGGATACGGGTACATGAAGACCAGCCCCGAGTTTACCCGGTTGCTTGGCATGATCGACCTCCTGCACCGGGAGCTTCCGGAAATGCAGGTGTGCGCCGATCTCGGAATGATCGGCGACGAGCAGGTGGCGGCCCTGGCGGAACGCGGCATCGTCCATTACAACATGAACCTGCAGGTCAACCCGGAGCGCTATGGCGAACTCATCGCCAACACCCATACGGTTGACGAGCGCATCGAGACCATCAAAAGGCTTCGCGCGCAAGGCATTTCGGTTTGCAGCGGCGGCATTATCGGTACCGGCGAGAGCATGCAGGACCGGATCGCCCTGATCTTCAAGCTCAGGGAGCTCGATGTCGATGTCATTCCGCTCAACGTGCTCGTGCCGATCAAGGGGACCCGGCTGGAGGGGCAGCAAGGCGTGCCCATCCCGGAGATCGCCAAGACCTTTGCGATCTGCCGGCTTGTCCACCCCGAACGGATCATCAAGTTCGCGGCGGGCCGGGAAACGCTCATGAAGGATTTCCAGGGATTGCTGATGCTCGCCGGAGCCAATGGCTTCCTGACGGGCGGGTACCTGACGACAAGAGGTCGTGATACGGCGTCCGACCGGGTGTTGGCCGAACAGGTCGCCATGTTCGCATGATACACGGCGAAAGCAGCGGAGGGCGCCGGTCCATGCCGTTCGAAGAGCAGATCGTCCGCGATCTCGAACTCCTGAAGGAGAAACAGCGGTACCGGGTCCTGCCCGATTTCGGCGGCGGCGGCCGCTTTATCAGGGTGGGCGGTCGGCAGCTGCTGAACCTTTCTTCGAACGACTATCTCGGGATTGGGGCCGACCGGGAGCTCCTCGCTGCGTGGTTGGCCGAACAGGCCGATGCAGCGGATTCCGGCAGCCTGTCGTTCACCAGCTCTTCATCGCGCCTTCTGACGGGGAGCCATCCGCTCTATGGCGAACTTGAAACGGCGCTTGCCCGTGAGTACGGCACTGAGGCGGCACTCGTGTTCAATAGCGGCTATCACGCAAACACCGGCATCCTTCCCGCATTGAGCAATCGTCATGACCTGATTCTCAGCGACCGCCTTAACCATGCAAGCATCATCGACGGCATCAGGATAGCCGAGGCCGAGTATCGCCGGTACCGCCACGCCGACCTCGACCACCTCGAAGAGCAGCTCGAGTCCGGAGCCGGGCGCTACCGGCAGGTGTTCATCGTGACCGAGTCGGTGTTCAGCATGGACGGCGACCTGATCGATCTCAGGAGGCTCGTCGAGCTCAAGAAACGGTACCGGGCGATGCTGATCGTCGACGAGGCGCACGGGGTCGGCGTCTACGGCGACCGGGGACTGGGTCTGTGCGAAGCGCTCGGCGTCGCCGGCGATGTCGACATCCTCGTCGGTACCTTTGGCAAGGCCTTCGCCTCAACCGGTGCCTTTGCGGTCATGCGCGGCATGTTCAGGGAGTACCTCGTCAACACCATGCGCACCCTGATTTTTACGACAGCGCTGCCGCCCATTGTGCTCGGATGGAGCCTGATGGCTTTCCGGAAGCAGCTTGGCATGCGGGACGAGCGGCGTCACCTGCTCAAGCTCGCGTCGATGCTGCGAGGTGAGCTGCGGGAGGCGGGATTCGACGTGCCCGGCGATAGCCATATCGTGCCGGTGCTGCTCGGAGAGGACCGGAAAGCCGTCGGCATGGCTGCGGCAATGCGCGAGGCCGGGTTCCACGCCCTGCCGGTCAGGCCGCCGACCGTGCCGGAGAACAGCTCCCGCCTCCGTTTTTCGCTCAGGGCCGATCTCCTCGCCGGGGATATCGACGCCCTTGCCGACGCCATGAAGCGGAGGGGAACGTGAATCACGAATGGATTGTCCGCCAGGGACGTCCGCAGGTGCTGGCGTTCTTCAACGGCTGGGGCATGGACCGCAACCTGGTCGACTGGATGCGGTCGGCAACGCCGGACCTCGAAAGCCATGACCTTGTCATGCTCTACGACTACCGCGTCCTTTCCCTGCCTGCGGGACTGGCTGAGGAGCTGTCCCGGTACGGGGCGGTCGACCTCGTGGCCTGGTCGCTTGGCGTTCGGGCGGCTTTGGAGTGTGGCATCGAAGGGATCCGCCGGGCAGTGGCCCTGAACGGTACCCCGTTTCCGGTCGACGGGACGCGGGGCATTCCGCCCGACATCTTCAAGGGAACCCTCGACACCTGGTCCGACGCGAACCGCAGCCGCTTCGAGCGGAGGATGTTCGCCGGTTCGGCAGGCGACCAGCGCCTCGATGCCGTGCGCTCCCTTCGCAGCACGCCCGATCAGGCCGAAGAGCTTCGCGTCCTTGGCGCAGCAGCAACCGCACCGGGACGGCATGGCGTTCCTGCGTGGCGTTTCTCGAAGGCCGTGGTCGGGGGGCGCGACCTGATCTTTCCGCCGGAGCACCAGCAGCTGGCCTGGCAGGGGACGGAGGTCGTCGTGGTCGGCGACATGCCCCACTTCCCGTTTTTCCATGTATCCGGATGGGCGGAGGTGCTCGCATGATCCCGCTTCCGGACAAGCAGCTCGTCGGCACCCGCTTCGGCCGCTCGCTGCACACCTACCGCCGGAGCGCGTTCATCCAGCGGAGCATGGCCATGGAACTCGTCGACATGATCGGGCTCGCCGGTATGCCCACCCATATCGCAAGGGTGCTCGAGGTCGGCGCCGGTTCGGCGATCCTCACCTCGGCCCTGCTCGCGACCCGCTCGGTCGGTCTCTATTTCGCCAACGACCTGGTGGAGGGGAGCCGCGAGTTCGTCATGAGGGCTGTCGACGGGCGGGCTGTCGGCGAGTGCCGTTTTCTGACCGGGGATATCGAAACTCTTTCCCCGTTGCCGGGAGAGCTCGACCTGGTCATCTCGAACGCCACGGTGCAGTGGCTGCACGACCTCCGGGCCTTTTTCGGCAGGATGGCCTCGTCGATCCTGCCCGGCGGACTGCTCGCCTTCAGCACCTTCGGTACCGGCAACATGCGGGAGATCGCCCACCTCGAGGGAGTTTCGCTTCCCTACCTGACCCTGTCGGAGATCGGGGCGCTCGCCAGCGAGGGGTTCGAGCCGGTGTTTGTCTCCGAACAGGAGCGCCGGATCGAATTCTCCTCGCCGGAGGCCGTGCTGCACCACATCCGGGAGACCGGCGTGAACGGCGTTGCGGGCCGTTCCTGGACCATGGCCCGCTACCGGCAGTTCCTCGACCGCTACCGCGAGTCGTTTTCGACAGGCGGAGGCGTCAGTTTGACCTACCATCCGATCTGCTGCTGTTTCAGGAGGCGGCCTGCATGAAAGGGCGCGTGATCGCCGTGTCGGGTATCGACACCGGCATCGGAAAGACGGCGGCCACCGGCCACCTCGCCAGGCTCTTCGACGCTTCCGGGGTGCAGACCATTACCCAGAAGATCGCCCAGACCGGGTGCGAAGGCGTCGCCGCAGACATCGCCGCACACCGGGAGATCATGGGCATCGGGTTGCAGGATGTCGATCTCGACGGGACGACCTGCCCCTACGTGTTTCCTTATCCGGCCTCTCCCCATCTGGCCGCTGCCATGGAGGGGCAGGAGATCGACATCATGGCCATTCGGCGAGCCACCTTCAGGCTCCAGAAACGCTATGAACTGGTGCTGCTCGAAGGCGCCGGGGGGTTGCTCGTGCCACTGAACGAGCGACTGCTCATGGCCGACTATCTCCGGGATGCAGGCTACGGCCTGGTGCTGGTCACCTCGCCGAGGCTTGGCAGCATCAACCATACCCTGTTGTCCATCGAAGCCTGCATGACTCGGGGCATCGAGATCCTTGCGGTCGTGTACAACCGCTTCGAACAGGAGGCGGGGCCGATCGCGGAGGAGACCCGCCGCGTGATCGAACGGCGGCTGGCACACTACGGAAAGGGTACCGCACCGCTGGTCGATCTCGACGAAACGGGGTTTGCGTCCGGAGCCGCGGCAGCCCTGCTCGACATCTGAAACCATTAGCATGGACGCGTACGATGGATCTCGATTTTGACCGCAGCCATCTCTGGCATCCCTACACCTCGATGCAGGAGCCACTTCCGGTCTGGCCGGTCTCCCGCGCGGAGGGCTCGACGATCGTGCTCGAGGACGGACGCCGTCTCGTCGACGGGATGTCCTCGTGGTGGGCGGCCATCCACGGCTACAACCACCCGGTGCTGAACCGGGCGGTCACGGAGCAGCTCGGGCGCATGAGCCATGTCATGTTCGGCGGGCTCACGCACGAACCGGCCATCGAACTCGGCCGCCAGCTCGTCGAACTGCTGCCAGCACCCCTTGATCGTGTATTTTTCTGCGATTCAGGTTCGGTCTCGGTCGAGGTGTCGGTCAAGATGGCCCTGCAGTACTGGCAGGCCGCCGGACGGCCGGAGAAGCGCCGCCTGCTCACGGTGCGGTCGGGTTACCATGGCGACACCTTCATGTCGATGTCGGTCTGCGATCCGGTGACCGGTATGCACCACCTCTTCAGCGGCGTGCTGGCCGAACAGCTTTTCGCCGAAGCCCCCTCCTGCGGATTCGGCGAACCCTGGCGCGAGGAGGCCATCAAGGATATGCGGCGACAGCTCGAGGCCCATGCCGGTGAGGTCGCCGCCGTGATCATCGAGCCGGTCGTCCAGGGGGCCGGCGGCATGCGCTTCTACTCGCCGGCCTATCTGCAGCGCCTCGGTGCGCTGTGTGCGGAACATCAGGTGCTGCTCATCTTTGACGAGATCGCCACCGGATTCGGAAGGACGGGGCGGATGTTCGCCATGGAGCATGCCGGAGTCGTACCGGATATCGTCTGCGTCGGCAAGGCGCTGACCGGAGGCTACATGACGCTCGCGGCCACGATCGCCACCGGCCGGGTTGCCGACACGATCTCCCGTGGGATGCCGGGGCTCTTCATGCACGGCCCGACCTTCATGGCCAACCCTTTGGCCTGCGCCGTGGCTGTCGCCAGCCTGGGGCTCCTGCAGGGGGGGGAGTGGCGTGCCAGGGTGGCTGGCATCGAAAAACAGCTCGGCTCGGGGCTCGCCCCGTGTGCCGTGATGGCGGGGGTGCGGGATGTCCGGGTGCTTGGCGCCATCGGGGTGGTCGAGCTCGAACGTCCAATCGAGATGGGGCGCATCCAGAAAATGTTCGTTGACCGGGGCGTCTGGGTCCGTCCTTTCGGGCGACTGGTCTATCTCATGCCCCCCTTTATCAGCTCCCCCGGCGAACTTGACCTCCTGACCTCGGCGGTCTGCGAGGTGGTCGAACAGGAGGGGCGTGCGGGTTGAAGAAAACAGAGCCGGGAGCGCAAGGCGGGAAAAGCAGGAGAAATTTCCGTATTTTCTTCCGTTTCTGAAATTATGCTGTTCAAGAAGTCCTTTTTATCCTTGACGTTTTATGATCGAAAGAGCCTGGCATCGCCATTACGACAAGGGCGTTCCGCACTCCCTCAAGCCATATCCGGAAACAACTCTTCTCGATGTGCTCCGGGATGCCGTCCGGAAAGAGCCCCGCAGCGCCGCACTCCTGTTCAAGGGGGCCTCGCTCTCCTACGGCGAGCTCGAGCGGCAGAGCGACGCGTTCGCCTCGGCCCTGCTGTCCCTCGGAGTCCGCAAAGGGGAGCGGGTCGCCCTGCTCATGCCCAACTCCCCCCAGATGATCATCGCGGAGTTCGGGATATGGAAAGCCGGAGGCGTCGTCGTGCCGATCAATCCGCTCTATACCGGCAATGAGCTTGAGCACGCCTTCACCGAGTGCGGCGCAATGACCGCCATCGTGCTGACGATGTTCTACGACAAGGTCAACGAAATCAGGGCGAGGACGCCGCTGAAGCGGATCGTGGCCACCAACATCAAGGAGTACCTGCCCTCGCTGAAGCGCACCCTCTTCACGTTGCTGAAAGAGAAGCGGGAGGGGCACCGGGTGCGGCTCGTGCCCGGCGACCTGATGATGCAGGGCATGATCACCGCCCACTCGGGCCAAGCACCCTCCGGCGTTGTCGTGAAGCCCTCCGACCCTGCCGTGTTCATGTTTTCCGGAGGCACGACCGGCAAGCCGAAATGCGCTGTCGGGCGCCATCAGTCGATGGTCATCACCGGCATGCAGATCGGCACCTGGTTCGGGGTCGTGCTCGACCGGCAGTCGGTCGTCATCCTCAACATGCCGCTCTTCCACGTCTATGCGCAGCTCGGCATCATGACCGCCGGGCTGGTCAACGGATTCCCGCTCGCGCTGATACCGAACCCGAAAGACCTCGACGACCTGCTCGACACCATCAAGTCGCTGAGGCCAGCGGTGCTGCCGGGCGTGCCGACGCTGTTCAGTGCCCTGGCCGCCCATCCGAGGTTCCAGAAAGATCCGTCGCTGCTCAAGTCGATCAAATTGATCGTTTCCGGGGCAGCGTCGCTGCACCTTGAGACAAAACAGCGGTTTGAAAAACTGACCGGGGCGCGGATCATCGAAGCCTACGGCATGACCGAATCGATGCTGGCTTCGGTCTGCACGCCGGTGCTCGGCTTGAGGAAGTCCGGCGCGGTGGGCGTACCGGCTCCCGATGTCGAGATCCGCATCGTCGACAGCGCCGAGAGCGGCATCGAGCTGGCTTCCGGGCAGGTCGGGGAGATCCTGATGCGTGCGCCACAGCTCATGGAAGGTTACTGGAACAACCCCCGGGAGACGGCGGGGATGCTGAAGGAGGGTTGGCTCCATACCGGCGACCTCGGCTACCTCGACGAGGACGGCTTCCTGTTCATCATCGACCGGAAAAAGGACCTGATCAAGCCCAGCGGCTTCCAGGTCTGGCCCAGGGAGGTCGAGGAGGTCATCGCCAGGCACCCGTCGGTGCAGGAGGTTGGCGTGGCCGGCGTGCCCGATGAACGACAGGGCGAAGCCGTCAAGGCATGGGTGGTGCTGAAAAGCGGCTGCGAGCTTTGCCTCGATGAACTGAAGGTCCATTGCCAGAAGGAGCTGGCCAGTTACAAAGTCCCGCGTCACGTCGAGATCCGCGACTCGCTTCCCAAATCGATGATCGGCAAGGTGCTCCGCCGCGTGCTGGTCGATGAGGAGCGTCAGAAGTCAGAGGCCTAAGGGTTCGACGGCACCGGGGTTTCTGCATGTCGACCATGAATCAAGTCATTTATCCTTCTCCATGACACCCGAAGAGTTCCAGGCCCTCCTCGACCCCGCGGTGCTTGCCCTTGTCGAAGTCCATGCCGCTGACGATCCGTCGGCATTCGCCCTCAGGTATCACGGACGCAAAGATCTGCCGGTGCGGGCCATGGCCGAACAGGTCGCCTGCCGGCAGCGGGCGGCCCGCAAGCTCCCCTCGCTCTCGCGTCATCCGTTGCTGTACACCACCGTCGCCCTCGAGCAGGCCTCTGGCGAGCGAGCTGCCGGGTGGAAGGCCGGCCTCATGTCCGGGCGCTCGGTCATCGACCTGACCGGGGGGCTCGGGATCGATTCGATGTTTTTCGCCCGGCGCTTCGAGCGTGTCGTCTACTGCGAACGCGACGGGACGCTTGCCCGTCTTGCCGCCTTCAATTTCAGGGCGCTGGGCATCTCGAACATCGAGACGAGGATCGGTGAGAGCCGCCAGATGCTCGCAGCAACTCCCGACGACGCCTACGACTGGATTTACGTCGATCCGGCAAGGCGGGAAGCGGGGCGGCGTTCTGTGGGGCTGGAGTCGACGAGCCCGGATGTCGTCGCGCTGCACGACCTGATGCTCAGCAAGGCTCCCCGTGTGTGCGTCAAGGCCTCTCCGGCCCTCGAGATCACAGGCCTGCAGGAGAAGCTGCCGGCGCTCTCGGAGATCGTGGTGGTGTCGGTCGGCGGGGAGTGCAAGGAGATCCTGCTGCTGCTGGTACGGGGTCGGATTGCCGGTACCCCTCCGTCGGTCAGGGCGGTATGCCTCGGCGACGGTGAGTTCGGTATCGCTTCGTCGCCTGGCGCCGGAGCGGGGCGGATCGTCGCAGCCCGCAGTGGCC
>JAAXXR010000086.1 GCA_013334335.1 Chlorobiaceae bacterium
GCCTCGATGCGGGAACCGTTGACGATGTTCGGCCGGTCGACCACCCCGACGATCGTGCCGGCGAGATCGAAATCCTCGGCGTCATAGATGCCGGGCATCTCGGCGGTTTCGCCACCGATGAGGGCGCAGCCGTTCTCACGGCAGGCGTTGACCATGCCGGTCACGACGGCTGCCGCGATCTCAGGCTTCAGCTTGCCGCAGGCGTAGTAGTCAAGGAAAAAGAGCGGTTTGGCTCCGCAGACGAGAATGTCGTTGACACAATGGTTGACCAGGCAGGAGCCCACCGTATCGTACCTGCCGAGCTCGACGGCGATCTTCAGCTTGGTGCCGACGCCATCGATGCTGCTGACCAGCACCGGCTGGGTGTAGCTGGCGAAATCGGGCTGAAAGAAGCCCCCGAAGGCGCCGATGTCGGTCATCACCTGGGTGGTGAAGGTCTGGCGTACCTGCGGCTTGATCAGGCGGACGAACTCTTCACCAGCGGTGATGTCGACTCCGGCTTTCTTGTAATCCATCATCTTCCCTGTTTTTGTAATCCTGTAAATTGTCCCGGTTTCCGTCAGCTGCCGGCAGGTTTCTCGAAAATGCGGAGGCCGCAGGAGTGTTCGTCGAAAAACTCGCAATGCAGGGCCAGAACGGCCGCGGGAACATCGTGCTCATCGACGACGACGCCGACGTTGATCTCGGAGGCGCCCTGGGAGATCATCCTCAGGTTGACGTTGCACAGCGCGCTGAAAATCCTGCCTGCGACCCCCCTTGACATGCGGAGGTTGTCACCGACGACGCTGACCGTCGCCACCTTGTGCTCGATCTCGACGTCACCGAGAGCGGAAAGCGCCTGGAGAAGCTGCTCATCGACGACGGCCGAATCGTCGACGGTAAGCGATACCGAAACCTCGCTCGTGGAGATCATCTCGACCGATACGCCGAAACGCTCGAAAACACCGAAGAGCTCGTTCATGAACCCATGGCGGCCAAGCATCCGGTTCGACCGGACGTTGACGATTGCCTGCCCCTTCTTGACGGCGATCGATTTGACCAGCCCCTCGTAGCTCATGCCTGAAAGCAGGTCAGGATCGTCCGTGATCAGGGTGCCCTTCGAGTCGGGATGCCAGGTGTTCAGCACATAGACCGGAATATTCTTCTTCACGGCCGGCGCGATCGTGTCGGGATGCAGTACCTTGGCGCCGAGATAGGCGAGTTCGGCCGCTTCGGAGAAGGTCATGATCCTGATGCTTCTGGCGTCGGGCACCAGACGTGGATCGCAGGTCATCACCCCGTCGACGTCGGTCCATATCTCGATCGAATCCTCGTGCAGCCAGGAGCCGAGCAGCGCGGCCGAAAGGTCGGAGCCTCCGCGGCCGAGCGTCGTGGTCCTGCCGGCCTGTGTCGCACCGATATAGCCCTGCGTCACGACGATCACCCCGGCGTCGAGCACCGGGCGCAGCAGTTCTGCGACCTTCGCCTCGCACACCTCTTCGATCGGGCGGGCGAAACCGTAGCGGTCGTCGGTGATCATCACCTGGCGGACGTCGACCCACTGGCATCGATGCCCCTGTTCGTTCATGGCCGCCGCGAAGACGGTGGTCGACAGCAGTTCGCCGAACGAGCAGAACATGTCCTTCGAACGCTCGGTGAGCTCGCCGACGATTTCGATGCCCTTGGTGAGCATTTCGAGATGGGTGACATAGGCCTCGATCTTCTCGACGAGCCCGCCCCTCAGCGCTTCGTCGGAGATCAGCTCGCCGACCAGGCCGACATGATGCCGCCTGACCTCGTCGACCCTGGCGAGGGCTTCCTCGAGGCGACCTGCTCCTGCCGCGTCGGCGATCTGGATCAGCTTGTTGGTGATGCCGCTGCAGGCGCTCAGCACGACGACCGGCACACCGGACTTCCTCTGTTCAGCGACAATGGCGATCGCCTGCAGCATGGCTGAAGCCGTGCCGACAGAGGTCCCGCCGAATTTCATGACTGCCATATAACCTCAATCAAATGAATGTGTTTCGCGATCGTTTTCCGGATCGGATTGATTATACTGCGATAGTGGAGAGACTCCTGAACCCAGAACACCGGAATTCCGGCCTGCCCCCATGAACGTGCGTGACCGATTCATGCAGCTGTCGGCGCCAAGGATGCGCAGATCCGTCAAAACCGTCGTCGCCCTGCTGCTCTCGGGCATCATGCTTTCACTCGGCGCATGCCAGAGTGCGCGATCCCTCTCCGAACGCTTGGAGAGCAAATATAGCTTAAAAAAGAGAAAATCATATATCTCCTGCACCCGCCCCGAGGGCCTTGCCGGCTGCCCTCTGCCGGTGAATGTGTCTGAAAAAGACTACCGGAGGATGCTCAACTGGATCGAGGCCGCCAAAGGTACCCGATACCGTTATGGCGGCACCGTCCCGGACGGGTTCGACTGTTCGGGGTTCGTGCAGTACCTCTACAGCATCTCCTTCCAGATGGCCCTGCCCAGGACCTCCGGCGACCTGGCGCTCCTCGGACCCATCGTTCCGCGAAACGGCCTTCAGCGCGGCGACCTGATCTTCTTCAGCTCCGGCGGGGAGACCGTGGACCATGTGGGCGTGTTTCTCGGCGACGGACGGTTCGCCCATTCGGCAACGAAGGCGGGCGTCACCATCAGTTCGCTCCGTCAGAGCTGGTACAATGCGCACTTCGCGTTCGGCGCAAGGGTGATCAGGGTCGACTGACCACGTGCACGGCGATGGCGCGCCAATCCCTTCCCGGTTCTGCGTGCGGCTTCCGGAACCGGTTGTTCAGGGTGCATGTTAAATTCGTATCTTGACGACCAGAACAGAAACACGCCACCATTCCGGAAGGAACCCACGACCATGCAGCCGCCGAAAACGCATAACCATATCGAGCTGTCCTTCGAAATCGACAGCGACCTTTTCGAGATCTACATTGCCGTCCTCTCACAGGCGGACATCGAATACTTCCTGGAAGAGGAGCGGCGACTGCTGGCCTACCTGCCCGAGAGCGAATGGAACGATGCCAAAGAGGCCTCCATCAGGACACTGCTGCAGGAGGCTTTCGGCTCCGTGCCGCACTTCACCGCGACCTTCCTTGCCGACAGGAACTGGAACGCCGAATGGGAAGCCCACCTGAAACCGGTGGAGGTTTCCGACCGCTTCCTCATCGTCCAGCAGCAGAAGGAGTTCCCCCTCAAGCCCGGACAGATCGTCATCGCCATAAATCCGAAAATGTCCTTCGGCACCGGTTACCACGCCACGACACGCCTCATGCTCCGGCAGATGGAGGAGCTCGATCTCGCCGACCGGAAGATCATGGATATCGGCACCGGAACCGGAGTGCTGGCAATAGCCGCACGAAAGCTCGGCAACCGGAACCCGATCCTTGCTTTCGACAACAACGCCTGGGCGGCGGAGAACGCCGTCGAAAACGTCGAGGAGAACCAGGCGCCGGAGATCCGGGTGGAACTGCTCGACGCCGAGGAGGAGCTGGCGGCGAACCTGCAGGAGGGCTACGACCTGGTCCTGGCCAACATCAACAAGAACGTCATCGACCGCATCCTGCCGGTCATCCGCAAGCATGCGCCCGGAGCCGAGGTGCTGCTCTCGGGAGTGCTCGTGTACGATGAGCCCTGGCTGAAGAAGCTGCTCAAGCGCCTGGGCTATACCGCAAAGAAAACCATTTACGAGGAGGAGTGGCTCTCCTGCCTGATCGAACCGGGAAAATGAACGCTCCGTACATGGAAAGAACCGCATGCATCGACGTCGGCACCAACACCGCCCTGCTCCTGGTTGCCGACCTCGATCCCGAGTCGGACCGGATCATTCCGGTCGAACATCGCCAGACCATCGTCCGGCTCGGCCAGGATGTCGACGAGGGCAGGATCATCTGCAGGGAGGCGCTCGATCGTCTCGTGGCCTGCCTCTCCGGCTATGCTGAACGGTGCCGGAGCCTCGGCGTCGGGACGATACTGGCCGCAGGGACCAGCGCCCTTCGCGACGCCGCGAACCGTGACGTGATCATCGCCGAAGTGCAGCGCGCCACCGGCATCGAGCTGCGCTGCATCAGCGGCAAGGAGGAGGCCGAACTCACCTTCTTCGGCGCCGTCGCCGGCATCGGCGCAATCCCCGAACCCTTCACCGTCATCGACATCGGCGGGGGAAGCACGGAAATCATCACGGGCACCGCTTCGGCCGTCGACCGTTCGGTGAGCATCGACATCGGATCGGTACGGCTGACCGAGCGCTTCCTCACCGGCCTTCCGCCCTCGACGGCGCAGTACGACGCCGCGCTCGACGAGATCAACCGCCGCCTGTCGGAGAGCCTCGCACCGTTTCTGACGTCAACGCAGACGGTGTTCGGCGTGGCCGGAACCCTGACCACGATCGCCCAGGTGACCATGGGCGACCTCCGGTTCGATCCCGAAAAGGTGCAAGGCTTCCGGCTGGAGTTTGACCAGGTGCACCGGTTGCTGGAACGACTGCGCCTGTTGCCCCTGAGCGCTGTCGTAGCCCTCGGCATTCCCGAAGGGCGGGCTGACGTCATCCTCATGGGGACGCTGATCCTGCACCAGTTCATGCAGCAGCTCGGCGCCGACGCCGTGACCGTGAGCATCCAGGGCCTGCGCTTCGGCATGGCCCGCAAGGAGCTCCTCAGACTCCGGCACTCCGCCGGCAGATGAGGCCGACGAGCTCCCCTGAAGCGTCCCGGGTAAAAAACAGGTAGCGGTCGCTGCTCTCGGCGAGCCGGAGCTGCTTGCGGAGCTGTTCAGGAGAAAGCGGGAAATC
>JAAXXR010000087.1 GCA_013334335.1 Chlorobiaceae bacterium
CCCTGCAGCTGGCACTGCGCCCGGAGAACGACGGCAAGCGCATCGTGGTGATCCTTCCCGACACCGGCGAACGCTACCTGTCGACCCTGCTCTACCAGTTCGAGAACGAACAGGTCGCCATCTGAAGACTCAATCAGGAACAACCGGTGACCAAACAGGATAATGGCCATGAACAGTGAACAGAACGAGACAAAGAACAGCAACCTGACTCCGCGGAATCAGGCAAAACCCCGAACCATGAGGATGAAGCTGGTCCGCCTGTTCGCCCTCCTGCTCCCCGGATCAGGAGACTGCCGTGCGCTCTCCACCGAGGAGGAGATCATCGCCTGCATGGCGAAAAAGCATCCGACCCTGTTCATCAGCTGACAGGAGCCGAGGCGCTTCCATCTCCCTACCATGTTTGTGGTATTTGCATGGTAGGGAGCACGGCATATTGCCTCAAGAAGCTTTATTTGCGAACAATTCAACCAGACACTGCCATGAAGATGCACACCATGAACAAGAGAAGCCTGCGCTTTTGCCAGTCCAGAAGCTGTCGGGCCTGCACCGACGAAACCATACTCTCCGGCATGTGTGCTTGAAGCTCAAGGCAGCCTTCGCACCCGCCGGTTCCTGCACCATGTCAGTGAACCGGTTTTTTGTTTATCAATCAATCAACCATTTTCAACCGATCATCATCCTATCATGAAACACTTCAGAACAAAACGCAGCAGATTCACCGTCGGGCTCGCGCTTTTCTCCAGCCTGCTCGGTTCGACTGCACAGGCCGCCATACCGGCGAACGTGACCCTGCTGAACGTCTCCTACGATCCGACCAGGGAGCTCTATCAGAGCGAAAATGCCGCTTTCGCCAGCTACTGGAAACAGAAGACCGGCCAGACGGTCACCATCAACCAGTCGCACGGCGGATCCGGCAAGCAGGCTCGCGCGGTCATCGACGGACTCGAAGCCGACGTCGTCACCCTGGCACTCGCCTACGACATCGATGCCATCGCGGACAGCAAGCTGCTGGCGACAAACTGGCAGCAACGGCTTCCACAAAACAGCACCCCCTACACTTCGACCATCGTGTTCGTGGTGCGCAAGGGCAACCCGAAAGGGGTCAGGAACTGGGACGACCTGGTCAAGCCTGGCATCTCGGTGATCACCCCCAACCCCAAAACCTCTGGTGGAGCCCGCTGGAACTACCTTGCCGCATGGGGATACAAGCAGAAACAGACCGGATCTCCGGCAAAGGCCAAAGAGTTCGTCAAGGCACTTTTCAAGAATGTGCCGGTGCTTGATACCGGAGCCAGAGGCTCGACGCTCACCTTTACGCAGCGGGGGCTCGGCGATGTGCTGATCGCCTGGGAGAACGAGGCGCATCTGATCCTGAAAGAGTTCGGTTCCGACAAATTCGAAATCGTGGCTCCACCGGTCAGCATCCTGGCCGAACCCCCGGTGGCCGTGATCGACAGGAACGTTGACCGGCACCATACCAGGAAGGTGGCGGAAGCGTACCTGAACTACCTCTATACGCCGCAGGCACAGGAGATCATCGCCCGCAACTCCTATCGTCCCCGCAGCGCGGCCGCCTTCAAAAAATACGCGTCGAATTTCCCGAACATCAAGCTCTTCACGCTGAAGGAGTTTTTCGGTACCTGGCGCCAGGCCCAGAAAACGCACTTCAGTGACGGTGGCACCTTCGACCAGATCTACACCCCCTGAATCTTATTTTAATCACCGCTCACCGCAGGTAGCCTTCTCCTCGAAAACGGGATTCGCCTCCGATCCCGTTTTCGCCTGCGGTCCCGACGCAACAAACCGACATGCCGCCGTTCACACGCAAAAATCGCCATATCCTGCCTGGATTCGGCCTCTCGATGGGGTACACGGTCTTCTACCTGTCGGCCATCGTCATCGTCCCGCTCGCTACGATCGTCATCGGCTCCTTCAACATGGACCAGCAGGCCTTCATCGCAACGGTCACCTCGCCAAGGGTGCTCGCCTCCTATCGCCTCAGCATTTCAACGGCCATCGTCGCGGCCCTGTTCAACGCCATCTTCGGGTTCCTCTCGGCCTGGACCCTTGTCCGCTACCGGTTTCCGGGCAGACGGGTACTCGATGCGATGGTCGACCTCCCCTTCGCGTTACCGACTGCCGTCGCCGGCATCTGCTTCGCCACCCTCTACTCGCCTGTCGGATGGATCGGCCAGCTCCTTGCGAAAGCAGATATCCAGCTCATCAATGCGCCATCAGGCATCGTCATTGCCCTGATCTTCATCGGATTCCCGTTTGTAGTCCGGACCATCCAGCCGGTACTGGCCGAACTCGAACCTGAAATCGAAGAGTCTGCCCAGAGCCTCGGAGCGACCCGCTGGCAGACGTTCCGCAGGATCCTGCTTCCACATCTCTTTCCTGCGCTGCTGACCGGAGTGACGCTCTCCTTCGCGAGAGGGATCGGGGAGTACGGTTCGGTGATCTTCATCGCCGGAAACCTGCCCTTCAAAACCGAGATCGCCCCGCTGATGATCATGACGAAGCTCGACCAGTTCGACTACGACGGCGCTTCGGCGGTCGCACTCGTCCTCCTCCTGATCTCCTTTTCCATGCTGCTCGTGCTCAACGGAGTCCAGCGATGGCAGCAGAAGTCATACCGTTAATCCCCCCCTGATACGACCATGCAGCACTCCATCACCCGAAAAACCGGTCGCGGCACGAGGCAGTCCAGGAACGACCACCCTGCGGTCCAGGCCCTCCTCATCGTGCTGACGATACTTTTTTTTGCCGCATTCATCTTCATGCCGCTCGCGCTGGTCTTTGCCGAGGGATTCAGAAAAGGTGTCGGGCTCTACCTCGAATCGATCCGCGAACCTTTTGCGCTCGCTGCCGTGAAGCTCACCCTCATCACGGCAGCCATCGTGGTCCCGCTGAACGCCGTGTTCGGCGTCACGGCCGCATGGGCCGTCTCGAAATTCTCGTTCAGGGGCAAGACCCTGCTCGTCAGCCTCCTTGACCTGCCGTTCGCGGTCTCTCCGGTCATCGCCGGCCTGATCTTCGTCCTCCTTGCCGGCAGCCGTACGGCGTTCGGTTCATGGCTCGCGGATCACGGTATCAGGATCATCTTCTCGACACCAGGCATCGTCATCGCCACCCTGTTCGTCACCTTCCCCTTCGTGGCAAGGGAGCTCATCCCGCTCATGGAGTCCCAGGGGCGCGAGGAGGAGGAGGCTGCCATCACGCTGGGCGCAAGGGGATGGCAGGTGTTCAGCGTCATCACGCTGCCGAACATACGCTGGGGAGTCATGTACGGCATGATCCTCTGCATGGCGCGATCCATCGGAGAGTTCGGCGCGGTCTCCGTCGTCTCAGGCCATATCCGGGGCATGACCAACACCATTCCGCTCCATGTGGAGATCCTGTACAGCGAATACAATTACGCTGCATCCTTCGCCGTGGCCTCGATCCTCGTATTCCTGGCTCTCGTGACGGTCGCGCTCAAAGCGATCGTCGAACAGCGCGTCCATATCCATCAACGCAACAACCCATCCTGACCTGACATGAGTATCGAGATCAACAACGTCACCAAACGATATGCAGACTATACCGCTCTTGACAACATCAGCCTGAGCGTGGAAACGGGTGAGCTCATCGCCCTGCTCGGGCCATCCGGCTGCGGAAAGACCACCCTGCTCAGAATCATCGCCGGCCTGGAAACAGCGGACGCCGGCAACGTCATCCTCGAAGAACGGGATACGACCAACCTGCCGGCGAGAGAGAAAAACGTCGGATTCGTTTTTCAGCATTATGCGCTCTTCAGGCGGCTGAACGTCTTCGAGAACGTGGCGTTCGGCCTCAGGGTCCGGCCATCGGCAAGCCGCCCCTCAAAAAGCGAGATCCGCGACCGGGTAGGGCACCTGCTGCAACTGGTGCAGATGGAGTGGGCGCTCAACCGCTATCCCTCGCAGCTCTCCGGCGGCCAGCGCCAGCGTGTGGCCCTTGCAAGGGCGCTGGCCGTGAACCCGAAGGTGCTGCTGCTCGACGAGCCTTTCTCGGCGCTCGACGCCAAGGTGCGACAGGAGCTCCGGCGCTGGCTCCGCAAGCTGCATGATGACATCCATGTCACCAGCATCTTCGTCACCCACGACCAGGAGGAGGCCCTTGAGCTTGCCGACAGGATCGTCGTGATCAACAAGGGGCGGATCGAGCAGCAGGGGCCGCCACAGGAGGTCTACGACCATCCGGCGAACGCATTCGTCTACAACTTTATTGGAAACGTCAACGTGTTCCGCGGAAGGATCCGGAATGGCAAGGTGGTGGTCGGAGAACATCCGATCGATGCCCGGCATACGATTGACGGCCATGAGGACAAGGAGGGCCACGCGTTCATCCGTCCCCACGAAATCGGCATCAGCAGGATTCGCAGCGGCCCTGGCGATCTGGTCGGTATCATTCGGGACATCCGGCTCATGGGTGGCCAGATCGGACTGGAGCTGGAAACACCGCTCTTCGACAAACCGATCGAGGCGGAAATACCGAGGGAGACCTGGCGAAACCTGCAACTTTCAAAGGATGAAGAGGTATTCATCACGCTCGACAAGGTGAAGGTGTTCACCGGGGACTATAGCATATGATCCTGTCGGGAATGGTACCCCATGGCCGGGGCTGAAGCGCTCCCGAAAGGAGCACCGGGAGCGTCAGCCCCGGCCCGCCCACGTTCATGCCAATACATCCCCCTAAAGCACAACCTCCTCCTGCTTGTGAGCAGTGGATATCTCT
>JAAXXR010000088.1 GCA_013334335.1 Chlorobiaceae bacterium
GAAATATCGGTCGGCCTTGTAGAGACCACTCCCGGCATCGAGCAGGATAATGGAGCTTCCGGTTTCGATCAGGATGCAGATGGTGTTGCCAACCGGGGTGTCGTACCATCCGTTCGTACCGAGAAAAACCACCTTCATCCGTGTTTCTCCGGTTACCGGTCGTTCATGTAGTCGTTGATCTGCCTGAGGCAAAGCTGATACACCTGACTCTTCCTGTAATCACGGTACCAATTGACCGTTTCACCGACCGCCCGTTCGATCTTCCAGACCGGCGCCCAGCCGAGCATCGCCTTGGCTTTCGTGATGTCGAGCTTGAGCAGGTGCGCTTCGTGCACCGCACCCGGGGTTGAACGGTCTTCCCACGATCCCGATCCCCACGCCTTCACGACGGCATCGACCAGGGTTCCGACGGAGAGGAAACTGGAGTCTTCAGGACCGAAATTCCATGCTTCTGCGTAGTCCATCGGCTTGTCGAACATCTTCTCGGCAAGCATGAGGTAACCGGAAAGCGGTTCGAGTACATGCTGCCAGGGACGAATGGCATGCGGGTTCCTGACGACGATCGGGTCACCGCGTTCGAGGTGCCGGACACAGTCCGGAATAATCCGGTCGACCTGCCAGTCGCCCCCGCCGAAAACATTGCCGGCCCTTGCCGAAGCGAGGCTCTTGCCATGCGTGGCATAAGCGCCCGGGCTGAAAAACGACTTGCGGTACGCATCGGTCACCAGTTCGCTGCACGCCTTGCTGGAGCTGTAGGGATCGTGGCCTCCAAGGCGGTCGTTTTCGCGATAGCCCCAGACCCACTCCCGGTTCTCATAGCATTTGTCGGTGGTGACGTTCACGATCACCCGCACCGTATCGCTCCGGCGACAGCATTCGAGCACGTTGACCGTCCCTCCGACGTTGACGTCGTACGTCTCTTTCGGATTGTTGTAGGACTCCCTGACCAGGGGCTGGGCAGCAAGGTGAAACACAATGTCCGGACGCGCCTGTTCGAAAAGTTGATGCAACTGGTCGAAATTGCGCACATCCCCGACATGGTGGCTGACCCTGGCGCCGATACCGGAGAGCACGAAGTTGTCATTCGGAGTCAGCGGTTCAAGTGCATACCCGGTCACTTCGGCGCCGAGCATCTCCAGCCAGATCGCGAGCCAGGATCCCTTGAAACCGGTGTGTCCCGTGAGCAGTACCTTTTTCCCGGACCAGAACGTTTTGTTGAGCATCGCCTTTTTCCTTTACCAGACCTTCCAGGGCGCTTCGCCCGATTTCCAGAGATCCTCGAGCATCATTTTGTCCCGGAGGGTATCCATGGGCTGCCAGAATCCGTGATGGGCATATGCGGCGAGGCTTCCCTCCTTTGCAAGACGCTCCAGCGGCTCCCGTTCCCAGGAGGTTTGATCTCCGTCGATGTAGTCGATCACGTCGGGTGAAAGCACGAAAAAACCGCCGTTGATCATCGCGCCGTCACTTTTCGGCTTCTCCTTGAAGGTATGCACCTTGTGGTTTTCGATATCGAGCACGCCGAACCGGCCCGCAGGCATGGTCGCGGTCAGCGTCGCCTTGACCCCCTGGCTGCGGTGAAATGCGAGCAGATCGTCGATATTGACGTCGCTCACTCCGTCTCCGTAGGTGAAAAAGATCTCCTCTTCATCCCTCACGTAGTCCCTGACCCTTCTCAGGCGTCCGCCGGTCATGGTTTCCTCCCCGGTATCGATCAGCGTCACCTTCCAGGGTTCGGCCTTCCGGTGATGCACCTCCATCTCGTTACGCTCCATGTCGAAGGTCACGTCGGACATGTGCAGGAAGTAGTTTGCGAAGTACTCCTTGATCAGGTAGCCCTTGTATCCGCAGCAGATGATGAAGTCGTGAACGCCGTAGGCGGAATAGATCTTCATGATGTGCCACAGCACAGGCTTACCGCCGATTTCGATCATCGGCTTCGGCTTGAGATGGGTCTCCTCGGAAATACGGGTGCCCAAACCACCGGCAAGAATGACAGCTTTCATAGAGCGAACGGTTCGCGGTAGAATACTTGGAGCCTATAGGGAAATAAGACTGTAAATATACGCTGTTATGAGCTGATATTCAACGGAATTTCAAGAAAATAAACATATAAGAGAACCGGACGTATACATAAAAACTATGAAACACTATTTACTTCGTATATATCAACACATCATCGACACATAAAACGCCAGCAAAACCCCTACACCATGACAAAACACGGTTCAATCGGCACCTGATCGACGTAATAAAACCATATCACGTTGATAAAAAACAAGATAACAAAAAATAACCAAACCTGAACCAGCGAGGATGGAACCAATGAGAAATATTGATCCGGCAAATTGCCAGGAATAAAATCCCGAGGTGTGGCGGTCAGTTGCATCATGATGCTTCGGCAACATCTCCCGAACGATTTTCCGGTCAAGTAACGTTTTCAACCGGACCGGGTCGGGATACGGCAATTTTGCACCAGTCTCAATCAGCACGTTTTCGTCATGTGTCGTCAGGTACGTTCTGACCCTTGCCTCGTATTCGATGCCAAGAGCCCGCGTCCGGGAAAGGTCTCGGACAATCAGGGGCATGACCGCCATGATAATGGCGCAGAAGGTGATCAGCCATGCCTTGAGCGGCCACGATTTCCAGTTGAGGCCCGGATCGCGCATGAGCACCAGAAATGCTGCAAGGTTGGCCAGATAGCCGATCGCATACAGATCACGGTAACGCGACGTGAGCACATTGCTGTGGCCACGTCCGTAGGCGATGACCACCATCTGTCCGAAGACCCAGAGGCACAGGGCAACAAGAAACCAGGTCGGATCGCCGGATCCAGGCTTGTGCCGAAGTTGCCTGAAGATGAACACGACGGAGGGAACAAAAAACACCAGCCCGCCGGTCATCCTGAGGATGGAGACAATAAAATCAAGGAGTGTTCTGCTCCTGAACTGATCATGCCCCTGAATCGACGGTGTGAGCTTGATGAACAGCACGAGCATGAGGACGAGCAAAACCATCATGACGACGGTCGAGCGGGTTCGCATCACCCCCAGGAACCACTGTAACCCAAGCAAAAAGATTCCCGCGGCAAGGGTGAGGACTCCCGAGGCGAAGGAGAGGCAGGCGAGCAGTCCGCTCAACAGCGCGACGATGTCCCAGAAGGAAAAATCCCCGCTCCTGCGCGAAAGGGCGAGCAGGAAGACCATGCTGAAAAAGATGATGAAATAGAGCGCGGAGTTGTTGAGCAGAATGTTTTCGACTCCAAGTGGAATGGAAAACAACAGGGAAGCGAAAAGCATGATCAGCAGACGATTCCGGCCATCAGGCAACATGCCGAGAAGGCCGTACAGGAGCAGCAGCAGTGCGCCGGCGAACAGTATGGCATTGGCAACCATCTCGAGCATGGGGTTGAGCACCTGGCCATTGAGAACAAAAAGGAGCAAGGCCAGTACCCGTCCGGTGAAGACCCGATGTTCGTTGTGTGCCGCAAAAAGCTCCTGCCATCGAAGCGTCCCCTCCATCCACGGACGAAAAAGCCGGTCGATCTCGGCATCCCACTGGTCCCAGACAGGCATTGCGTTGCCGTATGCAGCCACGATCATGAACCTCGCCCCGATCACCATGAGGGCAAACATGAGGTAGAGTGCACGATCCGATCGGGTATTGCGTGACGTCATCGGAAACGCTGTTTTGCTGAGAGAATTGGTCTGGGGGATCCGTCAACCCCCCCGGGCGGCTCTTTATAAATATACGTTACGAGCGGGTCAGCTCCTCTTCCAGCGGTCATGGAGCCAGAACCACTCTTCCGGCCATTGGCGGATATAGGATTCAATGACGCGGGTGTAACGCGAGGCCAGGATGGCGATATCCTCCCTGCAGAAGGTGAGGTCGGAAGTGTCGACCTCCTCGTATTCGAGGTTATAGCGCCCGTCCCCCTTTCTCTGGCACATGCAAACGAAAAGGGGCACCTGGGCCTTGAGGGCGAAAAAAGCGGCGCCGTGGAACATGGTCGTCCGCCGTCCGAGAAACTCTCCGAAGTTCCCGCCTTTCGGGTCAGACTGGTCGCCGAGGATCGCAAGCACACCGCCTGATGCGAGGGTTTTCAGTCCGTCGCGGAGCGCGTTTCTTTTATAGATGATGCTGTTGCCGCCCATGGTCCGCCATCGGTTCATCCTGAGGTCGAGCGGGGTGTTGCGCAGACGTTTGACAACGATGGATACCGGCGTGACCAGCAGGCCGAATGCCAAACCCATGAGCTCCCAGTTGCCGTAATGGGCAGAGACGAAGACCGCGCCCTTGTTCATGCTGCGTGTCTTTCGAAGAAACTCAACGGCATCGACATCGGCCAACGCCGCGGCATCCGCCCTGTTCCTGATAAGCGGAAAGCGCAGCACCTCCATCAGGGTCATGGCGACATTCCTGTACACTTTTTCAGCTATTGAGGCGATTTCGGCAGCGGATTTCTCCGGAAAAGTGAGTCCGAGGTTCTCGTAGACCATCCTGCGCCTGATGCCGAGCGCGTGGTGCATGAAGTCCCCCATAAACGAGGCCAGCCTTTTGGCCTGATCCCTGCTCAAAGCGCGGGCCGCAACGCCAAGCGCCAGGACGATGAGATAGGTGATCCCGTTCGTCGCCGACTTGAGTTTCCTGCGGAGCACGCTCCGGGTGTGATCGATGAACCCCTCCATTACCTCCTGGTTTGTTTGTCCCTGTCCCTG
>JAAXXR010000035.1 GCA_013334335.1 Chlorobiaceae bacterium
TTATGCGGTGAAGCGGTTGCCGTCGATCACGGGGCCTTCCCGACAGAGCAGGATACGCTCCTTTTCCCCGTCGGCATTGTTCAACTCGACCATGCAGCCGTAACAGATGCCGACACCGCAGCCCATGACCGATTCGAGCGACAGCTCGCAAGGGATGGAACTGGCGGCACAGAACCGAGCGAGGGCTTTGAGCATCGGGTTCGGGCCGCAGGCGAATACCTTATGCCTGCCGGGCGCGTTTCCGGATGCGATCTGGTGCTTCAGCAGTTCGACGACGTTGCCGTGAAAACCTTCGGAGCCATCGTCGGTGGCCGTGCTGCAGTTCGAGAGGCCACGGGTAAGGAGGTCGGTGCGCGTCCGCCCTCCGACCAGGTTCAGGAAGGGGATCCCCCTTGCGGAGAGGCTTTTTTCCAGGAACAGCATGGGGGCCGTGCCGATGCCGCCCGAAACGAGCAGGGCGGTGTCGAACTCTCCGGTTTCGATTCCGAACGAGTTTCCAAGCGGCCCGAGCACCAGGAGTCCGGTGCCGCAGGTGGCCTCGCAGAGTAACGAGGTGCCGCGGCCGACGGTTTTGACCATGATGTCGATCGTGTTGCCCCGGACGTCGTGGATGCAGAACGGGCGCCGCAGCAGCGGTTGACTCGAAGCATTCACCTTGACGTTGACGAAGTTGCCCGGGCGGGCGGTGGCGGCGATGCCCGGACACTCCAGGGAGATGACGGAAACTCCCGCTCCGATGGCTCGGGTATCGGTGACGAGGGCCCTGACGTCGGCGATCGTGCTGGAAGGGATCATGGCTGGGAAGGTGAGTGGTTCCTGAAACGGCGGCCGGAACGGCTGTTGCCACTAATTAAATCGCAGTCGGGGATTTTGCAAATGCCCGTTCCCGCCAGAAGTTCTCCGAACCGTTCGGCATGCCTTTCGGGGGCAACTGTTTCGAATGTGTGCCGAAGCCGCCCAGCATGCCTCCAGGCAAGCCCGTGAGCGAGGATTGTTCCTTTGCAGAATCTCGGGAGATGTATATCTTATTGACCTTGGCGGTATAAACAATTCCAATGCCCGGTTCATGCGTATATTGACTTTTACAGGTAAAGGCGGTGTAGGAAAGACCAGCGTTTCGGCCGCGACGGCCGTCAGATTGTCCGAGATGGGGCATCGTACCCTGGTGCTTTCCACGGATCCTGCACACAGCCTTTCTGACTCTTTCAACCTGCCTCTGGGCGCCGAGCCGACCAAGATCAAGGAGAACCTCCATGCCATCGAGGTCAACCCTTACGTCGATCTCAAGCAGAACTGGCATTCGGTACAGAAGTACTACACCCGCATTTTCATGGCTCAGGGGGTATCCGGGGTCATGGCAGACGAAATGACCATCCTTCCCGGCATGGAGGAGCTCTTCTCCCTGCTGAGGATCAAACGCTATAAGTCGGCCGGCCTGTACGATGCCCTCGTGCTCGACACCGCTCCGACCGGCGAGACCCTGAGGCTGCTCTCCCTGCCCGACACCCTCTCGTGGGGCATGAAGGCCGTCAAGAACGTCAATAAATATATCGTCCGACCGCTCAGCAAGCCGCTATCGAAGATGTCGGACAAGATCGCCTACTATATTCCCCCGGAAGATGCCATCGAGTCGGTCGACCAGGTGTTCGACGAACTCGAGGACATCCGCGAAATCCTGACCGACAACGTCAAGTCCACCGTAAGGTTGGTCATGAACGCGGAAAAGATGTCGATCAAGGAGACCATGCGCGCCCTCACCTACCTCAACCTCTACGGGTTCAAGGTGGACATGGTGTTGGTCAACAGGTTGCTCGACATGCAGGAGAACAGCGGATACCTTGAAAAATGGAAGGCGATCCAGCAGAAATATCTCGGTGAGATCGAGGAGGGGTTCGCCCCGCTGCCGGTCAAGAAGCTGAAGATGTACGACCAGGAGATCGTCGGGGTCAAGGCTCTCGAAATGTTTGCTCACGACATCTACGGAGATGTCGACCCGTCAGGGATGATGTACGACGAACCACCGATCAAGTTCATCCGCACGGGCGATGTCTACGAGGTGCAGCTCAAGCTCATGTTTGCCAATCCGGTCGACATCGACGTGTGGGTCACCGGCGACGAGCTGTTTGTGCAGATCGGGAACCAGCGGAAGATCATCACCCTTCCGATAAGCCTCACCGGCCTCGAACCCGGAGACGCCGTGTTCAAGGACAAGTGGCTGCACATCCCGTTCGATCTTGAACGCCAGGGCCAGCACAAGAGATCTCGGGAGATGCACAAGGCATGATTCATTTTCATTTCACGCAGTACAACCAGTAACAGACGGCTGTTCATTGCAGCCATAACAAAGGAGGACCCTATGTCAGAATCCTACCAGAAGCTCCGCAAGGATTTCAAGGATCTTGAATTTACCGACAGGCTTACCTTTCTTGCGGAAAGCGTGCTCCTGACCGGCCAGAGCGCCATCGTCGGCAGTCTCGAGCTGGCAGGCGGCGTTGTCGAGGCGGTAACCAACACGGTCGGCTCTCTGGTCGACGCTTCCGGCATCGGCAAGGTGCTTGGCAGCACGGGTGGCGTGGTCGGCGAGACCATCGACCGCGTGGCGATTACCGTCAAGGATGTTTCCCGCTCGGCTGGCGAACTGTACGACGACGCGGTGAAGAGTGTCGAGAACGTGACGGGCAATGCGGCCAAAGCCGTTGGCGACGTAGGCGCATCGGCATCTGATGCGGTCAAGAACATCGCAGGCTCGTTCCAGAAGACCACCGGCGGCAAGTAAGGCCGGAAAGATACCCGCCCGGCCACTTCGATGCGTTGATCTCATGTCGGACGTAATCTTTTTTTTGCGTTTTGTCGTTTATTCGTTTATTTTTATACCAAAGTCCAGGCTTATCGAGAGTTGTATTTTTTTTCTGTCAATTAAATTCCAAAAGGAGGAGTTATGAGTGGAGGAGGCGTATTTACCGACATTTTAGCCGCCGCAGGCCGTATTTTTGAGGTTATGGTGGAAGGCCATTGGGAAACCGTAGGCATGCTGTTCGATTCCCTCGGCAAAGGCACCATGAGGATCAACCGTAATGCTTATGGCAGCATGGGCGGCGGTTCCAGCCTTCGTGGTTCTTCACCTGAGGTTTCCGGCTATGCCGTTCCTACCAAGGAAGTCGAATCGAAGTTTGCCAAATAAGCAAACCGATCGGTTCAAAACCATAAAGGCAGTGAGAGGCGATTCGCCTTCACTGCCTTTTTTTGTTCCCCCCCCTCCCGCCAGATTCCGACAGCCGACGCACGGATGGCAGATGGCCGGACCTGCCCTTGCTGTGCGAGTCTTGCCCTTGCCGGTTCTTTGTTACGTAATTTATTTTTGTTTTCATATTTTAATGGTTTGAGTGTTCATAAATGATCGAAGGCAACACAGGAAACGTTGATCGGACGCAGTAATGGCTAATATTTCTCTCTATGTCTCAGGGCAGACCGAACTGAACGATGTCACTGAGTTTTTCCAGAAACGGCTCATCGGCGAAGGTGAAAACCCGATAGCCTTTTTCGACGGCGTTTTTTACGAATCCCACCAGGAGCGGGTTGGTAACATCGTTTATCAGGACTATCTGGTCTATACAGACAAGGCGATCTACCTCTGGGCGAGGGGGACGTCGAAGGATTTTCTCGACCGTTTCAGCCTGGGCACGGTTTCGGTCAACAGCCGCAACAAGGACAGCGCGTTTGCGACGCTCAACCTGAAGATCAAGCGAGAGGGGAAGGAGCCGGTCTATGTTATTTTTGACATGGTGGAAATCCGCGAAGCAGAAACGATCGTCAAGCTCCATACCGTCATCGAGTCGACCATCGAGGACTATCTCGGTGTGAATTTCCGTCAGGAGATCCCTAATGAGATCGCTGACAGGATTCTTCAGGACGGCAGGAACATCTGTCCGCCCCGTTCGGTTTCCATAGCCCTTGAAGCTCCCCAGATGCCCGTGCCGGATGCCGGCATCGGATACGGCCAGGATCTCCTTGAGCAGTACAAGGCATCGATCGGCTACAACCTCGGCCAGGACCCGCAACAGCCCGGGGCACAGCCGAGATCGCGCGGAGGGATGGGGGCTCCTGAAATGCCACGGGGTCTGGAAGGGATGCTTCCTACTGATCCGGCTTCGATCAAGAGGATTGCCGGCCAGCTCAAGGATATGGTCGGAGACGCACCGTTCAAGCTCAGGGAGCAGGTGATGAAGGACCTGCAGCACGTTCCCAACGATGTAGCCACCGTCCTGACGGCCCTGAACGAACTCCTGACCAACATCGCAGGAAATCCCCAGGCCGAGCGTTTCGTCATGAACGCCATCAAGACCGCCGTCAACAATGACGGGATCATCGGATCGGTCGGCAAGATCATCAAGCTGACCTCCGGTATCGGCGGTGGCGGCAAAAAGCCCTCTCGTCCTGAATCGTCCTCAGCCCGTGAAGGTTCCTCTGCCCGCAACGAAAGGAGTTCGTCGAGACATGATGATTCGGACGACGATTCCACAATCCGCCGCAGGAAAATAAACGTCAGGGAAGACAACGACCGTCCGGCTGGATCAGACCCGTTCAGCGATGAAGCCCCTTCTGCCCGTAATCAGCATGCCGAGGCGCCACCGGCGGCTGCACGGCGCACCGCTGATGACGACGATGATTACGATGCTCCAATCCGCAGGAAAAAACTCTCCATAAAGATGGAGGATGAAAGCGGCAGCGAGATCGCCCGCAAGCTCATGAGCTATGACGAGTCGGAGCGTGATCAGCCGGTTGCGACCCCAGCAACCTCGAAAACCAACCCTGCGGTCGGGTACGACGATCCCGGTCCTCGCAGAAAAAAACTTTCCGTCAAGGCTGAAGACGACGGTGACGAGATTGCCCGCAAGCTGATGAGTTATGACGAATCAGAGCGCAATCAGCCGGTGGTCACCCCTGCATCCTCGAAAACCAGCCCTGCGGTTGGGTACGACGAGCCCGGCCCGCGCAAGAAAAAACTTTCCGTCAAGGTCGAAGACGATGGTGACGAGATTGCCCGCAAATTGATGAGTTATGACGAGTCAGCCAGAGAGGAGCAGCTTCCTGAATCTTCTGCCGGGCAGGACGCCGATTCTCCGGCGTCAGTGAAGAAAAAAATTCAGATCAAGGCTGCTGAAGAGGAGGATTCGATCACGATATCCGACGAAGTGGTGCTCTCGGCAATCAGCTTTTCCGAGCCCGACCCCTCTCAGGAGAGCTATCTCACCCTCGAATCCGATTTGCCGGTCAAGGAGATCGTTCCGACTCCGGTCAAGACTCACAAGTCCGACAAGGCTACCCCGGTTTCAGGGGACCCCGTGAAGGGCGAAGGCCATGAAAGAACCTCCGAAACACATTCTGTTAAAACAAAGCCTACACCATAGTTTCCTAACATCATGAGAATCATTCTTTACCTTGGCAAAGGCGGAGTGGGAAAGACCACTGTTTCCGCGTCAACCGCCACCGCTATTGCCCGCAGCGGCAAACGTGTGCTGATCATGAGCACCGACGTAGCTCATAGTCTTGCCGATGCGCTCGGAGTCGAGCTCAGCTCCACTCCGCTGGAAGTTGAGAAAAATCTCTTCGCCATGGAGGTGAACGTTCTGGCCGAGATCAGGGAGAACTGGACCGAGCTCTACTCCTATTTCTCTTCGATCCTCATGCACGACGGTGCGAACGAAATCGTTGCTGAAGAACTGGCTATCGTTCCGGGCATGGAGGAGATGATCAGTCTTCGTTACATCTGGAAAGCGGCCAAGTCGGGTAATTACGATGCTGTGGTTGTCGATGCCGCTCCGACCGGAGAGACCATGCGCCTGCTCGGTATGCCCGAGTCCTACGGCTGGTACTCCGAAAAAATAGGCGGCTGGCACTCCAAGGCCATCGGTTTTGCGGCACCGCTGCTGAGTCGCTTCATGCCGAAGAAGAACATCTTCAAGCTCATGCCCGAGATCAACGAGCACATGAAGGAGCTTCATGGCATGCTCCAGGACAAGAGCATCACGACCTTCAGGGTGGTCCTCAATCCCGAAAACATGGTGATCAAGGAGGCGCTTCGTGTGCAGACCTACCTGAACCTGTTCGGCTACAAGCTCGATGCGGCCGTCGTCAACAAGGTGCTGCCATCGAACTCCAGCGACCCCTACCTGCAGAGCCTGATCGACCAGCAGTCAAAGTATCTCAGGGTCATCGACAATTGTTTCT
This sequence comes from Chlorobiaceae bacterium, assembly GCA_013334335.1. Lineage (GTDB taxonomy): Bacteria > Bacteroidota > Chlorobiia > Chlorobiales > Chlorobiaceae > Chlorobaculum. The sequence goes on from JAAXXR010000035.1 coordinate 6,229, forward strand.
ATCCGGTGCCGATCTTCAAGGCGAAGCAGTCTCCAAGAGAGGTCATCGCTCCCGACAGGCTCCATGAACTGAGCAAGGAGATTTTCGACGGCAGGAACCCGATTGAAGTGCTTTATTCGGATGGCAAGACGCAGACCCTCGAGAAGATCAACGGCAAGTACGTGCTCAGCCTCTACCTGCCTAACGTCGAGGTCGACAAGCTGGCCGTGAACATCAAGGGCGACGAACTGCTCGTGGACATAAACAATTTCCGCAAAAGCATCATTCTGCCGAACGTGCTTGTCGGTCGCAAGACCGAAGGCGCCGATTTCGAACAGGGAATGCTCAACATCACCTTTACGAACTGACATTCCCGAAAGGAGTTTGGTTCAGGACGAGGCGGTCTCATCAGCAAATCCGAGGGAAGGTGTTCCCTCGGATTTGCTTTTTCACCCCGGGAACGCCGAGCACCAGCTCGGCATTTTTTCTTCCCCCCGGCATCTTCTTCTCTCCGTCATCCAACACGTACCGACCAAGCCTATTCGCGCTCCGATGGACTTGGATTGGTGTCGTTGGTGATGCGTGTCGTTTCACGTGGGCTTGTGTACTGTTTGGCGCTCTTGGCCCTGGGAACGCTAAGCTCCAGCTCGGCATCTTACTCTTCACTCCGTCATTCCGCACTTGCCGAAAAAGCCATTTGCACGGCGATGGACTTGTGTGTGCGTTATTTGTGAGGGGTGTGGCGTTGACGTGGGTTTGTGGAGTTATTGGCGGCCTGCAGCGAGATGCCGAGCTGGAGGTCAGCGCTCCCCGGCAGGACGGCGTACCGCGTTTTCCTGTCTCGTTTTTTATATCCTTGAACCGGTGTGGAAGGATGGCGTGGACCGCATGGGCATGTCGAGAACGCGGAGAAGTCTTCAGGGTTTTACGAGTTGTTCAGTCAGCCGGATCGGCACCGAATGGTCACCGCAGGTCCGGAGCAGCTCGGCTATCGAGCGGTGAAGCAGCGGGTGCATTGGGTTGTCGATGTCGAGCATGGGCACCAGCACGAATTTGCGCCGGTGGAGTTCGGCATGGGGTATGATGAGCAGCTCGCTCATGACGCAGAGATCCCCATAAAGCAGGATGTCGAGGTCGATGGTCCTCGGACTCCATCGGCGGTACCGGTCAGGGCGTCCGAGCTGCTGTTCGATGCTTTTGCACCGGGTTCTCAGCTCCAGCGGGTCGAGGCCTGTCAGGACGGTCACGACACCGTTGAAAAATCGATCCTGTTCGATATCTCCGACCGGCTCGGTCATGTAGACCCTTGAGACGGCCGTTACGGTGGTTTCCGGAGCCTGCGAGAGCAGTTCAACCGCCTGCTGCAGGTTGGCGAAGCGGTCGCCGACGTTCGATCCGATGCCGATGTATGCGGTGGTTCGGCTCATGTTCAGCTCCGGTCGATCCGGTACTCGGCTTCGGCATGGTCGCAGAGCCCGCCGAGCGGTACATTTTTTTTCCTGACCTTCACCGTGACGCCCTCAAGTAACGGGAACTCCTGCAGGAGATCCATCGCGATCCTGTATGCCAGCGATTCAATGAGCGCGGCCTTTCGGCCGGTCATCACGTCACGGACGATCTCGTAGGCCCTGCCGTAGTCGACCGTCATGTCGATATTGTCGTGTTCGGCGGCGGGCTGGAAGTCGAAACGGAGTTCGGCGTCCACTTCATACTTGCCCCCGAGCAGATGCTCTTCACTGAGTACGCCATGCCAGGCATAGAATTCGGCATTGACAAGCCTGATGCAGGATCTCTGGTTGACGCTCATCTTCGTCAGGTCTGGATGTTGTCGCAATCGCACTGAGGAGGGGGCGCGTGTGCCCCGATCATGAACCGTCCCGTCCCTCAGGTGGGCAATATACACAATTAGAGGGTGCTTTTGAGCCTGGGTGGCGAGAGCTGGCCCACAATCGGTTCCCGAAGCTGAAACTGCTGCCAGCGGGATGCGGCAACCGGAATGATACATGTGTGCGAATGCAGGCAGTGTAAGAAGTCATTTCATCAGAATGAGATGAGTGCTTGTAAATAGTGTTTTTTCTCCGGACATTTTTTAATATCGGAGGTGGGCAGGCTTCAGTTTCAGAATGCGCGTCGATGATCCTGCCCGGTCGTTGACGCTATCTATTTAAGGAGAGTCAAAAATGGAAAAGGTCAAAGTCAACGCATGGTTTGACAAAGATGAGGACCGGGAGTGCTGGCATATCAGGATTGTCAGCCCTGATGGTGATACCATTGATGATTCACGGAAGGTCGGGTTCCCTATCGATGTTGAGTCGTTCGGTGAAGATGATCTTGAGGATATTTACGATGCCCTCAGGGAAGAGTATCCAGACGCGCTGATCAAGGTAAACGGCGTCGCATGACGGTCAGGCGCCCCCGCTGCAACAGCTGCCGCGCGAAATTGTCCTGGAACGGGGACTGTTTGAAATTTGTGGAGCGACTTCAACATTCCAGAATTAACCCCGGATCGACGCCGGGGTTTTTGTCTTGCAGCTGAGGCGGTTAGGGGGTAAATCGGGTAAATCGCGGCACCGACGGGCAGGATAGAGTTGCAAATGCCGAAAAAATAGTACTTTTCGTAATTATGACCGTTCATGTTCCGCTTTTGCCAACTTCTCATTCTTTGTAATCATGGGAGATAACAGGTCCAATTACGCGTTCCGTGAATTTTTTGAGACATGCAGGATCAAGGCGCTTAAGCTTGCGCTCGAGGAAGATCGGTACGAGGGAGATGTAACGACCCTTGCCACCGTTGATGCGGAGCAGATGGGTTCGGGTATCGTCGAGGCCAAGATGGAAGGGGTTGTTGCCGGAGTGGATGCGGCTCGTCAGGTCTTCTTGGCCTGTGATCCCGCTCTCGAGATAACGGTGTTCGTCAAAGATGGAGAGCGAGCCTACCCAGGACAGCGCATCCTCGAGGTGAAGGGCAAGATCGCACCGATCCTGATCGGCGAGCGTACGGCGCTGAATTTCATGCAGCGCATGTCAGGGATAGCCACCAGGACCAACATGTATGTCGAACGGGTGAGTCACACGAACGCGGCCATTCTGGATACCCGAAAGACCGCCCCGGGCCTTCGCTTTTTCGACAAGGACGCCGTGCGCATCGGGGGTGGCGTCAATCACCGGTTCGGGTTGTTCGACATGATCCTCATCAAGGACAACCATATCGATGCCGCCGGTGGTGTCGAAATCGCCGTCAAGCGGGCCAGGAGCTACAGCAAGGAGCATGGCCTGAAGGTGAAAATCGAAACTGAGGTCAGAAGCATGCTGGAACTCAAGCATGCCTGTGAAAGCGCTCCGGACATCATTCTGCTTGACAACTTCATGGTCGACGGGCTGGCTGAAGCTGTCCGCTGGGTGAAGGGTAACGGTTATGGCAGTATTCTGCTCGAAGCATCGGGCAACATCGGCCTGCACAACGTTGCCGAAGTGGCCATGACCGGGGTGGATTACATTTCCATCGGCGAGCTGACGCACAGCGTCAAGGCGCTGGATCTCTCCATGAACATAGAGATCGGTTGATGGAGATCGGCGTGGATATCGTCGAGATCGAAAGGATCCGCACGCTCTATGGCAAGTATGGCGAAACGTTCATGAAGCGAATCCTCACCGAGGCGGAAATTGGGCAATGCCTGGCCAAGCCAGACTCGATAGCCAGCCTGGCCGGCAGGTTTGCCGCGAAGGAGGCGGTTTCCAAGGCGCTCGGCACCGGAATCGGGGCCGGGCTCTCCTGGCATGACATAGAAGTGCTCAACAACGAGGCTGGTAAGCCGGAGGTTACCCTGCATGGCTTTGGGCAATACCGTGTGAAGATCTCGATTTCGCATGATCACCACTCGGCAGTCGCCACAGCCCTTCTCGAGTGACGGGTCTCCCGGACTTCAAAAAACAACCCATAAAAAAAGGGCCCTCGATCGAGCCCCTTTTTTTATTCCCTGGCGGAATGCCGTTACATCTCGTTCTCGTCGTGGGCAGGCACCGGAGTGACGGCCTTCGTGATGGTCACCTTGGACTTGAGGAGGTCGTAGATCTTCTCTTTCAGGATCGTGTCGACGATGTAGTCCCTGAACTCCGTTGACATGTAGGTGCCGAGCAGCTCTTCCGACTTCAGCGACGGATTTTTTTCCGCCTCTTTCTCGGCGTAGGCCTTGATGTCGTCGTCGCTGACGTTCAGGTCATTGACCTGTGCGATTTTCTGGCTGACCAGGAGCCAGCGGGCATGCTTTTCGGCGTTCGGCTTCATGGCCTCGAGGAATTCGCGCTCGTCAAGACCTTTCGGAAGCTTGCCTCCGACCTGCCTCTTGGCGTTTTCCACGAGCATGTTCTGGAATGAGTGGACCATGGCCTTCGGTGTCGGAACCTCGTGTTCTTCGATCATCTTGGCGGAGATGGCCTCAAGCAGATCCTGCTCGGCTTTATGGTTGAAATGCTGCTCGAGCTGGGTGCGCACGTCGGCCTTGAAATCGGCGACGTTTTCAAAGCGGCCTCCGGTGATCTCCTTGATCAGTTCGTCGTTCAGTTCCGGCAGCTCAAGGCGCTTGACCTCCTTGACGTCGACCCGGTAGCGGACAGTTTCGTCGCCCTCGTCCTTCGGTTCGACCGTCACGTCGGCCGATTCACCGGTTTTCTTGCCGGCAAGTGCCACGCGGAACGGATTTTCCGCCGGGAGGTACTCAAGGTTGAAATGGTGGTTCTCGTTATGCTGTCCCTCGACAGGCTGTCCTTCGGCATCGAGTTTTGCAACGTCTCCGATGACCGTGTCGGTATCGCCGGCCGGTTCGTCGATGGAGACCAGTGTGCCGTGACCTTTGAGGATCATGCCGATTTCACGGTCGATGACGTCGTCGTCGATGATGTATTCGGCCTGGGTGAAGCTGTAGCCGGCGAGATCCTTCAGTTCGAATTCCGGATGGATTTCGTAGGACATTCGGATCGTCAGGGTATCGCCGTCGAAGTTGAAGCTGTCGATCTGGGCCCTGCTGGCCGGTTTGATATTCTCCTCTTCGGCGATGGCCGAGAAGTGCTTGGATGCCATTTTTTCGGCTACACTCGCCTCGATGGACGGGCCGACGAAGCGCTTGAGCATGCTGGCGGGAACGTGTCCCTGCCTGAAACCCTTGAGTTTGACGGACCTGCGGGCCTCTTCAAATTCCTGTTCGAGTTCAGGTTTGAACTCGTCGCCAGTCAGAACGATTTCAAGTTCCTGCTCGATGTCGCTGACGTTCCTGATATTCTTTTGCAAAGCTGTCGTGACCAGATAATAGTTGAAAAAATAAGATTTGAATTATACGATATTTTCATCGGTTTTTAAAAACAAGGGCCGCGAAGGCTGTCAGCGCGAGGGTTTGTAGATCAGCGTGGACAGCAGCGAAGGCACTCCGAGTGAGCCGGCAGCAGCGGCTACGTCAGCGGTGTCGACCGATTCGATCAGCAGTGCCTTTTCGGCAGGGGTGATATGGCTGCCGAAGTAGAACAGGTCTTGTGCCAGGTTGGACATGCGCCGCGTCATCTTCTCCATGCCCATGATCATCGATCCGAGCATTTTTGCCTTGGCGGCCTCGATTTCGGCCGGGTCCGGATCCGTGAGTGCCATTCCGGCGAAGAGTTCCGCGATCGTGTCGAGCGTCTTCGCAGTTTTCCCCTTGTCCGTGCCGGCGTAGATGTTGAACGTCGTGATATCGTCGAGAAAGGCCATCGACGAATATGCCTGGTAGACCAGTCCGCGCTTTTCGCGCAGTTCGAGATTGAGGATAGAACTCATGCCGCTGCTCAGCATGTTGTTCAGCACCATCAGTCCCCAGTAATGACGGTCGTCGCGGGGTATGACCGTGCCCAGGAGGAGCTGGGCCTGGCAGACGCTTTTTTTCAGCGTTTTGCTGAACGGGATGTAGGCTGACGGGTCGAACAGCGTTCGTTGCGGTGCGTCGGGGGGCGCTTGGGCAAGGTGCCCGAGATGCGTTGACGCCAGCTCCGCCAGCTCTTCATGGCCAATGTTGCCCACGGCCGCCACCAGCATCTTCCCGGGAACGTAGTGCTCCCGCATGAAGGCGCGCAGGTGCTCAACAGAGATGCGGCCGACACTCTCTTCGGTGCCGAGGATCGGGGTCGCGAGCGGATGGCCAGGAAACGACCTGCGGTCGAAATCCTCGAAAATCAACTCTTCCGGAGCGTCGTTGACTCCAGAGATCTCCTCCAGTACGACCTCCTTCTCCTTGACGAGCTCCTCTTCCGGAAAGACGGGGTCGCAGACCAGGTCGGCCAGCAGGTCGAAACCGAGGCCCACGTGCTCCCGCAGGCATCGAACGTAGATGCAGGTCTGCTCCTTGGTGGTCCATGCGTCGATATAGCCGCCGGTCTGTTCGATGCACCGGGCGATCTCGACATAGTCACGCTTGCGGGTGCCTTTGAAAACGGCGTGCTCGATGAAATGGGCAAGACCTTCGAGACCGACGGGATCTTCACGCGAGCCGGCGTTGATCCAGATGCCGATCGTTACGCTGTGCACGTAGGGGACGAGGTTGCTGACGATGCGAAGGCCATTGGGGAGGGCGCCGATGCTGATGATGCCGGCAGAGAGCCTCTCCAGGGCTGAACCTGTTTCGGCCGATGTCGATGCGATATTTTTTCTCACGCTCAGGGATGGATTTGAGTGCAATGTAAGTTTAATTCTTATTATAATTGTGAACAAATCGATGCAGTGCTGGGTAGTCCGGATTGCGCAACGGCAAGCTTGCCATCTCCTGCAAACACCTCCGGAAAGGGCCGGGTGTGAGGTGGACGGAGCGCAGGAACCGGAGTGTTCCTTCATGTCGGCACATGAGGCTTTCGGGCACCGCCCAATTCCGGCACGCCGGGAGAACAGGTTTTCAGAGGTGCTATTTTCATGTCAGGTATCCCGATTCTCATCACCGGAGCAACCGGTTACATAGGTGCGCAGCTTGTCCTTGCCCTGCTCAGGAACTTTGGTGACGCGGTCCATTGCCGCGTGACGGTCAGGTCCGGCTCCGATACCGGGTTCCTGAAGAACCTGCCGGTACAGATCGTCAACGCAGACATCCACGACGCCATTGCTGTCGCTGAAGCCGTTCGGGGTTCCGAAGTGGTGTTTCATTGCGCCGGCCTGATCGCATACACGGCGAATTTCCGCAACCGCCTCTACGAAACCAACGTCCTTGGCACCCGGAATGTCGTCAACGCCTGCATTGCCTGCGGGGTGCGACGACTGGTGGCCACCAGCTCCATCGCCGCCATCGGTGTCGCCGAGCCGGGCCAGGGGGAGCCGGAATCGACCGAAAGTTCCGAGTTCAGCGAGTGGCAGCGCCGGAATGTCTACATGGAATCCAAACACCTCGCCGAGCTTGAGTGCCGTCGAGGGGCTGCCGAGGGGCTGGACGTGGTGATGGTCAACCCCGGCGTCGTGATCGGAAAGGGGGAAGGGGCGGACGTTCCCGGAAGTTCGTCCAACGAGGTGCTGCAACGCATCTATCGCGGATCGCTGCCATTCTGCCCTAATGGAGGCACAGGTTTTGTCGATGTCCGCGACGTGGCCGACGCCCATATCGCCGCCTGGCAGCAAGGCCTTGCAGGAGAACGTTACATCATTGTCGGGGAAAACCTCACCTTTCGTGAGCTGTTTGGCCGCATTGCCGCGCTTCCGGGCAGCCGGGCGAAAACGCCGCTCAGGGTTTCCGGACCTTTCGCTTCCGCAACCGGTCTTGGCGGGGAGATCTGGTCCTTGCTGTCGGGCCGCCCGTCGTTCATCAGCATTGAAAGCATCCGTCAGGCGTCGCGCCCTGCCGTCTACAGCAACCGGAGGTCGGTACATGAGCTCGGGATGAGTTACCGGCCGCTGGAAGAGACCTTGAAATCCACCATCTCCTGATTCCCCGGAACTGTTTTATGTCCATAAAAACCACCCGCCCCATGGAAAAAAATATGCCTGTACAGCAGTCGCCAGCCGTTGATCCGGCCAGGCTCAAACAGCTCAACCTCGCCATAGAGACTCTTGAAAAGCAGTTCGGAAAGGGTTCGATCATGCGTCTCGGCGACGACTCTCCGATCATGCACGTTCTGGCCATATCGACCGGCTCGATGGCCCTCGACTACGCCCTCGGTGTGGGTGGGCTGCCGCGTGGACGCGTGGCCGAAATCTACGGTCCCGAGTCATCCGGCAAGACGACCCTCGCGCTGCACGTCATCGCCGAAGCCCAGAAGGGAGGAGGCATTGCGGCCATCGTGGACGCCGAACACGCGTTCGATCCGAGTTACGCGCGAAGGCTCGGTGTCGATATCAACGCGCTGCTCGTCAGCCAGCCCGAGTCGGGTGAACAGGCGCTCTCCATCGTCGAGACCCTCGTGCGGAGCGGAGCGGTCGACATCATCGTGGTCGACTCCGTGGCTGCGCTGGTGCCGCAGGCCGAGCTCGAGGGCGAGATGGGCGACAGTGTCGTCGGATTGCAGGCCAGACTGATGAGCCAGGCGCTACGCAAGCTGACCGGCGCGATCTCGAAGTCGAACTGCGTCTGCATCTTCATTAACCAGCTCCGTGACAAGATCGGCGTGATGTACGGCAGTCCCGAAACCACGACCGGCGGCAAGGCCCTGAAGTTCTACTCCTCGATCCGCCTCGACATCAGGAAAATCGCCCAGATCAAGGACGGCGAGGAGATCGTCGGGAACCGCACCAAGGTCAAGGTGGTCAAGAACAAGGTGGCGCCCCCGTTCAAAACCGTCGAGTTCGACATCCTCTACGGGGAGGGCATCTCGATGCTCGGCGAGCTGATCGACCTGTCGGTTGAGTTCGGTGTGGTCAAGAAGGCGGGCGCCTGGTTCAGTTACGGGTCCGAAAAGCTCGGCCAGGGTCGCGAGGCCGTCAAAAAGCTTCTTCGCGAGGATACCGTGCTCCGCGAAACGATCCGTCAGCAGGTTCGCGAGCTGATGAGCCCACCGCACGCAACCGCTTGAACGAACAACGCCATGAGATGCGCATAGGCACTATTGAAATCGACCGCCCGGTTATCCTCGCTCCGATGGAGGATGTGACCGACCGTGCGTTCAGGCAGCTCTGCAAGCTCCATGGTGCCGATATTGTCTACACGGAGTTCATCAGCGCCGAAGCGATCCGGCGCGGCGCCGAGAAGTCGATCCGCAAACTCGCCATGGCCGATCATGAACGGCCGGTCGCCGTGCAGATCTTCGGCAATACGGTCGAGTCCATGGTCGAGGCGGCCGCGATCGCGGAGAGTTACGAACCCGACTACCTTGACATCAACTTCGGCTGCCCGGTCAAGAAGGTCGCCGGCCGCGGTGCCGGAGCGGCCCTGCTCAGGGAACCTGAAAAGCTGTCGGCCATCGCATCCGCTGTTGCCCGCGCCGTAAGCATCCCGGTGACGGCCAAGACACGCATCGGCTGGGACCACGACTCCATCAACATTGCCGAGACCGTCCGCAGGCTGGAGGATGCCGGCATGCAGGCCGTGGCCGTGCATGGCAGGACGCGCAGCGACATGTACAAGGGGAAGGCCGACTGGAGCCGCATCGCCGAAGCCAAGGCGGCCTGTTCCATCCCGATCATCGCCAACGGCGACATCTGGAACGCGGACGACGCGGTGGCGATGTTCGCACAGACCGGGGCGGACGGCATCATGATCGGCCGTGGTTCTATCGGCAATCCGTTCATATTCGCCCAGTCCGTCAGCCTCGTCAGGCTTGGCGTTCCGCTTCCGGCGCCGACCTACCGCGAACGGATCCGCGTGGCGCTGGACCACATGCGTCTTTCCGTCGAATACAAGGGCGAAAAGTACGGTATCCTCGAGATGCGCCGGCACTACTCCACCTACCTGAAAGGACTGCCGGGCGTATCGAAAGTTCGCAACGAACTGGTGCGCGAACTCGATCCGGCGGTTATCACCGAGCTTCTCCAGGGTTTCGAGGCTCATTGCGGGATGCTCGAGCGCGAGGGCAGGCTCACCGAATCTGGCGAGTATCTGAACGACCATTCGCCCAGACTGATCTTGAATTATCAACCCAATACCAAACAATCAACTATCGTATGAGCAGTGCAGAACCCGGCTACCGTGTAGCCGTTCTCGGTGCGACCGGCCTTGTCGGCAGAACCATGATCCAGGTACTCGAAGAGCGAAACTTTCCCGTCAGCGAGCTGGTGCCGCTTGCTTCCCCACGCAGCAAGGGGCAGCCGGTCACCTTCAAAGGCAGGGAATTTGTGACCGAAGTGCCTTCGGCAGAGATTTTCAAAGGGGTCGACATCGCCCTGTTTTCGGCAGGGGCCGGCGCCAGCCGGGAGTGGGCGCCCGTGGCTGCGGCAGCAGGAGCCATCGTTATCGACAACTCGTCGGCCTTCCGCATGGATGAAGGCATTCCCCTCGTCGTGCCTGAAGTCAACCCGGCCGCCATTTTCGACGAAGAGGGCAAGGCACACAAGATCATTGCCAACCCGAACTGCTCCACCATCCAGATGGTCGTGGTGCTCAAGCCGCTGCACGAATGCTATGGCGTCAGGAGGGTGGTCGTGTCAACCTACCAGTCGGTGACCGGCAAAGGCAAGGCCGGACGCGATGCGCTCGAAAGCGAGCTGGCGGGTGACGTTCCTGAAGTGTTTACCCATTTTCACCAGATCGCCTTCAACGCCGTACCGCAGATCGACTCGTTCACGGACAACGGCTATACGAAGGAGGAGATGAAGATGGTCAACGAGACCAGGAAGATCATGGATGAGCCGGAGATGCAGATCTCTCCCACGACGGTTCGTATTCCGGTCTACGGTGGTCATGGCGAGTCGGTGAACGTCGAGCTCAAGAGCGATTTCGACATCGACGAGGTAAAGGCGCTCCTGGCCGGTTCTCCCGGCATCGTCATGCAGGACGACCCTTCCGCAAGGCTCTACCCGATGCCCCTGACCTCCTACGAAAAGGACGAGGTGTTTGTCGGTCGCGTGCGCCCGGACTACTGGCAGCCCCGCACCCTGAACATGTGGATCGTGGCTGACAACCTCCGCAAAGGCGCGGCGACCAATGCGGTGCAGATCGCAGAAGAGCTGGTTGGAAAACTGTAGGAGCTGATCATCTGATGTGGTGTGAATCCGTCGTGTGGCGTGCTACGGTGAGGAGGGAGAGCCGTCTTCCCTGGGAGCGCTGAGCTCGGGCTCGGCATTGGTGCCGAAGGTAGCACGTCTTAAAAAAGTAGTTGACACGTGACGATGCTGCCTTGATACGGCTGGCCAAGAAACCCACAAGAATTGCCGACCTGGAGATCGGCGCTCCCGGGTTTCAACCCGGGGGGGAAGAGACCACCATCAGCGCCATGCTCACGGCCCGGACGACCCCTGTCGATACCGCGCAGCCTTTGGCATCCCCGGCAGTGGAAACCTGGTGAGGCAGGCCGAGCGGTTCGAGTCTGCAGGCCGATGCGGCTGCGATGCGCTTCATCGAAGCCGCATCGGCAGCCAATCCGGTAACCTTCACGATGGAGGCCAGCGCAGATCCCAGCTCTTTTATGGCGAAAAACTCCCGTTCATTTTCATTTTTCACCGGCCAGTACCTGAAATAGTCGGCACGCCCGGCTCTCGATATGAAAAAGGCTGCATACTCCTTTTCCAGTTCGAGCACCGCCATCGGTTCGCTCGTCCCGGACGTCAGCCTGACGATCGGTTCGAAGTGCAGCGCTTTTGCCACAATCAGCCGGTCAAGTCCGGGCGCTTCATCAATCGACCGGGCCGGTTCAGCCGGGTAAAACATGATGACCTGCTCTTCAAGCTCCTTCGGATGGTCCATACGCGGAGCCAAACGCATGGAGTCCCAGCTCCATTCATCGACATTTTTCAGGAAAAAGCCTGCTTCGATCCTGCCAAGACGATCTCGCAGTTCACTCGAAGCGGTTGCGGGAAACCAGGCCGGAAGGGTCCGGATCGATTCCGGCGAGATGGAGATCGCCACCGGCTCCTTATCCCACTTCCGGAGCATCGCCGCAAGCTTGCCGATGGTTTTCGCACCCTTCGGACCTCGCATGGCTTCAAGCCCGTAACGCACGGTACGGCAATCGGTCATGATGCCGGCCGACTGCCCGGCTGATTTGAATCTGACGATGGTTGTCGTGCCGGTGTCGATCGCACAGGCAATAAGGCTCCTGCTCATTATTCCAGGGTAAGATGCTTTTTGAGTACCTCGAGTTTTTTCTTGCCTATTCCCTTGACCTCCAGAAAATCGTCAAATTGGCGCACTTTTCCGCCCTTTTCCATCCGGAATACGATGAGCCGTTTCGCGATGGCCGGACCGACGCCGGGTATCTGCTGGAGTTGGGATGCCGAAGCCCGGTTGAACGCGATGACTCCTGCAAAGAGTTTTTTCGGTGTTCGTGTGCTCCGGACGCGGGTAGCCTGAGGCGCCTCTCCGGTTTGCGAGCTGTCCGCCCGGAGCTCCTCAGCTCCGGCGACAGCGGTGAAATCAACATCGGCGGAGAGTCGCAGGAGGCTGTCAACCTCGGCTTCGGAGTAACGCGCCTGTTCGGCTTTCCTGATGAGATCGTCTGCGTTCTGTACCGAACGGCCGTATCGTACGATGCCGCCAATGAGGAGAAACAGGAGAAGGACGGATACCGCAGTCATTTCAGCCCGGGTGATCCCGAGCCTGACTGCCAGGTTTTGGAGGAATTTCATCGGATGGGGGGCCCGTTGAATTATTCATCAATGTACCAGACAGGAAGCGCCTCTGTTCAACCGGATACCTCATGCTGGCAGCAACATGAAGCTGCTGCCAGCAAATACAGGCATCCCCGGATAAGGTCGGTCAGAAGTTGTACCGCAAACCAGCCATGACCATGTGGCTGTCGACGGTCAGTTCAACGCCGTCGATGGTGGACTTGCTGGGTGACAGGTATCGGTAACCGATATCGACAGTCAGGTTCGAACCGGCTTCGATACCGACACCGCCACCTACCTGGCAGGCGAACACGGTGTCACTGTCTTCATATTTCCCGCCCAGGAACGCGAATTCGGCGTTGACATCGGCAATACCGATACCGGCCATCACATACGGTTTGATTGGCAGGTCCCTGAACTCAAAGTCGAGATAGCCGTTCGCCATGACTGAGAAGACCGTAACATTGGCATCTACATTTGGCACCGCCACACCAATGAAGCTGTCGACATCGTTACTCTGGTATCCCAAGGCGCCTTCAAGACGGGCCATGCCGAACGAGTAACCGGCAGCCGCATTAAGTGCGTAGCCGGTGTCATAGCCGACAGCGCTTCCTATGCCATTGATTTTTGAATCGGACAGGAATGCCGCACCTGCGGAACCGCTGATGTAGGGGCCTGACTCCGCAAGTGCTGGAGCTGCGCCAAGACCGACCAGCAACGAAGCCATCAGAATGATTTTTTTCATCTTTTTCTCCTGAGTTTAAACATCATTGAAACTACGAACCATGAGTCAGAAACAGGAAATGAAAACAAATTCAAGCGCCTAATCGTGCCTGTCGGGGGAAGGTTGACCCTAATATCCGGCTTACACGAACACCCTCTGGACCCGTTTTGAGACCGAACAGAGGAGTTCATAGCTGATCGTGCCGGCCAGGATGGCCTGTTCTCCCGCCGAAAAACCATCCCATCCGAACAGTACGGCCGTATCGCCTGCGCGGACGGAGCGGTCATCGCCGAGGTCGACCATGATCTGGTCCATCGTGACGGTTCCCACCTGCGGATAGGGTTTTCCGGCAATGAAAATGCCGGAGCGGTTCGAGAGCGATCGGTGGAATCCGTCGGCATAGCCGGCGGCAACGGTCGCGACTCTTCTCGGGCCCGGAGCAGACCAGGTGCGGTTATAGCTGATGCTTGTACCGGAGGCCACCTCCTTGACGAACATGACCCGTGAGCGGAACTGCATCACCGGCCTTACCGGAAGCGCAGTCGGGCGGCTGTCCACCGGATGGCATCCGTAGAGCAGGATTCCGGGGCGGACCATGTCGAGCCGTGACTCCGGTTTCGAGACGATGGCGCCGCTGCTGGCCGCATGCCTTGGCACACGCCTGCCGCTTTTCAGTTCGTATGCTCCCGTCACCTGCAGGAACCGCTCCAGCTGGAGCGCCGTAAAGCCGTTCGGCTCATGACCCTCGGCGAAATGCGTGTAGACCCCGCACAGTTCAAGGTTCGGGGAACGGTCGATGGCTTCCATGAGCTGGATGGCATCCTCGCAGGCGACACCGATTCTTCCCATGCCGGTATCGACCTTCACCTGTACCCGAATCCGGCCCCCTGATGCCGATGCGACCGCTTCTGCCGCCTCGACGGTGTCAAGGTCGCAGACCGTCATCTCCACTCCGTGCCGGAGGTAGAGCTCGAGGTGCTGCGGCAGGGGTGCGGCGAAGGCCAGGATACGGGAGTCGTGCAGAAAGCGGTGAGCGCTTCGCAGTTCGATCGCTTCCTGGACGTTGGCGACCCCGAAGTCACGCACCCCTGCCGACTCAAGCGTGGCCGTCACCTCCGGAGCACCGTGCCCGTAAGCGTTCGCCTTGACGACACCCATGATCCGGCATTCCGGCCCCGAGACGGCGCGGATGCACGCAAGGTTGTGGCGCAGGCTGCTGAGGGAGATGAGCGCCTCGGAGAGATGGGCTTCAGGAGTGGGGGAGCTGTTGGTGTCGTGGTCAGCGGTCACAGCGATGCAGGATTAGATGGAGGGCGCCGCATGACAGGTCCAGGTCCGGAATGGCAAGACCGTATCGCAACACCCGATATGGTCTAAGGAACAGATTTTACCGCTCATTTTCAAAAACC
>JAAXXR010000036.1 GCA_013334335.1 Chlorobiaceae bacterium
GAACGGCTGCTCGCGTCGAGGCTCAACACCGACACCCTCACGGTGATCGATCACTTCACCTATGTGCTGTGCAGTGATGGAGACCTGATGGAGGGCGTCAGCTCGGAGGCCTCGTCGCTTGCCGGTCACCTGAAGCTCGGTAAACTGATCTGCCTTTACGATGACAACGGTATCTCGATCGACGGCCCGACCAGCCTCAGCTTCACGGAAAGTGTCCGGAAGCGGTACGAAGCCTATGGCTGGCATGTCGACGAGGTCGAGGGCAACGACATCGACCTCATCGAACGTGCAGTGCTCAAGGCACGCAACGATACGGAGCGCCCCTCGATGATAATCGTGCACACCACCATCGGGTACGGTAGTCCTCATAAGGCAGGTACGGCTGCGGCTCATGGCGAGCCCCTCGGCCCAGACGAGACCCGGCTGCTCAAGGAGCGATTCGGATTTTCTCCGGACAGGAGTTTTGTCGTCCCCGAGGTCGTGAAGGAGCGCTTCAGGGGTGTCATCGTCCGGGGAAGGGCGTTTGAAGCTGAATGGCAGCGGCGCTGGCGACAGTTCGCCGCCGGACGTCCGGAGACGGCCGCGGCGCTCGCGACGCTGCTCAAAGGAGGGTTTCCGGATGCGTGGCTGCCTCCGGTGGAGCTGTTCGACTCCTGCAAGCCCATGGCGACCCGACAGGCATCGAAAGCGGTGCTGGGCGCCCTCTGCGGCAGGGTGCCGTTCCTGGTGGGCGGGGCGGCCGACCTCGGCGCATCGACCGGCATCATGGTCGACGGGGCAGTGGATGTCCAGGCCGATAATTTCGAGGGCTTCAACCTCCACTTCGGAGTCAGGGAGCATGCCATGGGGGCGATAGTGAACGGATTGGCCCTGTCGGGGATGCTGGTCCCTTACGGAGGCACCTTCCTCATCTTCGCCGACTACATGAAACCGGCGGTGAGGATGGCAGCCCTGATGCAGCAGCGCGTGGTCTTCATCTTCACGCACGACAGCATCGGCCTTGGCGAGGATGGTCCGACCCATCAGCCGGTCGAGCAGCTCGCCATGCTCAGGTCGATCCCCGGTCTGGAGCTCCTGCGCCCAGCCGACGCCCGGGAGACCCTGGCCGCCTGGCGGATTGCGCTCAGGCGCCGTGGGCCGACGGCGCTGGTACTCACGCGCCAGTCGCTCCCCTGCCTTGATGCGAAGCCGCAACTGGTCATGAACGGCACGGAAAAGGGGGCGTACATCCTGGCCGACTGGCCGGAGAGCGGAATCCCGGAAAACCGGCGAATCCTCCTGCTGGCGACCGGATCGGAGGTCCACCCGGCCCTCGGAGCGAGGCTGATGCTCGAACAGCAGGGCATTGCCGCCAGGGTGGTCTCCATGCCGTCGCGACGGCTGTTCGAAGCACAATCCGACAGCTACCGCTGGACGGTCATTCCTGAGGTGGTCAGATGCCGGGTGGTCATCGAAGCCGCCTCGCCCTTCGGCTGGGATGGTCTGGCCGGACCAGAAGGCACGGTACTGGGCATCGACCGTTTCGGCGCCTCGGGGCCGGGAAACGAATTGATGACGGCGTTCGGATTCACTCCGGAACACATCGCCGAAACAGCCCGTCAACTCGTGCTGAGATCGGGAGGTTAATCGATGGCTGACCTGCGGAACAAGCGGTGGCTCTCCGGCAGCGAGCTCCAGACGGCCAGACATGCTGCCGCATTCATCACCGATAGGGCATATCGTGCCGTGACTTCACGTGGCCGGTTCACCCTCGTGCTTGCGGGCGGCAGCACCCCGATACCGCTTTACGCCATGCTCGCCAGGGGGATTCCATCAGACTTCATGAGCCACCTCGGGTTCGCCCTACCCTCCCAGGCACGCCGCTCGCCGGTAGATCCGGAACTCGTCACGCTTCCCTGGCGAGATACCCTTCTGTTCCAGGGCGATGAGCGTCATGTCCCCTGGACAAATCCTGACAGCAACTACGGCAGGGCGAGGGAGCACCTCATCCGGCACATCTGCATTCCACCGCAGAACCTGATGCCGATGCCGGTCGGGGAGAAGTGCGCGGCAGAAGATGCACGACGATACGAAAAGCAGCTCCGGAGCCTGTTCAGGATGCCGGAGGATGCTCCGCAGAAGGAGTTCCCGGCCTTCGACCTGGTCATCCTCGGTCTCGGGGACGACGGCCACACGGCCTCCCTTTTTCCGGGTGACCGCGAAGCGCTCGCCGAAACCCGGCGATGGGTGGTCGCGGTCGATGCCCCGGGGGCGAATCCTCCGTTGCCGAGGCTGACCCTGACCCTCCCGGTCATCAATCATGCGGAAACCGTCATGTTCATGGTTCCGGGCAAAAGGATCGGGCTGGCCCGATCGATCATGGAAGGCAAGCACCCTGACCTTCCCGCCGGAATGGTAAAACCAGTGAACGGCGCCCCGGTCTGGTTCGCCGCCGATACCGGCGCGTGATTCCGGAGTTTCAGGCTCCTGGCTGCAGGTGGGTTGGCACCCTCCTTGGCAGATGAATACAGGAAATAAACGGGTGTTGACGGTCTCCGGAACCCCACGTTTCAGCCAGGGGGAAACTCATAGATCAGCCCTGCCGATTCGGGGCCCCACGAGTGGACCGGGTATGGTTCGGGAACTGCGCCGGCAGCGGCGTCCCTGATGCTGTCGATGATCGCCCAGGAGTGTTCGACGCTGTCCCGGCGGATAAAGTTCATCTGGTTGCCTTCGACCGCATCAAGCAGCAGGCGGTGATACGGAGTCAACCCCTCCCCTGCGAACGAGTCGCGATAGTCGAATTTCATGTAGACCGGGTCGGTGAGCATCATCTCGCCGGGCCGTTTCGCGCCGAACCTGATAGCCACCGTCTCGTCCGGCTGAATGCCGAGGATGATCTGGTTGGGCGTGCAACTTGCCGAACCGTGCTCGCCATAGAAATTCTGTGGCGGACACCTGAAGGTGATGACGATCTCGGTGACGGTACGGGCAAGCGACTTGCCGGCTTTCATGTAGAAGGGAACCCCGGACCATCTCCAGTTGTCGATATTGAACCTGAGGGCGGCGTAGGTCTCGACCGTCGAACCGCTCTTCACCCCCTTTTCCTCGTGATACCCTGCATATTGCCCAAGCACGAGTGTACGGTTCAGCGACTCCGGGTCGAAATGGCGGACAGAACGCAACACTTTCGTCTTTTCGTCCCTGATGGCTTCGGCACCAAGGTCGACGGGAGGTTCCATGGCGATGGAGGCAAGCAGCTGGAGCCCGTGATTCTGGATAATGTCCCGGAGCAGGCCGGCCTCCTCGTAGTAAGCCCCCCTGCCTCTGATCCCGAACTCCTCGGCGATGGTGATCTGCACCTGCGCGATGTACTGGCGGTTCCAGAGCGGTTCGAACATGCCGTTGGAAAAGCGGAAGACCATGATGTTCTGCACCGGCTCCTTGCCGAGGTAATGGTCAATCCGGTAGATCTGCCGCTCTTCGAAAGCCTCCTCGAGAATCCGGTTCAGCTCCCTGGCACTATGCAGATCATGGCCGTAGGGCTTCTCGACGACAATTTTGCGCCATCCCGGACAGGTGAGCTCAAGACCTCCGAGATTCGCCGCGACCAGATTGCGGATGATGACCGGCGCGAGACTCGGCGGGGTCGACAGGTAGAACAGCAGGTTGCTGCAGACTTCCGGTTCACCCCTGCTGTCCATGATCTCGTTATAGAGCGCATGATAGCCTTCAACGTCGTCGAAATCGGTATTGACGTAGTACAGACGCCGGAAGAAATCGTCGAACTTCGCCTGATCATCGATGGATTCTGGCGAATACTCCATCATCCGTTCCCGGACGGCCTTCCGGAACTCCCCATGGGTATGGCCGTGACGGCCAACGCCGATCACGCGCCAGGCTTCGGGCAGATGGCTCCATCGGAAAAGCTGGTAGATCGAGGGGAAAAGCTTGCGTAAGGCCAGGTCGCTTTCAGCCCCGAAGATGACGATGGTGAAATTGTCCAGGCGGCCGTTCATGACGCATCCTGCCTTCCCCCGGCCGGATCGAAACCGTGCCCTCCGAACTCGTGGCGGAGCGCCGCGACGACCTTGTCCGAAAAGTTGTCCCTTGAACGTGAACTGAAGCGCCGGAACAGTGCACCGGCGATCACCGGAATGGACACCCCGTGATCGAGCGCGGCTTCAACCGTCCAGCGCCCCTCTCCCGAATCGGCGATCGAGCTCCCGACCGCCGACAAGTTGCCGTCCCTGGCGAAGGCCTGTGCGGCCAGCTCCATGAGCCAGCCCCTGATGACCGAACCGTTCGCCCAGACCCTGGCCACCACCTCGTGATCGAGGTCGAACCCGCTCGATTCGAGCAGTTCGAACCCCTCGCCGATCGCCTGCATCATGCCGTATTCGATCCCGTTGTGCACCATTTTCACGAAGTGACCCGACCCCGATGCTCCCATGTAGCCATAGCCATCTTCGACGCACAGCTCACTGACGAGCGGTTCGACGATGTCGAACGCATCCCTCCGGCCCCCGACCATCATGCAGGCGCCGTGCCGGGCGCCTTCGAGCCCGCCGCTGGTGCCGATGTCGAGCAGACGGATTCCGTTGCGCTCCAGCCGGGCAGCACGGTCAACCGTATCGGCGTAACGGGAGTTCCCTCCGTCAATGAGGATGTCGCCCTCCCGCAGGAACGGAGTCAGCCCGTCGAGCACCGCATCGACCGGAGGACCGGCCGGAACCATGATCCAGATGATCCTGGGAGCCCCGGTCTCGTCGACAAGGTGCTGCAGGGAGCGCGCCTCCACGGCGCCGAGTTGTGTCAGCCGACTGACCGCATCACGGGACAGATCGTGCACCACCACCCCATGACCGCATTCCAGCAGTCGCTGGACCATGCCGGAGCCCATTTTTCCAAGTCCGATGAATCCGATCTTCACGTTACCAGCTCCTTCATGTGAGTGATTTCAAGTCAGCCATCCCGTTCGCGCAAGTTCATCCCTGAGCTGGTCGAGCTGCTGCGAAAGCTCAGGGATCAGCGACTCTGCGGCCAGGGCCCCGCCAGCTTTGAGGGCTTTCTCGACCGCGAGGGCCTGGCTGCTGAGACGTACCGCCCCGATGGTCGCCGCCGCTCCCTTCATGGTGTGGACAAGCAGGCGCATCTGACCCGCGTCGCGATCATGAAACGCCTGGCGGATGCCTTCAAGTTGCCCGGGAGCATCCTGCATGAACTGGGCGATGATCTCCCTGGCGATGAATGTATCAAGCTCGAGCCGCTGAAGCATATCCTTCTCGTCGAAAATCTCGCCTTCCGGGACCTCTTCCACGGTCGGCCCTTCTGAACCAAAACCCGGAACTCGGTATTGCAGATACTTTTCGAGCATTCTGAGAAAATCCTGCTTCCGGACGGGCTTGGCGATATAGTCATCCATTCCGGACTCGATGCAGCGTTCCCGGTCACCGACCATGGCATTTGCCGTCATGGCCACAATCGGCAGATTGCGGTTCGATTCACCCGCCTGGCCAGTCCTGATCATCCGGGTAGCCTCGAATCCGTCAAGTTCCGGCATCTGGCAATCCATGAACACCAGGTCATACGATTCCCTGCCGACAAGCTCGATCGCTTCAAGGCCGTTGGCGGCCACCTCGGGCTCATACCCTGCTTTCCGGAGCATGGAGACCGCCACCTGCTGGTTCACGGCGCTGTCTTCGACCACCAGAATCCGGGCATTGGTATCCAACTGAGTTTCAGGGGTGTCCGAGGTGTCCGCCACCCGGCACTCTTCGTTCAGGCTCTTCATGCGCTGGGTCGACCCGGCGACCGCCTCCATAAACTCCTTACGGCGCAACGGCTTGTGCAGGCAGACGTCGGCAATCCGCTCGAACGGCGTTGACGCCGAACCCCGGCGACCGTATGCCTGCATCACGATGATACGGACGTCGCGTCCACCCCTGCCGGTCCTGATCCTCCTGCAGAGCTCCAGTGGCGCCATACCCTCGAGGCCGTCGTCGACGACGACGACATCCCAGCCGAATCCCGGATCTATCACCGCCTCCGCCCTCGCCAGCGCCTCCGTACCGTCGGCCGCCGCCATGCAGTGGGCACCCCACGAATCGAGTAGTTCGGTCAACATGATCCTGCGCATGGCATACCCGACGACAAGAAGGACTTTCAGCCCCTCGACGGAGACCACGTTACGTTGCGGGGCCTGGGTGGCCTTAAGCTGCCTCGACAGCTTGAACCGGAAGATGAAGGTCGAACCGGCGCCTTTCGTGCTGCTGACCTCGATCCCTCCACCCATTCTGCGTGCGAGATGGGCTGATATCGACAGCCCCAGTCCGGTGCCTCCATACTTCCTGATGGTCGAACCATCGCCCTGCGTGAACGGCGCGAATATCGAATCAATACGGTCTTCGGGAATGCCGATGCCGGTATCGACGATCGAAATCTTGATCGAGAGCCCCTCCGGCGATTCGTTCTCGAGTTCGGCCCTGATCAGGATCTCGCCAGACGGGGTGAACTTGATTGCGTTGCCGATCAGGTTGATCAGCACCTGCCTGATCCTGGCCGGATCCCCCTTGACCAGTGCAGGTATGTCGAGATCGGGATACATGGTGAATTCGAGCCCCTTTTCGTGAGCCTCCATACCGAGCATCTCGGTGACATCTTCGAGCAGGTAGATCAGATTGAAATCGATGATATCGAGATCGAGCCGGTTGGCCTCGATCTTGGAGAAGTCGAGAATATCGTTGATCAGCCGCAAGAGGTTCTGGCCGCTCGAAATAATCGTGTCGACAAATTTGCGCTGTTCTGGTGTCAGGGGGGTTTCGAGCAGCAGGTCGGACATGCCGATGACACCGTTCATCGGGGTGCGTATCTCGTGGCTCACATTGGCCAGGAACTCGCTTTTGGCAGCGTTGGCCGCCTCCGCTTTCATGGCCATCAGACGCGCGATGCCGATCGACTCCTCAAGCTGGAGATTCATTTCGATCAGGGCGTTTCGCGCCTGGCTCGCATCTTCAACAAGGTTCAGCAAGGCTTCCCGCTGTGATTTGCTCCCGTAGGCCTCGTCGGAAATGTCGAATAACGATTCCGAGGACATCATGAATCCAGGCTCGGCGGCTCGCGAGAAGACAAACCTGTCGAACTCCTGCACATCGTCCGACGGTAAGCGGTGGGCTGGGGGTTTCCCCAGTTCGGAGCACAGGCGGTTGACTTCATTCTTCAGCTCGATCGTCCGTTTTTCGCGGCCAACCATCAGCCGGTTGAAACGTTCAAGCTGGGAGACGGAGTCCCGGACGCTCTCCTCCATCTTTTTTCTCTGGGTGATGTCCGTGGCCGTCACCAGGGCGCAGACGACTTCACCGTCCAGAAAGCAAGGGGTCACGCGGGACTCCACCCAAACCGCATCGCCGTTGGCGTCGGGCAGGGCGCTCTCGATTCTTGCAGGCTCGGCACTCTGGAACACCGACAGTACGGCAGAGCGCAACGCCTCCCCCTCCTGCTCCGGCAGCAACTCGCCGACATATCTCCCGATCGAGTCGTCCATGGGACGTCCGAGCAGGCACCTGTTGATATGCATGATCCGCATCTGGCGATCGATCGCGATAATCGTATCCGGGCTGCTGGCCAGCATTATTCCGAACAGCGACTCGCACACTGACGCTCCGGAATCAGGAGAGGCCGTGCTGATGCCGATATCATTCAGGGTGACGAGTTGCGAATGCAGGGCCGACTCAAGCTCGGTTATCCTGCGTTTCAACTCCTCGTATGAAGGGGATATTGTTGACATGGTTGGAGGAGGTCTGTGAATTAACTGGAAACCCGCGTAAAACGACAGAACCGGTTCCATCTCAGCTATGAGCACCGTGCCTTTTGGGCAAACCGGACCGTAAAACCATCACATCCGATCCCCAGTATCTGGAACCATATCGGCAGGAGTTCCGTTCAGCTTCTGCGTGACGCTGACGAGACCATCTGCTGATAACGATCTATCAGGGCGCCGTTTACCGCCGCCCAGGACTTGTTCTGAGCAAATTCGAGTCCGAGGGTTCGCATTTCGCTGAAACGTTCCCGGTCCTGCATCAGACGCGTGCAGGAAGCATAGAAATCGTCGATGTCCCCGGCTTTCGAGACGAACCCTGCACGGGAACGCTTCACCAGCTCCATACAGCCTCCGATATCGGAAACTACCGCAGGAAGTCCGGAAGCAAGCGCTTCGAGCACGACATTGCAGAACGCCTCGGTCGTGGAGGGAAACAGGAAGACGTCGCCGCTCGCGTACGCCTCCGGAAGCGCCAGGCCAGTGAGGTAACCGGTAAACACCGCTTCAGGCATACGGTTGCGCATCGATTCCTCCTCGGGTCCGGACCCGATCATGACAAACTTCACCCGGTCGCCATACCCTTCGTCCATGAAACGCCGGTACAGTTCCATCACCACCTCGATATCCTTGTAAAGTACGAACCTGCCCGCATAAACAAAGACCGTTTTTCCTTCCGCCCGCCATGCATTCCGAAGCGCCAAAGAACGGCGCGAAGGGTCGAAAAGCTCCTTGTCTATACCCCTCGACCACAGCTCGATATTCCTGATGCCTTTTGCCGAAAGCTTTTCGCTGACGCTGACGTTCGGCGCGAGCACGACGTCGCAGGCATTGTAAAAGCGAACCAGATAGTTCCATACCGACTGCTCGGCGAAACCGAGTTTGTAATAGCTGAGGTAGGTGGGAAAGTCCGTATGGTAAGCGGAACCCGTGGGAATCCCATTTTTTATGGCATACTGAAGAAATTTCCTGCCGACGATATCAGGAGTCGATATATGGATGATGTCAGGCGAAAACTGATCGAGCTCCTTTTCGGTGCTCGCGAGATAGAATCCGATTTTATAGTCGGGATAGAGGGGTATCGGTACGGAGGGCACCTTGTGAACCTGAAGCGACATATCGGCTTGCGGCGAAACGTCGGGCGACCAGATGGCGACCTCGTGGCCACATTTTCTCATGCTGGAGACAAGCTGGTAGATAGAGCGAACGGCGCCATCCTTGTCCTTGACATACGTCCCTGCATAAAGGGCTATCTTCATATCGCAGAAGGGGAAATGCTGAAATCCTTTTCTTGATCCGTATGCCGGAGCCCTCAGCAGCATCCGGATCTTCCCGGAAGCGATGCCCCGCTTCGACACAGTTTTGCTCTGTCAAAGGTAACATTTCCCTGTAAAAAAGCCGCATGGCGATCACACCTCAAAGCTTCATCGATAACCGCGCCAGAAGCGGGTTGACCAATCGCTTGTAATCAGGCCAGGACATCCTGAGCAATTCGGTATGGGCACCTGCATTGAAGGTGATGTCGTGGTCATGGTCGAGTTCATCATCGGCATAAACCTCCATGCCGTAGAGATTACCGAACGGCGGCATGGCTCCAATCTCACATTCCGGAAACAGGCCGCTGAACTCCACCTCCTCGGCAAGCTCGACCTCTTTGGTGCCGCACAGAGCCCGAAGCAGTTCGAAATCGAGCTGACACGATGCCGGCAGGACCACCATGGCCATCTTGCCGTCCACGGACACCATGACCGTCTTGACCATCTCCTTTCCGGATACATGCGCTGACGCCGCAATCTCCTGGGCCGTGTACGCCGGAGAGTGGCTGATGACGAAATACCTGACCTTATGGTTGTCGAGAAAATCCCTTAACCTTCGCATTGGCATGTGCTCCTCCTTGTGGTTGGGATTGCCGGATTACGCAGGAAAAGACCAGATCGTATGACTTCAAGAGACTCGTGCAGCCAACGGGTAGTCCATGCAGCAAAAGAGGGACCGCAACACGCTGCCGAACGACACTCCTCCGGCCGATCATCGGCACGGGAAAACTGCTCCCGAAAGCGCGATCAGAATAAGCGGTGGCCGGAAATGATACAGAGGATTATAGTGAATGTTACGAAAACGGGGTGTCAGGAGCAAACCCGGACCCCTTTTTCCTCGGGTCCCCTGCTGTTCGAAGCGAGATGACCGGCCGGGGAAGAGCCCCTTCAGAAACTGAACCTGAGTCCGAGCAGAAGGTTATGCTTTCCGATATCCATGTCTATGGGGGTGCCGCCAACCTTCACCGCAGATTCGACCGGAGCGAAGTAACGGTACCTCGCCTCCAGGGTCATTCCCGAAGAGAAGGGAATGCCGACTCCGGCGCCGAATTGCAGCAGCGTCGCGGACGGGTCGTCGTCGTCGCGACCAAGCGTTTCGAGCGCGATGCGGCCGTAGCTGATACCGGTGCTGACATAGGGAATAACCCTGAAATGCAGCACCTGCAGCTCAATCGTTCCATCAGCGCTCAACGAAACGAAGGAGAGGTCGCTGCCGAGATTGTCCAGACCCCGTTTCTGGAGATGGAGCCGTCCGGTCAGGGTCCGGCCCTGACCGGATGTGGTGAATTCACCACCCATGACCTTTGACACATCGTAATCGGCATCGCCCATATAGGAGCCGTTGAGCTGGACGGCCAGACCGGACGGGGTGGGCGAAGCTGCGAGGCTGCATGACGGCACGGAATACAGCAGAAAAAACAGGCCTACGGCCAGGACAGCCAGAAGAGATGGCGGGACCGGGCGACCGCAAGCCTTGGGCTTTGGAACCAAGCCCCGGCCTTTTCCAGGTAATTGCCGTGATCGGCGGGCCACCTTGCGGTGGAGATTTTTTTTATGCTGTTTCAACACGATAATATACCTTATCCGGACACTAACGGAAAACCTCTTCAGCCCGGTCCTGCTCGATCCATGATTTGATCCGCACAAGAGCCTCCGCGTACCCTGCCGCCAGAATGGCCGGCACTGCGGACATGTCGATAAGACTGTACCCGGTCAGGTCAGGCGTGATGACCAGGTCGGCATCCCGCATCTGAATCTCCGAAATGGAACGCAATGCGCTGTAGAAGGCGTTCATCAGGAGCGTCGCCAGATGCTCGGGCCTGCTGAAGGTGTGCCGTCCCATAAGATCGACGCAGACGATCCTGCCGGCACCCATTTCCCGAAGCGGCGAGATCGGCACGTTCTCGGTAAGCACCCCATCGACCAGCAGCATGCCATCATATTCGACCGGCCGGAAAATACCCGGGATCGAAGAGCTGGCCATGACCGCCGTGGCGACATCACCCTTCCGAAGCACCACCTTCAGGCCGGAACAGATATCGGTCGCGACAATGGCCAGGGGAATCGGGGCCTCCTCGATACGGCATGATCCGAGCAGGCGCTCGACCATGACACCGAATTTCCTGTTGGACAGGAGGCCGTACTCGGAGATGGTGATCCCCGAGAGATCCTTCCAGTCAAGGTCCAGCGCGAGGGTCTCGATCTCCTGCCAGCTCTTGCCGAACGCATGCAATGCGGCAATGAACGACCCGATGCTGGTGCCCGACACGCATCCTGCCACGACACCAAGTTCGTGCATCGCCCGGAGCACACCGATATGGGCGGCGCCGAGCACCGCGCCGCCCCCGAAGGCGACTCCCACACTCGCTCCTGAGCCTGATTGATCGACAAACGCGGTTTCCATGTCATGCAAAAAGGTTGACGATCTGCCGGAGCAGTCGCAGTTTTCCGGCACGGTAGGGCGGATAGCGGAGATCGGGGTCCGGCAGCCCCGACCGGATCAGCACGCTACGCGGCGCGGTGAAAGTTTCGAATCCGGCACGGCCGTGATAGCACCCCATGCCGCTCAGGCCCCTTCCGCCGAAGGGGAGGCCCATGACCGCAGCCTGGAACAGCAGGTCGTTGCAGCATATACCGCCACTCACGGTGCGCTCACGAACCATCCCGAGCTCTTCCGGGTCCCGTGAAAAGAGGTAGAGCGCCAGCGGTTCGCCGTGACTCCGGACGATCTCCACCGCCTGCTGCAGCGAAGAGACCTTGAGCACCGGAAGCACCGGCCCGAATATCTCCTCCTGCATGAGCCGGGAATCGGGTTGCACCCCCCTGATGATGGTCGGCGCGATGTAGCGCTGCGACCGGTCGCTTCCTCCGCCGACGACAATCTCCCCCGCCTGCAGATATGCGCTGAGGCGGTTGAACTGGTGCTCGTCGACGATGCGGGCATAATCGGAGCTCAGCATGGGTTCGGTGCCATAGAACCGCTCCAGCGCCTCGCGCATCAGCTCCAGCAGAGGCGACTCGATGCTTTCGTGGACCAGCAGGTAATCGGGCGAGATGCAGGTCTGGCCTGCGTTAAGAAACTTGGCCCATACGATCCGCCGGGCGGCAATCTTCAGGTCCGCCTTTTCGGTCACGATACAGGGGCATTTCCCGCCGAGCTCCAGGGTGACCGGGGTGAGGTGGTTCGCCGCAGCCCGCATGATTTCACGGCCTTTCTGGCGGCTGCCGGTGAAAAAAATTTTGTCGAACCGGTGGCCGAGCAGCTCCCCGACCCGCTCCTGGCCACCCTCGACCACCAGGAACGCCTCGGAGTCGATGAACGCGCCAAGCTCCGAGGCCAGCAGCTTCGAGGTCGCCAGGGCGATTTCGGAGGGCTTGACAACGGCACAGTTGCCCCCGGCGATGGCACCGATGAGCGGCGCCAGGCACAACTGGAGCGGATAGTTCCAGGCTCCGATGATCAGCGTGACGCCAAGCGGCTCCCGGGTGACCATTGCCCTGCCCGGCTGGTAATGCAGGGGCACCGGGACGCGAAGCGGCCGCATCCATCGCCGGAGGTGTTTCCTGGCATGTCTGATCTCGGAAAGCAGGTAACCGGTTTCGGTCAGGAAGGTTTCGGCAGGGGACTTGCGGAGATCGGCCTGAATTGCCTGAAAGATCGACGCCTCACGGGTGCGGACAAAGCGCTCCAGGCCATCGAGTTGGTCAACCCTCCACTCCAGGGACCTGGTCCTTCCGCTGTCGAAACAGCTTACAAGTCTCGCATGATCGTCTGAATCGTACGATATGCCCATAGTCAACATCCGCGATACATGAGCCAAGCTTTATGATTAATGTAGAATATTCGCCGTAAAGAACGCGAATTTTGCCCATACGGTCGATCGGACGTACATTTACGATTGGCAGGTCGCGAGGAAGCGTCCTGAATCATCAATATCCTGAGAATCACCCTGCATGGAATGGATCACCCAACCGGAAGCGTGGATTGCCCTTGCCACACTGACGGCGCTTGAAATCGTACTGGGCATCGACAATATCATCTTCATCTCCATCCTCGTCGGACGCCTGCCTGAGGAGCAACGGAACAAAGGACGCATTCTCGGCCTCGGGCTGGCCATGCTCACCCGGATCCTCCTGCTGCTCTCGATCACCTGGGTCATGAGCCTCAAAGCCGACCTGTTCACGCTGTTCGATCTGGGTTTTTCTGGACGGGACCTCATCCTTCTTGGCGGCGGCCTGTTCCTCCTGGCCAAAAGCACGCATGAAATCCACGTAAGCCTCGAAGATGGCGAAGATGAGGAGAAAAAGGGGTCGACCTCGGGGTTTGTGATGACGCTTATCCAGATCGCCCTGATCGACATCGTCTTCTCGCTTGATTCGGTCATCACCGCCGTCGGCCTTGCCGATGACATCGCCGTCATGATCATCGCCGTCATGATCTCCGTCGGGATCATGATGGTGGCGTCGAAATCGATCAGCGATTTCGTCGACCGCCACCCGACCATCAAGATGCTTGCCCTCAGCTTCCTGATCCTGGTTGGTGTCACCCTCTTGGCCGAGGGGATCGATTTCGAGTTCCCGAGGGGATACATCTATTTCGCCATGGCCTTCTCGGTCACCGTCGAGATGCTGAACATCAGGCTGAGGAAAAAAGTGAGCGTTCCGGTGCACCTGCACAAGGCAATCGAAGAGGGAGAAACCCCGTAACCCGTCCAACGGGAACCATTTCAGCGCCACCGAAAGTTGTAGGGAATAGTATCGGCCGGTGGCGCTGATTCCGGCAGCCACGCGTCTCCTGGCCGACTTCCTACCGACCGGAAAAAGGAGCACACCGAATGTCCGCACCAGTCAAACTCTCTCCCCGCCAGCTCTTCACCCGCTGCGACCCGGCAGAGTTCACGTTCGAAACCACGGCTGAGCTCGACGGTTCGACCGAGATCGCCGGACAGCAACGGGCCATGGAAGCCATTCGCTTCAGCATGGGCATCGGCCACGACGGCTTCAACCTGTTCGCCCTGGGCTCTTCGGGCACCGGCAAACAGTCCACCGTCCTGCACTACCTCAACCACCTGGTGCCCGACGCGCCCTGCCCGGACGACTGGTGTTACGTGTACAATTTCGACAAACCCCGGCATCCGAGGGCCTTGCGACTGCCCCCCGGCCGCGCCTGCGAGCTGGGCAACGACATGGAACACCTGATCGACGCGCTGCTGGGCGTCATCCCTGCCGCGTTCAGCAGCGAAGAGTACCAATCCCGGGAAAAGGAGATCCACGAATCATTCCAGGAACAGCAGGGCGTGGCGATCGAGGCACTCGAACAGAACGCCCGTGAACACGACATCGCCCTGATCAGGACGCCGGGAGGATTCGCGTTCGCCCCCATCCGGAAAGGTGAAGTGATCAAACCGGATGAGTTCATGAGCCTGAAAGAGGATGAGCGGGAAAAGATCGAAGCTGAAATGATCCGGTTGAAAGATATCCTCCAGTCGATCATGGCCCAGATTCCCAAGTGGCAGCGAGAAAGCACCGAGAAGCTCAAGGAGCTGAACCGCGATGTTGCGGGTTTTGCCCTGAAACCGCTCATCGGAGAGCTCAGGATGAAATACGCCGACCTCCCCGAACTCATCCGCCACATCGACGCGATCGAAAACGACATCATTGGGAACTTCGAGCAGTTCCTTGAAAAGGAACCCTCCGCCCAGGAGCTCTTCATGGGCTCGGGACCGGCGAAACCGGGAGAGAAAGGACGTTTCTTCGTTCGCTACCGGGTAAACGTCATGATCGACAACAGCCACACCAACGGAGCACCGGTCGTCCTCGAAGACAAACCAGCCACGCAGAACCTTATCGGCGACATCGAACACACGGCCCAGATGGGCACGCTGGTCACCGATTTCACCCTCATCAAGCCGGGTGCCCTGCACCGGGCCAACGGAGGCTACCTGGTGCTCGACGCGCGTCGGCTCCTGCTCGAACCCTTCGCGTGGGAAGCCCTCAAGAAAGCGATACGCACCAGGCAGATACGCATCGAATCCCTGGCCCAGCTCTACAGTCTGGTCAGTACGGTCTCCCTCGAGCCCGAACCGATTCCGCTGCAGGTCAAAATCATCCTCATCGGCGAGCGGAGACTCTACTACCTGCTGAGCAGCTATGACCCCGACTTCAGCGAACTGTTCAAGGTGGCGGCCGATTTCGAGGACGAGATGGAGCGCAACCCGGAAAACCACCTGGCCTATGCCCGGCTCATCGGCTCAATGGCCGTCCGCGAAAAGCTCCTGCCGTTCGACCGCGGCGCGGTGGCCCGGATTATCGAACACGGTTCACGCCTCGCAGGCGACGCCACCAAGCTGACCACCCACCTGCAGGGCATCTGCGACCTGGCGCACGAAGCCGATTACCACGCCGTTCAGAACGGCCATGAGCAGATTACCGCAACCGACGTCCAGGCGGGAATCGATGCCCAGATCCGACGCTCCTCACGCATCCAGGAACGCATCAGGGAAGCCATGATGCGCGACACCCTCCTGATCGACACCAGCTCCGAAAAAACCGGCCAGATCAACGGCCTGGCCGTCTACTCCCTCGGTGACCGGAGTTTCGGCCGTCCGAGCAGGATCACCGCCAGGGTGCGCATGGGCAAGGGAGAGGTGATCGACATCGAACGGGAGGTCGAGATGGGCGGACCCATCCACTCGAAAGGGGTGCTGATCCTGTCGGGATTCCTCGGCGCCCGCTATGCCGCTGAACGGCCGCTTTCGCTGTCAGCGACGCTGGTGTTCGAGCAGTCCTACAGCGGCGTTGAGGGCGACAGCGCTTCGTCCGCGGAGCTGTACGCCCTGCTTTCGGCCATCTCCGGACTGCCGATCCGGCAGTGGTTCGCCGTCACCGGATCGGTCAACCAGAACGGCGAGGTGCAGGCGATCGGAGGGGTGAACGAGAAGATCGAGGGATTTTTCGACCTCTGCCAGCAACGTGGACTTGATGGCAGGCACGGGGTACTGATCCCCGTTTCGAACGTGACCAACCTGATGCTCAGGGACGACATCGTCAAGGCGGTTGAAGAGGGGAAATTCTCGATATGGCCGGTATCCCGTATCGACGAGGGTATCGAGATCCTGACCGGCGTCCCTGCGGGCGAGCCGGATGCATCCGGAGCCTGGCCGGAAGGGTCCGTCAACGCGAGAATCGCCTGCCGTATCGAGGCCATGGCAAAAAAACTGAAAGCGTTCGTCTCCGACCATGACAAGGATGGTCAGGCAATGCCATGCTGAATTGAACGGAAAGGAGCGACACTGATGAACAGGCCAATGAAACCGGGAACGATACGGACGATCGCCGTTGCCCTGGACTGCTCGCCCCACAGCCGGGCATCGCTGGAAGCAGCCGCCAGGATAGCCTCGATGCTGAGCGCTGAACTGGTGGGTTTATTCGTGGAAGACATCAATCTGCTCAGGATGGCCGGCCTGCCCTTCGCCGAAGAGTTCCGGTTGTACAGTTCAACGACCGGCAAACTCGACAAGGAGCAGCTCGAACGCCTGCTCAGGCTCCAGGCGCGTGAAGCGAGGGAGCTTCTGCAGCGCACTGCCGAAGCGCTCACCCTTCGCCACACCTTCAGGGTAATGCGGGGCATGGTGCCGGAGGAGCTCATGTCGGCGGCCGAAGGAGCGGACATGCTGGTTCTCGGCAGAAGCGGGCGATCCCCGTCATGCCGCAAGAGGCTTGGATCGACAGCCAGGACCGCCCTCCTTGAGGGCAAGCGCACCGTGCTCCTGATGCGGCCGGGTTTCTCACCCGCCGCCGGACCGCTGCTGGTGCTCTTCGACGGATCGGAAGGGTCGACGCGCGCCCTCGACACGGCGATGGCCATCGCCGGTCCCGAAAGTACGCTGCACCTGATCGTCGTCGACCCTGAAACCGGGGACGGAGATCGGTGGGAGAAAGAGGCCGCGGCGATGATCGAACCATCCGGCATCGACGCGGAGTATCACCACCTCCCGCCTGTCGGCGGCAACGAGCTCGCCAGGTACATCCGCATGATCGATTCCGGCCTGCTCGTGCTCAGTGACCACATGAAGCTGCCCGAATCGACCCTCCGCGAGCTGGTCAACGACATCGACTATCCCGTGCTGGTGGTGAGATAACCCCGCGCCCTATCGAGTGGCGGCAAACCATCCGGCGATCCTTTGTGTCGCCATATATGCGCCCCACGCGGCCGTGTCGAGCAACGCACGGTCGTCCCCCCCGACACGGCGGAACGCAAGCACCTCACGGTCGTCGAAAGCCCATGAGGCCCTCGCGGCGAGCAGCGCCACCCTGGCCTGGGGCCGAAGCTCCTCCGGCAATCCGGCTACGGCGCTGTCGAGCCACCCCTTTCCCGGCCCCGGCACCTCGCCATTCCAGTCACCGACAAGCTCTCCGGCCAGTTCACGCACCCCCGGATCAAGAGATGCACCGGCACGGCTTGCCGCGGCCGCGAAACGACGCAGTCCGCCGGCGACCTCCCGGTTGTCGAGCGCCCAGCCGAAGGCATCCGGGAGTGGCTCGAGCGGCTCGGGGGTCAGGAACACCCCTGGGGAGACCTCAAGCGAGGCGATCCGGGCGGAGAAACAGCTGCCGAAGAAACGGAGGGCCGGGTCGCGCAGAAGCGGCACCTTGCCGATGACCGGCATCATCGTCTCATCGAGAAAGAGGTTGGCCATCCGGTTGATATAGTGGAACAGCACCGCCGTACCCATGATGGCCGGAGCCAAAGCACGCGGAACCGGAGGCACGCCACCCGAAACCGCAGCCTTCATGCCCGTCGCTGCCGCCCAGGCCATAAGCTCCCGGTTTTCGGCAGCCTCGCCTCCCGATCCCTCCAGAAACGAGGTATGCGCCTGAACGCAGTAGGGACACCGGTTTGATTCCGATACCGCTATGGCCACGGCCTCTTTGAGGTCGCGACCAGGCCCGGCGACCAGCGTCTCACGGCAGGCGCTCCATACCCCGGCCATGAGCTCGGGGTCGAGATGGTGCATGGTGACCGGAGGCACCGTCTGGAACTCCAGTTCAAGCTGCCGGTACACGGATGCGCAAAGGCCTCCAGCACGGGCGATCCCGGGCGGGGCAAGGTACCGGATCGACAGGGGCGTGACATTCCTGAAGATCATCTGTTCGATTGCCTGGAGCATGAACCTCCTCCATTATCCATTATGCACGAGCAACTGTCAACTCCCAACCAGCCCGCTCTGCAGCAGGCCGTCGAGCATGAACTGCACGGCAAGGGCCGACAACACCACACCGATCATCCGGCTGACCACATGCAGCCCGGTGACGCCAAGGATGCGCTGCACCGTCGATGCCGCCATGAAGAGAAGCAGGGTAATCAGCAGCACGGCGAGCAACGCACCGACGACCGCCAACTGCAGGAGAATCTCTCCGCGGGTCTCCGCCATCAGCAGCAGCGACGCACCGATCGTGGCCGGGCCGGCGATCAGGGGAGTGGCCATCGGAAACACCGATATGTCCGGCTTCTGCATGGCCTCAAGCGCCTCCTCACCCGAAGGGCGCCGCGACCCGGCCGCCTCGCCGAACACCATGCCAACCGCCATCAGCAGCAAGAGGATGCCTCCGGATATCCGCAGCGCCGCAAGCGAGATGCCGAGAGAGGAGAGCAGGGCGTTGCCCCCGAATGCGAACACCAGGAGGATGCAGGTCGCGATACCGACCGCCTTGACGGCCACGGCACGTCGCTCGACTTGCGTGTGATACGGGGTCAGTGCCGCCAGAAGGGCCGCGAGGTCCACTGGTCCGACCGTAGCCAGAAAGGTCGCGAATGCTATCGCTGCTGTTTTTACCATGTCGGGAATCCCAAGGTTGTGCCGGATGGCCCCCACCGCTGCATCGTGCGGGTTCCGACCAGGGCTCAATCACCGAACAACAGGAACGGAGGAAATGTTTCAGCCCCCGTCAAATGAAGCAGAGCCTGGCCAGCAGGATGGCCGCCGAAACCGATGCATTGAGCGACTCGACGTTCGGGCGCTCTCCGGCATGGGGAATCATGACGAGACGGTCGGCCAGGTCAAGCACCGCCTGACCGATGCCGTTGGCCTCGTTGCCGATCACCAGCACCCGCCGCTCCGGCCAGTCGGAGAAACTCCGGTAATCCTGGCCGTCAAGAGAGGCTGCGGCGACCAGATAACCGTCACCCTGCAGGCGCTCGAGTTCCGTGGCGAGCTCCTTGACCGGATAGTGCCGCACCGAATAGATGCTGCCGGCGCTCGACCGGACCGCCTTGGCATTGTATGGGTCGGCCGTCCCTTCGCCGCAGATGACCGTGTCGGCGCCGAACCATGCCGCCGTACGGATGATGGTGCCGACGTTTCCGGGATCCTGCACGTCGTCCAGCGCCACGACCAGCGAACGGTCAGCGGAATCGAACCTCCCTCCGGGCTGTTTTCTGAACACGCCGAACACCCCCTGGGACGTGGCCGTCTGGGCTAGGCGGGCACACACCTCCCGGTTGGCGCGGTAGAGCTTTCCCCGGAACCCGCTGAACCACTGCATGCTTTCATGGGCCCCCTCGTCGACGATGAGCGCCACGAGCAAATCCGGCTCAGGCAGGTGGTCGAGCAGCTCACGCACGGTGCGCAGCCCCTCGGCGAGGAACATTCCCTCCTGGTCGCGGTACTTCTTCTGGTCGAGCTTGGCGAAGCGGGTCAGCATGGCCTTGCTCAACGGCGGAACGGCGAAGCTCATGATTTTGCTCCGTCAGGACGGTTGATCTTGGCAAACACCGCCTTCGGGTCATGGGAGAAATCGGTGGGCGGCTCTGAGGGCAACCCCGAAAGTCCGGCCGCGTCGAGGCCGACCGAAAACCCGCCCCCGCCCTCTTCGTCCGGACCGGCATCCTTCTCGGTCATGCAACGGCGGATATAGTCGTCGAAAGTCTCGCGGTCGAGGGAGATCGTCAGGGACGGTGTCGCCTCTCCACCGCACGTCCCACGCTCTCCGAGGTCGAGCAGTGCCTGGACCGCCTCAATCGCACGCTCCCTCGTCACCCCGCCCATGCCCGTGCTCCGCGCCATGGCGCGGAAGGAGGCCTCGTCGATGGAATCGAGGGTTTCACGGAGCTTCGCAAGCCCTCCGGCCATCCCCGCATATGACGCGATGACCGCCTTCAGCGCCTCGTCGTCAAGCGTCAGGTCGCCGCCGGGCGCCGGTTTTCCTGTCCGGTGGGCGCGACCGAGGAACTCCTCGTCAACGTCATACCCTTCGAGGACTCCCCCCATGCCCTCTCCCCGCTTTGCCCGTGCCCGACGTTGCGAAACGCTTTCGATGCGGCTGCCGCCGCCGTTCAACAGGCTCTTCAGGGAAAACAGGAGCCCGGCCGCGCCGATGTAGAGCGAGAGGCAGAAGAGGATCAGGCCAGGATCGAAGCCGTAGAGGGCGGCAAGAAGGATTTCGGCGCTGAAAAGTGCGACGGAGATGCCGGCCAGTAGCCCTGCGGCCAATCGTTCGTTCATGGTATTGTCGTGTAGCTGACTATTTTTGTCGTAGTATAACGAATAATCAGGATTTTGCCCTTCTGCCGAGCTTATGCGTACCAAGCAACCCGAACTCATCGCACCCGCCGGGGACTGGACCTCGATGCGCGCAGCCCTCGCCGGGGGGGCCGACGCCATCT
>JAAXXR010000130.1 GCA_013334335.1 Chlorobiaceae bacterium
GGCCCGATCACGCCAATCCCGAAGAACCACACCCCGATTCGGAAAAGATGAAGTGGCTGTCTCGAGGCCTGTTTGAAGCGATGACGGGGTTCATCGGACTTGCCGCAGGTGCTGATGCATCGGACTACAAGCTCAGGGCGATGTTTTACGAGTTTCGGTACCTTCCGGTCGGCCAGGCACTCGCAGCGGCGAGCGCAGCCGGTGCCGATGTCTCCATTCGTTATGAAGCCCAGTCCTACAAGGCGGCGAACGAGTCGATGATCGCCACGGCCGGAATCAGCGGGATATGCACTCCTCAGAAGTCTCGCGCCGGAATTCGTCATAACAAGTTCATGGTGTTGATTCACCAGCAGAAGCCGGTTGCGGTGTGGACCGGTTCAACCAATATCTCCTGCGGCGGAATTTTCGGGCATTCCAATGTGGGCCATGTGATATGGGACGAAGGGATTGCCGGGAAGTTCCTGGAGTACTGGGAACTGCTCGCCAATCCGAAGGTGACGAGGAAGGCGCTGGTGACATTCGATCTCAAGACCGAACCCACACCGGAACCCGATGCCAAACCTCCCGCCGACCGGATGCTCACCCTGTTCAGTCCCCGTGATGAAAAGGAGACCCTCAAGACCCTGAAGTGGTACGCGGACCTGATGGGGTCGGCACAGCATCTCCTGTGCATGACGTTCGCTTTCGGGTTGCACCCGCTGTTTGCCGGTGTGCTCGAACGTCCAGGTTCGACACTCCGCTATTCGGTTTTCGACAAGAGTCTCGATGCCGCAGAAGAGAGCAGGATTGAACAGACGGGCAACAACATCATTGCAGCCGGTGCGAAGCTCGAGAAGGGGGACCTGGAGTGTTTCATCGGGGAAAAGCTGACCGGATTCAACAAGAACCAATACATCCATGACAAGTTCATGCTCGTCGATCCACTGGGCAACGACCCTGTCGTGGTGACCGGTACGGCGAACTTCA
Source organism: Chlorobiaceae bacterium (assembly GCA_013334335.1). Taxonomy (GTDB): domain Bacteria; phylum Bacteroidota; class Chlorobiia; order Chlorobiales; family Chlorobiaceae; genus Chlorobaculum. Next base: position 967 of record JAAXXR010000130.1, read on the forward strand.
GCGACTCCTCCCAGTGCAGCAACGATGAGAACATGATCGTCATTCGTGGTGATCATCGCGTGGCCGATATCTATTTTGGTGAGTTCATGCGTATTTTCGACCACCTCTATGCCCGCTACATGGTTGAAAAGATGAAGTCGGAGAAAAAGAAGGAGAATCCGGATGCCGGTTTCCTGAAGGAGAAAACCGGGGAATGGCTGTCGCAGCATTTCAGGAAGGGGCGCAAGGAGCTGCGGCGGCGATACTTCATGGGAGAGGTTTCCTGATGTTCAATCCGGGGCGGTGCTCACCTCGCTGCCATGCCCAAGGAGCAGGCCATTGAGGGCTAGATCGGTATCGGAGGCAGGTCCTTACAGTGACGGCTTTTCAGGCGGACTCAAGAGGTGGCGCAGCAACAATTGGCGTCGGGAGATCCCCACGTTTCGTCTCTCGTCAGGTGGTGAATGCAGGGACCACGCTTGACAATCACTGAAACGATCATGCCCGTCGCCGCGTTGCCGTGTCGGCGAAACAGGACCTTCAGCGTTCACGGTGAGCATCGTCCAGTTTATCCCACG
>JAAXXR010000089.1 GCA_013334335.1 Chlorobiaceae bacterium
GCAGAAATCGCACGGCGTGAAGGTTGCGACGTAGTCGTCGCCCTGGGCGGCGGGAGCACCATGGACGCGGCAAAGGTGATGGCGGCATCCGTTTTCTACGATGGCGACCCCTGGAACATGATGGTCCACGTTCAGGAAAACCGTGAGCTCCCAGTTCGCGCACTCCCCATCGTCACCGTCCCGACCCTCGCGGCAACCGGTTCCGAAATGAACTCCGGCGCAGTGATCACCGATGAGAGAACGACCGTCAAATCGTTCGTCAGCGCCAAATGCATGTACCCTCAGGCAGCCATTGTCGATCCCGAGCTGACCGTGACCGTGCCGAAGGACCAGACCGCGTTCGGTATCTGCGACCTGATCACCCATGTGACCGAGTCCTATTTCAATGGTGTCGACGGCACTCCGCTGCAGGACCGCTTCGCCGAATCGGTGCTACTCACGGCCATGGAGTGGGGCCCGAGGGCGTTCGCTGACGGCAACGATCTCGAGGCCAGGGCACAGGTGCAATGGGCGTCGGTCGTCGCACTCAACGGGTGGGTACAGGTCGGTACGATGGCTCCCTACCCCGTGCACATGATCGAGCATGCCCTCTCAGCACACCACGATATCGCGCACGGTGCTGGGCTTGCCGTGGTCAATCCCGCATGGATGCGTTTCGCATCCCGGACCCGCCCGTCACGCTTCGCGATGTTTGCGGAGCGGATCTTCGGGGTGTCGCTGAAACATCCCGAAGACGCGGATGCCGCCGCGGAAGGTATCGACCGGTTCGAGGCGTTTTTACGTTCGATCGGCTGCCCGACAAGACTTTCGGAAACCGGTATCGGGGTCGACCTGATCTCCAGGTATGCACAGGACACCTTGCTGGTCGCCCATGACGACCAGGGACGTCTTCCCGGCCGCCCGCCCATGAGCGAAACCGAGATCATCGAACTGCTCCGGTCCGCGCAGTGACGCAACCGGTGACTCAAGCCCTGAATCATGAAAACGAAAGCAATGAACAAACGTCAACTCGGAAAAAACGGACCTGAAGTCTCGGCACTCGGTCTGGGCTGCATGGGCATGAGTTTTTCCTATGGAACACCACCGGACAAGCCGCAAATGATTTCACTGCTTCGGGCAGCGGTAGACCGGGGCGTGACGTTCTTCGACACCGCCGAGGTCTATGGGCCGTTCATCAACGAAGAGCTTGTCGGCGAGGCGCTCTCCCCGATCCGCGATCAGGTGGTCATCGCCACGAAGTTCGGATTCAGGCTCGACCCAGAAGGAAACCGCCCCTGGACGGGATTGGACAGCCGACCGGAACACATCAGGGCGGTAGCCGATGCATCGCTCAAACGACTCAGGATCGATACGATCGACCTGTTCTATCAGCACCGTGTCGACCCGAACGTCCCGATCGAAGAGGTGGCGGGAGCCGTGCAAGAGCTGATCCGGCAGGGAAAGGTCCGGCATTTCGGACTATCGGAAGCCGGTGTGCAGACGATCCGACGGGCCCATGCCGTCCAGCCCGTAACCGCGGTGCAAAGCGAATATTCACTCTGGTGGAAAACCCCTGGAGAGGAACTGCTCCCCACGCTCGAAGAGCTCGGCATCGGATTCGTCCCCTTCAGCCCGCTGGGCAGGGGGTTCCTGACAGGCAAGATCGACGAAAACACCAGATTCGACAGCGGCGACCTGCGCAATAACCTCCCCCGATTTACCCCTGAGGCGCGGCATGCGAACCAGGCCATGGTCGACCTGCTTAACGGGATCGCGAAAATCAAACACGCCACACCTGCGCAGATAGCGCTCGCCTGGCTCCTTGCCCAGAAACCCTGGATCGTCCCGATCCCCGGCACCACGAAGCTGTCGAGACTCGAGGAGAACATGGGGGCCGCCGACATCGTGCTCACACCGGAAGATCTGCAGGAGATCGACGCCGCCTCATCGAAGATCGCGGTGCGGGGCGAGCGCTATCCTGAAGAGCTGGGACGGATGACCGGTATCTGAACCGGACAAGCCGTCTCCTGCAGGACGTGGTTCCGGATATTGAGGAGAGGCGGTCTCAAAAGAGTTCTGCCGGCAGAAAGAGGTCGGAAGCACCGATCTGGGAAGGAAAAGCGAGTGAAGGTGTTCTCCCTGGATTCCTGTTGAGACAGCTCGCCGGTATCGTTGCCTACACGCAGCCCTCCCGCCGGGAGTGCCGGCAGATACCGGATATTTGCAAAACGTTCACGCTACCGTCACAAGCCATCACCGCTTCCTGTACTACATTTCGTTTCAACGTAAACGGAATGCACATGCAATGGCTCTACTGTGATTTTCACATTCATACGACCTGGAGTGACGGGAAGTACTCGCTCGACAACGTCGTCTCCCTGTACGGCGAGGCCGGTTTCGATGTGATCGCCATCACCGATCACCTGCTCGACCAGGAAAGCGTCACGAGGTCAGGGCTGAAGACTTCCGAACTCCAGGTCATGGACAAATCGGAATTCGGTGCTTATCAGAAGGCCCTGTGGGAAGCGGCAAGAAAAGCATGGGAAACCTACGGCATGCTGCTGATCCCGGGCGTTGAACTGACCAACAACACCGACCGTTACCATATCCTTGCCCTCGATATCAAGGAGTACATCTCTCCCGATCTGTCCGTCGAGGAAATCGTCGAGTCCATACGAGGGCAGCAGGGGTTATCGGTCGCCTGCCATCCGTACATCAGGAATCATTCAGGCGACGACCCCTCGTTCTATCTCTGGGAGAACCACGAACGGCTCGCCACCCTGTTCGATGCGTGGGAGGTAGCCAACAGGGATGACCTGTTCAATATCGTCGGGCTGAAAAAATTCAACTACATAGCAAATTCCGATTTTCACGAAAAGAGGCACCTGCTGTCGTGGAAAACGCTCCTCCGGTGCGAAAAGAATGTCGAGTCGGTCAAGGAGGCCATCAGGAAGAACGAACAGGTTTCGCTATTTTTGTACCGTGGCGGTAAAATCCGTCAATGATGCCGACATATCGGCCGAAAACCTGCAGAACCGGAGGAAAAGAGTGGCATTTTTTTTACGGCGGATCGTCGCGATGTACGATTCACTTGAGCACCAATGGGAACACAAGCGCACAGAGCGTTTTGCAGCGGACCTCCTGATCGTGACGTTCCTCGCCTCGCTTGGTCTGATCGAACTCTCCCGCCAGGGCCTGCTTCCCCGAGAAATTGCCGCACTCCTGCCGACAAACCACTATTACGCGATCAACGTGGCATTTTCAATGCTGCTCGGCCTCGAAATGTTCGGGCTGGTGTTCAGCCTCGCCAAGTCGGTTTCCGTGTCGGTGGGCAAACAGTTCGAAATCCTGTCGCTCATCCTCCTCCGCCACTCCTTCAAGGAGATCGTCGATTTCAGCGAACCGCTGGTCTGGCAACCCGCCCTGAAACCGTTGCTGCAAATGCTCACCTATGCCGGGGGAGGCCTGGTGATCTTCCTTCTGCTCGGCATCTACTACAAGCTTCAGCATCATCGTGCCATCAACCCGAACAAGGGAGCCGCCGCGGACTTCATCGCCTCGAAGAAAATCGTCTCCCTCCTGCTCCTGCTGCTTTTCAGCGCCATCGGCATCTTCGACGTCTTCGGGTATCTGAACGGAACCGCCACCAACGACTTCTTCTCGATGTTCTATACGATCCTTGTCTTCTGCGATGTGCTGCTGGTGCTGATTTCCCTGCGGTACAGCTCGAACTACCCGATCGTTTTCAGGAACTCCGGGTTTGCCGTCGCCACGGTGGTCATCAGGCTCGCCCTGACCGCGCCGCCGTTCTACGATGTGCTGGTCAGCGTCGGAGCCATGGTGTTCGCCATCGGCATCACCTTTGCCTACAACAGGTTCGAGATGCCCGAACCGACCCCGGGCTCCTGGCGTCACTGAACTCTCGATCGCCTTGCCGACTCGTCGATCGCCACACTCATCCTCTCCGCGGGGGATGCTGTTGTGTCGGGGTTCAGAGGAGAAAACCGGAAACCGTGTCGCCGAAAAGCTCCGGCGATTGGAACATCACGCCATGTCCCCCCTTTTCGACAATGACGAGTTTCGCTTGCGGAATCCTTGCCGACATGTACCTTGAATTATCCGGGATCACCAGTTTATCCTCGGCGCCACTCAGCAGGAGTGTCGGACAGGAGATCGCTCCAAGCCTGCCGTCTGTTCCTCCCCAGCGTCCAATCGCTTCAGCCTGCCGTCCGACAATCTCTTCAGGTATCGAACCCATGGGACGATAAAAGATCTCCCGCAACCGGGGCCCGTTGTTCCGCAACCACTCGTCAGGGAAAAGCACGCTGATATATCGCATGCCACGCTCCTCCGGCGTCCCGGACGGGTCCGTCAGCGTTGCAAGCACTTCGGGTGAACACGGAAACATATCCGCATCGCAATGTGCCGCATAGAGCACCAGCTTGCTTACCAGGGATGGGTGCCGCAAGGCAAGTTCCTGTCCGATCAGCGAACCCATGGACCAACCAAGCACATGCGCACTCCTGATGCCCATCGACTCAAGGAGCGCGGC
>JAAXXR010000037.1 GCA_013334335.1 Chlorobiaceae bacterium
GCCAGACCCTGACGGAGATCGGTGTGAAGCATGACCATATCATCGAAGTGTTCAACAAGATCGACGCCCTTGAAGATCCCTCCGTACTGACCGACCTTCGTTCGCGTTATCCGGACGCCGTCTTCATTTCGGCTGCGCGGAGCCTGAACATCTCCGCACTTAAGGAGTGCATTTCGGACCATGTCGCCAGGGAGTACCGGGTCAGGAAGGTCAGGGCGCACGTCTCAAACTACAAGCTGATCGGCTACCTGTACGACAACACCGAGGTGATCGATAAAAAGCATGTCGACGAAATGGTGCACCTGACCATCAGGGTGCATCGCAACAACCTCAAGCACATCGACGCCCTCCTGAAGGCGTCCTCAACGGCCAGGCATGTCCCTGCAGATAGCTAATACGACCAGGCGGGCCATCGATGCGGGCCGCCTGAAGCGGGCGGTGCTTGCCGTGCTTCGGAACGAGGGGTGCGTCGCCTCGTCGATCGAGGCGGTTTACTGCGGGAACCGTATGATCAGGCGCATCAATCGCGAGTTCCTGCAGCATGATTACGCGACCGACACCATCACCTTCAGATACAACGAGGGGAGCCGCGTCGAAGGGGAGTTCTATATCTCGCTCGACGTCGTCAACCAGAATGCACGCCGTTTCGGCACCAGCTTCGACGACGAGCTCGTTCGGGTGACCGTGCATTCTGCGCTGCATCTGGTAGGCTACCTTGACGGTACTGACGGGGAGCGTGCGGCGATGAGCCGTCTTGAGGATCGCTATCTCGTTATGTCGAAACCAAGCCGGCCACCGGCTGTCAGGCACAGGCCGCTGCCTTTTGACCCTCCTGAATAAAATTGTGTAAATTACTTTCAGCATCCCTTTATGGAGAGGGCGTTCTTCGTCAACGATCAATCATCCCGGCCATGAATCTCATCATCAACGACAAGCCATGCGCATCGTCGGCAGGCCAGACGCTCGGCAAGGCCGCGAGGCTCAATCACAGCCATGTCGGCTACATCTGTGGCGGACATGGCGTTTGCCAGGCCTGTTATGTGACCGTTCAGGAGGGGGCAGACTGCCTCGCTCCGCTGACCGATATCGAAAAGGCCTTTCTTTCCCCTCGACAGATCGCAGCTGGAGGGCGTATGGCCTGCCAGGCCACGATTGCCAAAGAGGGGACGTTGAAGGTGCTGTCCCGTCCCGAAGAGGTCCGGAGGCTGCTGTTCAGCAATCCTCTGGCGCTTTTTGCTTTCGGCGCCCAGATGGGTCAGGATACGATCCGGCAGATCGTGCCGGGTGTCCAGAACCTCGCCAGGCGTATCGCCAGGGGCGAGATGGGGGGCAAGGAGGCGCTGGGCGACCTGATGGAATCGGTCAGCGGCGCAGTCGGACTCGCCGTTGAAACACTACCCCAGATGATCCCGTTCAGGGAGCAGGTCATAGGTCTGGCCTCCATGCTTCCGACATCGCTGCCGTTCCAGCTTCCGTTCATGCCTCCAGCTCCGGCTGTGGAACAGGTGGAACGGGTCACGATTACGGTCAGCGCACCCCGAAAATGATCTGTTCCGGTATCCGGAGCCTGCTATCCTGACGGGAAAGGCTCCGGATCATTCCTCCTGCTTCCGGTTGCCGGTTTTCAACTCTTTCGTAAATTATTTCCTTGCTGCCTGTTCCGGGCAGGGGAGCGTCTATTTAACGAAGAGGAGGGGATCATGATTGAACATGCACAGGATGAACAGCGGGTCGTCGTGACCGATCTGAACATGCCGTTCGGCTCGATGGTAGTGTTCCTGATAAAGCTTGCGCTGGCCAGCATACCCGCCCTGCTGATTGTATGGTTCGTCATGATGGTGCTGCTCATGCTTTTCATGACCATGTTCGGAGGAATATTCGGATCGCATGACCTGCTCCGTCCCGGTTCCCCGTTCTGAACATGACTCACCATCCCATTGCCGCCATGAACCCGCTTCAAACCTTGTCGTTGAGTGCCCGTTGTGACGCCGTCACGCAGTCCGAGATCCGGGCGATGTCTGTCGAATGTTCCCGGATGAGGGGGATCAACCTCGCGCAAGGGGTCTGCGACACTCCGGTACCGCCTCCGGTCGTCCAGGGGGCGATCGATGCGATGCTTCAGGGCAGGAACACCTACACACCCCATCTGGGCCTGAGGCAACTCCGGCAGGCCATTGCCGCAAAGCAGCAACGGTTCAGCGGGATCGACGTTGACCCGGAGCGGGAGATTGTCGTGAGCGCGGGCGCCACGGGAGCCATGTACTGCACCTTCATGGCCCTGCTCGACGCCGGCGACGAGGTGATGGTGTTCGAGCCCTTTTACGGATACCATGTCTCGACGCTCCGCGCTGTCGACGCCATTCCGGTGTTCGTCCCTCTACAACCTCCGGATTGGGTTTTCGATATCGCTCGTCTCGAGGCCGTCGTGACGCCGAAGACCAAGGCCATTCTGGTGAACACTCCAGCGAATCCGTCCGGGAAGGTGTTCACCCAGGAGGAGCTCATGCAGCTTGCGGCATTCGCCGAACGGCATCGGTTGTTCGTGTTCACCGATGAGATGTACGAACATTTTGTCTATGACGGCTTGACGCACCGGTCCATGGCGACGCTGCCGGGCATGCGTGAACGTACCGTCACCATCTCCGGCCTTTCCAAGACGTTCAGCGTGACGGGCTGGCGCATCGGCTATGCCATCTGCGATCCGAAATGGGCGGCCGCTATCGGCAATTTCAACGACCTTGTCTACGTCTGTGCTCCGGCGCCGCTCCAGATGGGCGTGGCCGCAGGCTTGCTCATGCTTGGCGACGACTACTACCTGGGACTTGCCCGGGAGTACGAAGCGAAACGGGACCTGTTCTGCGAGGTGCTCGATACCGTCGGCCTGCAACCACGGGTGCCGCAGGGGGCTTACTACGTGCTCGCCGATGTCTCCCGTCTTCCGGGTGGCTCGTCCCGACAGAAGGCCCTGCATCTCCTCCAGACGACCGGAGTGGCTGCCGTGCCAGGCTCGGCGTTCTATCATGACCAGGGTGGAGAGTCTTTCGTCAGGTTCTGTTTTGCCAAGGATGAGCCGGTGCTGGCCGAAGCCTGCTTGAGGCTTGCCAGGCTTCGATGATGCTCGGATAAACGTTTTTGCCCACCATCGGGGCGGTGAGTGACGAGCAACCGAATACGGTCAGGAACATCTCCGGATGTCGATGTGAACCGTAACGATCATGCGGTTGTTGTACTCTTTGGATGCTTTGTGGATCCGCTCTTTCCAAAATTACACGATGCTCCGCGATCGGTAGCGCGGTTCACGGAAAACAAACTGATGGAGGCTGATCATGAACACGGAACAGATGGTGGAGGTGCAGTGCCCCTATTGTGCCGAGAGTTTCGAGGTGCTTGTCGACTGCTCCCTGGGGCATCAGGAGTATGTCGAGGAGTGCGAGGTGTGCAACCGGCCGGTTGAGCTGGTGATCGATATATCTCCCGAGGGCGAGGCTGCAGTACAGACCCGCGGTGAAGACGTTTAAGTTCCGTTGGTGTCCGTCCCCCGGGCAGCATTAATTTATTATTCCTGAATGTCAGAGAGGAGGCGATGGATACTCATCAGCGGGAAGTTCGGCGGCTCAGTCAGGATCTCGATGCGGCTCGGGTGAGGATCGCCGAACTGGAGGAGGTGCTACGGCGTGAGCGGGGTTCTCTCCGGGCGGTGTTCGATTCGACGCCGGACCTGTTCGTGATCAAAGATCGCGACTCGATCTATCGTGCGGTCAACCCGGCCTTCTGCAAATTCCTCGGTAAAAGCGAAGCGGAGGTGATTGGCCGGCGCGATGAGGAGCTGTTTCCTGCCGAGGAGGCAGTCCGGTATGTCAGGGGAGATGTCGAAGTGATGCGGACCCGTAAACCTTGGATGGAGGACATTGCGGTCGTCGGTGGGGCAGGCAAGGTATGGCTGCAGGTCATCAAGACCCCTGTCCTGGACGACAGCGGCGAGGTCACCGGCGTCCTCTGCTCGGTCAGGGACATCAGCAGCAGGAAAAAGGCCGAGCTTGAGCTTGAGCAGTTTTTCATCCTGATACCGGATATGGCCTGCATCGCGTCGGCCGGAGGGTTGTTCCTCAAGGTCAACGCGGCGTGGGAGAAGAGCCTCGGGTATACTCCGGCAGAGCTTCTCGCCACTCCTTATCTGGAGCTTGTCCATCCGGAGGACCGGGCAGCCACCCGTCAGGAGATCGAGCGCCAGATGGCAGGGCGGGAGATGCGGAACTTTCTCAACCGGTACCGCGCAAAAGACGGTTCCTACCGCTGGCTTGAATGGAATTCGGCCCCGTTGAACGGTACGCTCATCTGCGCTGTCGCCAGGGATGTCACCTCACGCATGGAAAAAGACAAGGAGACCCGGCTGTGGGCGGACGCGTTCCGTTACTGCTCGCACGGCATCGCTATAGGCCTGCCGCTCACCAACACCATTCTGACCTGCAACGAAGCTTTTGCCCGGATGTACGGGCTTTCGGTCGCTGAAATCGAAGGTGTCCCGATTCTGAGCCTGTATGCGCCAGAGGATCGTGGCCGGGTCGTCGGGCGCTTGCAGGATGCCGACCAGACCGGATTCATGACCTACGAGGCTCGAATGGTGCGAAAGGATGGTTCTCGTTTTCTTGTGCAGATGGACGTGATGAGCGTCGCCGACCCTGATGGGCATCCGCTGTACCGGATCGCGACCATGCAGGACATTTCCGAGCGTCAACGCTCCCAACAGGCGCTGCTCGAAAGCGAGGAACGGTTTCGTTCGGTTGTCGAATCCGCGCCTGAGGGTATCTTTATCCAGACCAGGGGGTGCTTCAACTATCTCAACCGCACGGCGCTGCTCATGTTCGGCGCTTCTTCCATGGATGAGCTCTCCGGACGTCCCGTGCTGGAGTCGGTCCATCCCGATTTCAGGACGATCGTCTCGGAAAGGATCCGTGGGCTGAACGAAGAGGGGCTTGCGGCGCCGGCGATCGAGGAGCGTATGCTGCGCGTCGACGGCTCTCTGTTCGAGGCCGAGATCTCCGCCGTGCCATTTGACTATTCGGGACAGCAGGGCGCACTGGTCTTCATGAGGGATATCACTGAACGGAAAAAGGCCGGAGCGGAGAACACCGCTCTTGAGCGCCAGCTGTTTCGTTCGCAGAAGATGGAGTCGATCGGTCGTCTTGCCGGAGGTGTCGCCCATGACCTGAACAACCTGTTGACCCCGATCCTCGGCTACTCCGAGATGCTGGCCCGGGTGATTCCCTCCGAAGAGAAGCCGCGGCAGTATCTCCAGGTCATGCATGAGGCCGCGCTCAAGGCGCGTGACCTTATCCGGCAGCTTCTTGCGTTCAGCAGCAGCCAGAAGCTTGAATTCCGCACGGTTGACCTTAACGCCGTCATCAGGGGCTTCGAGCATCTCCTTCGGCGCACGCTTCGCGCCAACGTCGAGATCGGATACGGTCTCCATGAGCCGGAACTGCCCATACTCGGAGACTCAAGCCAGATCGAGCAGATCATCATGAACCTTGCCATCAATGCGGCCGATGCGATGCCGTTTGGGGGTACCCTGTCGATGCATACCAGCCTGGAGGTCATTGAAACCGCGCTTGAGACATCGCATGAAGTCGTTCCTGCCGGGCGTTACGCCGTACTCGAGGTTTGCGACTCGGGCGCCGGCATGGATAGCGACACCATGGCCCACGTGTTCGAACCCTTTTTCACCACCAAGCCGAAAGGCAAGGGTACCGGGCTCGGGCTTTCGACAGTCTACGGCATCGTCAGGCAGCACGGCGGCTCTATACGCGTGTCGAGCGAGCCAGGAAAGGGGAGCTGTTTCAGGCTTCTGTTTCCCTTGCTGGAGTCGCCGGTCGTTGCCGAGTCGTCGCAACCGGAGAAAAAGCCGGCAAACGGCAACAGCGGGGCCATACTTGTGGTCGAGGACGACGAGATTGTCCGGAAGTTCGTCCTGCAGACGCTGACCCAGGAGGGATATGAGGTTCGCGATGCCTCCGGAGGCGAAGCTGCGCTCGAACTGCTCTCGAAAGAGGCCTTCACTCCGGCCCTGCTGTTGACGGATCTGGTCATGCGCGGGATGAACGGCAAGGAGCTTTTTGATCGGATCAACGTACTGATTCCCGGTATCAGGGTCATCTACATGTCCGGGTACTCGAAAAACATCATTTCAAAGCATGGGGTGCTCAGCGAAGGCATCTCATTCATTCAGAAGCCGTTTACGCTGATGGCGCTGGTCGAAAAAGTCAAAGCGGTGATGCCGGAGTGAGTGGTGGAAGCGTGACTGGGGTAATAAAAAATGCCGAAACCGAAGCTGTAAGCCGAATTCTGTGAATCGCCATCAAGTGGCGAAGCTGCAGTCATTTATCTGATGCGGCCTACCCGAAAGCTCTCGAAAAGGGCCCCGAAAGGCCCTTTTTGAATTGAGCGGGCAACTCTTCTTTCCCGAAGGAAAAAGCATTCCTATTCGGCCTTGCTTCGGGGAGGTTTTCATAGCGTGTCCCATCACTGGAACACCTGGTGGTCTCTTACACCGCCTTTTCACCCTTACCACGGTCGCCCGTGGCGGTTCGCTTTCTGTTGCACTCTCTGTGACAGACGGCTTGCGCCGCTGCCCCCGGACTTGAACCAGAGGTTCTCGGCCGGCACCCTGCCCTGTGAAGTTCGGACTTTCCTCTGCATGGACGAGCCATACAGCGACTGCACACTTGCGGTTTCAGCAATGGAAGAAGAACAGTTGTCTATCGAAAAAAAAACACCTGAACAGTCGATTCCGTTCAGGTGCTGAAAATCAGGTATCGGGTTTCAGGATTTCCCTGTCGCCGCTTCGTCAAACAGGCGTTCGTGGACAACAATACGTCCGCACGACTCGCAGACGTAGAATCCACCCTGAACGATCAGGGTGTGGCGGTTGGTGGGGACCCTGGTATTGCATCCCGAGCAGGCGTGCCGGTCAAGCTTGACGACGGCGTTCTGCATGGTGCCGCTCTTGAGATGGTCGTACTTGTCGAGCAGTCGCTTGGCCTCGCGGGTGACGATAGTGCGCTGTTCGTGCAGCGTCTTCCTGAGCTGCTCTACCTCTTCGGCTGTTTCGATGACGATGCTGTCGAGCTCCTCCTTCTTCATGTTCAGCTGTGAGCTCAGGTCTTCAAGCTGCTGGTGCAGCACATCGTCGGGCATCATCTCCTCGGAGATTTCGTCATAGCGGTTCTCGGAGATCAGGTCGCGTCCTTTTTTCTGAAGCTCCTGGGCATGGTGTTCGGCGTGCGAGATATCCTGAAGCTTGATTTCAGCCTGGGCGATCTCCTTCTCCTCGTATTCGATCTGTTTCGAGAGGGCGTCGTACTCCTTGTTGTTCCTCGCGAGCGTCTGCTTCTCCTTGAACGAGCGGATCTTCTCCTTGCAGTCGTTGATGGTGGCGTTGAGCCGTTCGCGAAGTTTCAGGTGCTCCTCGGCGATTTTCTTTCTTGCCTCGATCTGGCGGGCAGTGAACGCAAGATCCTCGTCAAGGGCAGCGATCTCCTCCGGAAGGCCTTTCTGCAGGCTCATGATGCTTTCGATCTGATTGTCGATATGCTGGAGGCGAACGATGAGATTGATTTTTGTATGATCCACTAATGCGTCAGTTTAGAAATTGAAAAAAGGAGAAAAAAAAGCACCTCCATGGAAGGTGCTTACCCTGTATTGCAAACTCTGCTGTGTGAACAAAAATGGAGCCGTCTGGATCAAGTGCTTTGCTTTTGTGCATTTCGCTGTAGCAGCTTGTTGGTGCCCGAAAGGAGATTCGAACTCCTACACCTCTCGGCGCTCGTCCCTGAAACGAGTGCGTCTACCAGTTCCGCCATTCGGGCAATACAGTCAAAAGAGTGTTTTCAACAAGATAAGCTCTTTTTGACTATTATGCTAATCACTTGATCTCTTTGTGCTCAGTGTGCCTTTTCAGGTTCTTGTTGTATTTCATGAGGATAAGGCGCTCCGTGGTGTTTTTCTTGTTCTTGGTCGTGGTGTACCTTGACACCGGCTTGCCTTCCTTTTTCGCCTCGGTGCACTCGAGCGTGATAACGATTCTGTTCTCTTTTCCCTTTGCCATCGGTAACGTCCGGTCAGTTGGTGGTTGTTATAATGAGCAACGAATATACCATACCGTCCCTGATTATGCAAGTGCAGACGTTTTTTTGTTTCGATGCCAATAAACGCTATTATTGAGTCTTTCCTCAAAAACCATAACCTGCGTGCGTCGTGCTGGACAGTCATTTTTTCTCTTATTCCGACGGAACCCTCTGCTGTGACGAGGTGAGGCTCGACGGGTTGGCCGAACAGTTCGGCACCCCGCTGTATGTGATCAGCCGCCAGAGTCTGATCAACCAGTTCCGGTCGTTCGAGGCCGCTTTTGCCGGTCTGCCTCATTTTACCTGCTACTCGGTTAAGGCAAATTTCAACCTGTCGGTGATCCGTACGCTGGTCGACGAAGGTTGTGGATGCGACGTCAACTCCGGGGGCGAGTTGTTCCGTGCGCTCAAGGCAGGGATATCTCCCGACAAGATCATCATGGCCGGAGTGGGCAAGACGGAGCAGGAGATCGAGTACGGCCTGAACTCCGGGGTGCTGTTGCTCAAGTCAGAATCGGTTTCCGAGCTCAAGGCGATCGACCGTGTGGCCGGACGTCTTGGCAAGAAGGCCAACGTGGCCATCAGGATCAATCCGAATGTCACGGCTGAAACCCACCCCTATATCACGACAGGGGACAGCAAGGAGAAGTTTGGTATCGACGAGGCTGAGCTTGGCGAGGTGTTCGGCCTGTTCAGGACGTTGCCGAATCTCTCCCTTGATGGGCTTGATATGCATATCGGGTCCCAGATCTTCGATCCCGAATACTATGTGGCCGCCACGCAGAAGCTGCTCGATGTGCTCGACACCGCCCGTTTGCTTGGCTTCGACATCAAATGGTTTGATATCGGAGGCGGATTCCCGGTGACCTACGATCCTCAGAAACCGGCAACCCCGATCGACCGCTTCGCCGAGAAGTTGGTCCCGATGCTCGACGGCAGGGGGGTGACGGTTATTTTCGAGCCAGGGCGCTTTATCGCCGCGAACTCTTCGGTGCTGCTGACCAAGGTACTCTACAGGAAGAGAAACCATGTCGGCAAGGAGTTTTTTATCGTCGATGCAGGAATGACCGAGCTGATCCGGCCGGCCCTCTACCAGTCGCATCATGAGGTGATCTCGGTCAAGCGCCACGAAGACAGTGTCACCGCGGACGTTGTCGGCCCGGTTTGCGAGTCGAGCGACTTCTTCGCCCGCCAGCGTATGATTGACAACGTCCGTGAAGGCGAGCTGCTGGCTGTGCTTTCCACGGGCGCCTATGCAGCCGTGATGGGCAGCAATTACAACGGGCGGCTCCGTCCAGCTGAAGTGATGGTCGACGGTGGCGAGGCCAAGCTCGTGCGCCGACGCGAGACGTATGAGCAGCTCGTGCAGAACGAAGTGTAAGCAAGAAAAGGAGTTCAGGTCAAGAGAAAGGCGGCATCATGCCGCCTTTCTCTTGATGATCCGTCCAATCCGCCCCGCTCACCCCCGCCTGATGTTCCTGAAGATCCTGAGGGTGGCTTCGGCGAGGTTCAAGGTGTAGAAATGAATGCCTTTGACGTGCTTGTCGATGAGCTCCTGCACCTGGCGGGTGGCCCAGTCGATTCCGATTTCAGCGACTTCGCCGTCATTGTCGGCTTCCAGCACGCTACGCATCAGAGGAGCGGGAATCCTTGCCCCAAGTGCAAGCTCCGACATGCGGATCATTCCCTTTTTCGTCGTTATTGGCATGATGCCGGGAATGACCGGTACGGTGATGCCGGCAATGGCACACCGCTCAACGTAATCGAAATAGTCGCGGTTGTCGAAAAAAAGCTGGGTGACGATGTAGTCGGCACCCGCGTCGACCTTCTCCCTGAGGTGATCAAGCTCTTTCATGCGGTTCGGGGTTTCCGGGTGTCCTTCCGGGAACCCTGCCACGCCGACGCCCATCTCCGGAAAATGCTCCTTGATGAACCTGACCAGATCGATGGCGTGCGGAAAGTCCCTGACCGCCTCTTCGATGGTGGGGATATCGGCAGGCTTGTCCCCGCGAAGGGCCAGGACGTTGTTGATGCCATGCTCGCGGTACAGCCTGAGGATCGAATCTATCTCGGTGCGTTCCGAGCCGATGCAGGTCAGATGCGAAACGACCGTGAGGCCGGTCTCTTTCTGGATCTTCGTCACCAGGTTGTGCGTGCGTTCGCGGGTCGACCCGCCGGCGCCGTAGGTGACGCTGACATAGGAGGGGTCGAGCGGAATAAGGTTTGAAATGGTTTCAAAGAGTCGGTCCCAGTCCTCCTGTTTTTTCGGCGGGAAGAATTCGAAGCTGAAGATCGGTTCGCTACGGGATTCGAGTATCTCTCTGACTAACATCCGTTCTCTGGTTTAGGCCGTTGATGAAAAAAATGAATATACTAAACAAACTCCTGCCTAACTTAAGGAAATCAACAGGACAACCGCTATTCCCCCAAACATGCGGTACCTTCTCGCCTCCCATCCGGCAGTGCGTCTCTTCATCTGCGCCGTTGCCGGCATCCTTGCTTCGAAGGCATTTCCCGTGCTTCCGGCGGCATGGCTTGCCCTTTCGCTTACCGCCTCCCTGCTGACGCTCGCGCTCGCTCTTTCCGCACGCCACCGTCCTGGCCAGCACGTGAACCTGTCTCCTGCCGTTGCCTGCTACCTGCTTGCCGTTGCCGGTTTCTTTGCGTTGCACGCGTCGTATCGTTTTACCTTCGTGCCTGCGCCGTCGCTGCTGTCATGGGTCGGACGCCAGGTTATCCTCTCGGGTGTGGTCGAGGGGCGACCCGACGCCACGTCCGGCGGGAGCGGATTCCTGCTTCGCGCGACGGAGCTGTTCCATGACGGCCGGAGCCGTGGGATCGACGACCGGGCCGACATTTTCGTCAGGATGCCCCCGGACAGTGAATTCCGGATCGAGGAGGGGGAGTTCATCCGGGTGAAGGGACGTCCCGGCCTGATCGCTCCGGCTGCAAACAGCGGGGAGTATGATCCGCGGATGCAGGCCCGCTACCGGAGGGTCCATGTGCAGGTGTTCTGTCCGGGGCCCTGGTGCCTCCAGCGGGAGGTGCCATCGAAAAAGTTCTCCCTCTACCGTTCACTCGTCAATCCGCTTCGCCGTTATCTTGCGGGGAGCATCGACGGGCGCTTTCCGCCCGGGATGGAACGCCAGTTTGTCAAGGGGATGATTCTCGGGGAACTGGAACTTCTGCCGGATGAGCTCAGCGAAGCCTTCCGCCGTACCGGAACGGCGCATGTCATCGCCGTTTCGGGTCTGCATGTGGCGTTGCTCGCCTGGGCAGTCAATCTTTGCCTGCAGCGTCTCAGGATCACCATGCCGGGCCGGTGGGTCGCGTTCATCCTTTTCATCACGGTTCTTGCCCTCTACTGCTTGGTGACCGGTAATGCACCGTCGATCCGGCGTGCGGCCATCATGTCGGCCATCATGATCGGCGGGAACGTGCTCGGGCGCAGGAGTTTCGCGCTCAACTCCCTGGCGGTTTCGGATCTGCTGATTCTCCTGTTCGACCCGTTCGACCTCTTCAGCGCCGGGTTCCTGATGACCAACATGGCCGTCGTGGGCATCCTCCTGCTCCACCGGCCTCTTTCCGGGTTGGTGCCGAAGGGGCCGGGGGTGGCCAGCCGAACGGTTGGCGCCGTGTGGAGCGCTTTCAGCGTCAGCCTATCGGCAATGGCGGGAGTGAGCCCGGTGATTGCCTTTATGTTCGGCGTTGTTTCTCCCTCAGGGATCGTGGCGAACATCCCGGTCGTGTTTTTTTCAAACCTGGCCATGTATGCCTCACTTCCGCTGTTCCTGTTTCACGGTTTCGGAGCCTGGCCGGCATCGCTGTTTGCCGAGAGCAGCTGGATATTCGCCAGGCTGACCCTCTTGTTCACCCTCTTCTTCAGTCGCCTTCCAATGGCCGCGGTCGATCTGAAGCCGGATCTTTTCGAGGTCGCGGTCTGGTATGCGTCCGTCGCCGCCATGCTCTTTTTCCTGCTCAGGCGTTCATGGGGCCGTGCGGCGGTCGCTTTGCTTTTCGGGGTGAATGTCGCGCTCGTTTATGTGCTCACTCGTCCGTGGCAGGAGCACCCGGGTATCGTGACGGTCAATCTCGGTCGCGATGTGGCGGTGCTGTTCTCGACCGGCAGCGAGACGGTGCTCGTCGACTCCGGCCGGAAGGCGAGGCGATGGCAGAGGATTGTCCGGCAGGCCGATGTGTGGCGCCTGGCAAGGCCTTCAGCAGCGGTGAGCTTCATGTCTCCAGACTCGGTGGTCAATGCTCTTCCGGTTCCAAGGAAACTTGACTCCTCCGGCAGTGTTCTGGTTCTCCGCTCCGCAGTGGTGACGCGGCTGGGGGAGCGGGTGCTCAGGATCGACAGTCGAAAGCGTTCGCTGCTGCTCGTCTCCGGCATCGGGCGGTTGGAGGGGGCGAGCGTCGGAAAGGTTGACCTGGCCATGATCTGGATCTACCGTTTTACCGGAAAACAGTGGCGGGCACTCGACGCCTGGATTGACGCGGCCCTTCCCGCCAGGGTGGTGCTTGTTCCCGGAGCGTTCATGTCTTCGGCACAGCGAGGCCTGCTTGTCCGTTACGCGGCCTCGCGGAAGGGGATTTCGGTTCGTTCAGGGAGCGTCCAGACGGTTATTCCCTGAAGCCCCGGAGAATGGTGTCAGCGGTCGATGCTGCTGAAAAGGCCGCTTGATGCCAGGTCGTCGATGATGTTGGCAACATCAGGGGAGAGCCCGGCCGGGTTGATCTTGCGGATCACGGACGCGAGTGTGGCGATCTTGCCTTCGATGGGCAGGAACCTGTTGACCACGACGACCTGGTTCTCCCTGACCCGGCAGTCGCCGCCCACGAAGCTGCCCTTCTCATAACGGAGCCTGAAGCCCATGCCGGCAATGGCCTCTTCGAGGAGGTCGAGCTGTTTCTGTTTTTTCATCGCTTATCCTGAGGTACCCGTCATTCCGGGGGTTGGTGCATCAGGTACTTGAGTACCGGTGCGACATGAAGCGACTGGATCATCTGTCCCTCGAGGGCGATCCTTCCGAGCTGTTCGATCGGCACGGTGTGCACCGTGATCTCTTCAGTCTCGTCGAGATGCTGCACTCCTGACCAATGGACCCCTTCGGCAAGGAACGTGTAGGAGATGTTGTTCTGCAGGGCCGGATTCGCGCTCAGCTCCATCCACGGGGTCCAGGTGCCGCCGCAGTATCCCGTTTCCTCGAGAAGTTCGCGCTGTGCAGCCTTGAGGATCGACTCTCCGGGTTGGTCGTGTACACCTGCCGGGAGCTCGTAAAAGACCTTGCCGATGCCGTGCCGGTATTGTCTTATCAGCACCGCCCGCAGTTCATCCGTGATCGCAAGTACGCTTACCCATGGCGGGCACTCCTGGACGTAGTAGTCGTCGATGATCCGGCCGTTGGAAAGACGTACCCGGTCCTGGCGCATGGTCAGCCAGGGGCGCCGATGGAGGTAGACCGTGTCGAGGATCTGCCAGGGAGCCGGTTCTGGGATCGTGTTGCCCGCCATCAGTTGCGCATTCTTGGATCGAGGGCGTCCCGCACCCCGTCACCGATGAGGTTGAAGCAGACCACGGTGGAGAGTATGGCCAGGCCGGGGAACGTCGATATCCACCAGTGGTTCAGGAGGCTGTCGCGTCCTTCGTTGATGATGTTGCCCCAGCTCGGGGTCGGCGGTTGCACGCCGAGACCGAGGAACGAGAGCCCGGCTTCAGTGAGGATGATGCTGCCGATTCTCAGCGTGGCGGCCACGATGACTGGGGTGAGCGCATTGGGCACGAGGTGTCGGAAGATGATGCGGAGGTTCGACAGCCCGAGCGATTTGGCCGCCAGGATGAACTCCTGTTCCTTCAGGGAGAGCACCTGTGCCCTGACGATTCTTGCCACGCCCATCCAGCCGGTGAACGAGAGGGTGATGACGATCAGGTAGATCGAGTTGCCGAATGTGGCGATGATGATCAGAATGAGGAAGAGCGCCGGAAATGCGATGAGCACGTCCACGAGCCTCATCAGGATGTTGTCTGTCCAGCCGCCGAAATAGCCTGATGAAACGCCGATCACCGTGCCCAGGGTCACCGAGATGAGTACCACGAGAAATCCGATGGAGAGGGAGATCTTGGAGCCGTAGATCACCCGGCTGAAAATGTCGCGGCCATACTGGTCGGTGCCGAGCAGGAAGGTGCGTGAAACCGTAATGCCAGGGGAGCCGCCTTGCCCGGAGATGCTTCCAGGGTTCTTCAGTTCGGCGGCGGAGAGGCTGCGCTCCCGGATGCCTTGCCGGTACCGGATCGTCTGTCCCTCTACACGATAGCTGTCGATGAATTTCAGCGAGTAGTCGCGGTTGCGCGATTTGAGCTTTCCGACATCCTCGATGAGGGCGTTGGTCAGCCTGGATGCGTCGTCCTTACCCTCCCTCAGGGGGATCATGGACGCCCGTTTCTGCTTCAGCACGAGAGCTTCGATCCGGGTCAGTGGAGGCTGGTAGGCGGTGACCAGGAAATCCTGCTGGTCGTAAGGGCTGAACGGGGCAAGGAACGGGGCGAGAAATGCGACCGAATAGAGGATGAAAATGACCCCCGAGGCAGTCACGGGAATTACGTTTTTCCTGAAGGAGCGCATGCCGAGCTGCCAGAGGCTGAGTTCGCCGGAGGATGTCCCGTTGAGTTCATGGAGCGCACGCCGATAGGAGCGGAGCGACATGGTCCCGAGCAGCAAGGGCACCAGCACAATATACAAGGCGGCGATCCAGAATTCGAGGAGCTCCGTGGTGAATACCTGCCTGAAGTTGCCGGCAGAGAGCACCAGCAGCACGAGGCTGGAGATCAACGAACGCACGCTGAGAATGAAGAGGTCGAAACGAAGGGCGAGCAGGCCCAGGAATGCGGTGGATGAGATCAGATAGAAAAGCCCGGAACCGCGCTTGCCGGCAGCAATGAGCCCCAATCCCGGCAGAAAGCGGTAAAGGACATTGATTTTCTGTTCGTTCGCTGATTTCACAAGCGTGTCTGGAGTTGGGAATCGGTAACGGGGCGCAACTGTATAAAAAACGACACTCCCGGTTCGAAAACAAACCAATGGGCATAAAAAAAGCTGCCTTTCACGGGAAAGGCAGCTTTGATGTCCTGGCTGTTCCGGCCATTAGGCTGATCAGGCCTGGGCAGGGGTCTCTTCGGGAGCAACTTCGGCCTCCTTCCTGGGGGCGATGACCGAAATGACCGGAGCATCGGCGTCGCCGAGGACGGTGACCTTTCCGGCGAGAGAGCCGAGCTCAAGTTCCCCGATGTGCAGGGTCTGGCCGAGTTCAAGTGTGGAGACATCGACCGAAAAGTGTTCCGGGATGTCTTCCGGCTTGCCCTTCAGGTTCAGGGTGTGCAGGTTGATCTGCAGTTTTCCACCGCCGATCTTGACACCGGGGCATTCGCCTTCGAAGTGGGTGGGGACCTCCATCTCGACGACTTCGTCAGCCGAGAAGAGCTGGAAATCGACGTGGATGACCTTGTCGGAAACTGGGTCGAACTGGATGGCCTTGATGAACGAACGGGTGGTTTTGCCGTCAGGGTAGGCCAGGT
The DNA here is from genome assembly GCA_013334335.1 of Chlorobiaceae bacterium. Lineage (GTDB taxonomy): Bacteria > Bacteroidota > Chlorobiia > Chlorobiales > Chlorobiaceae > Chlorobaculum. Next base: position 15,697 of record JAAXXR010000037.1, read on the forward strand.
CGATCAGATGCGATTCAGCCGAGTGGACGAGCTTGGTCAGGGCCTTTTCATCGACACTGATGGTAATGGTATCTTCACCTTTATGGTAGACGACAGCGGGAACCATGCCGGTTTGGCGCAGTTTCGCGGCCCCTTTTTTCTTCGCCTCGCGGAGGTTGACAGACAATTCTCTTGTTTCCATGCTCTCTTCTATCTCCTTTAAACAGTTAGCTCTTGTAATTAATGATGGTTGGTAATCTTTTGCGTGATGTTCTTGCTGTCGAACAGGTAGCTTACCGATTCGCCGTCATAGATCCTCTTGATGGCTTCGCCGAACAGGTTGCTGATCGTGACGATCTCAAGTTTTGGTGAGTAGTCGTGGTCGGTCACCAGCGAGTCGGTCACAATGAGCTTCTCGAGCACCGAGTTGTTGATGCGCTCGATCGCGGGCCCGGAAAGGATCGGGTGGGTGGCCGCGGCGTAAACCTTGAGCCCTCCGGCCTCCTGGATGGCTTTTGCTGCGTTGACCAGGGTGCCGGCCGTGTCGATCATGTCGTCGACCAGCAGCACGTTCTTGCCTCTGACGTCGCCGATGATGTTCATCACCTCGGCTACGTTTGCTCTCGGGCGTCGCTTGTCGACGATGACAAGGTCGGTGCCGAGCTCGGCGGCAAACTTCCTGGCAAGCTTGACGCCGCCCACGTCGGGTGAGGCGACGACGAGATTGTCGGCGATGTCCATGTTCTTGACATAGTCGATCAGGACCACGCTCGAATAGAGGTGGTCGAACGGAATATCGAAAAATCCCTGGATCTGCGGTGCGTGGAGATCCATGGTCAGGATCCTGTCCGCTCCCGCCTGGGTCAGGAGATTGGCGACCAGCTTGGCGGTGATGGCGACACGCGGCTTGTCTTTCCTGTCCTGCCTCGCATAGCCGTAATAGGGCATGACGGCGGTTATTCTGGCTGCCGAAGATCGTTTCGCCGCGTCGATCATGATCAGCAGTTCCATCAGGTTGTCAGCAGGCGGATTGGTGGACTGGATGATGAACATGTCGGAGCCCCTGATGGACTCGAAATAGTTGACCGAGATCTCTCCGTCGGAGAAGTTTTCCACCTTGGCATCGCAGAGAGGCATTCCGAGGTAATCGGCGATTTTCTCGGCCAGACCCGGGTTGCTGCGCCCTGCGAAAATTTTGATCGGTGTTTCCATCGCTAACTGCTTTTTCTGATGAAACGAGTTATATTACGCCTGCATCTTCGGTCACCGGTTCCAGGAACGGCTCTTCGGGTTCCTCCGGTAACGGATTTCGAATATACGAAAACGGTTTTAAATTGTAAGTAAATTTTCTGGCCTTCTTGGCACACGCTCCATGACGACAATACAGGACATCAAAACTCTTCTCGAGACCTATTTCAGACCGGTGGAACTGATCGGTCCGGGTGATACCGTGATCACGGGGCCAGCAAAGATCGAGGAGGCGGGAGCCGGGCAGGTCAGCTTCGTAGCCAACGAGAAATACTTTCGCTTTCTCGACGAAGCGCATGCATCGCTGCTGATCGTCCATTCGGATGCTCCGGTCAGCAGCAACGACGGGGGCCGGAGTTTCCTGAAGGTCAAGGACCCCTACACGGCGTTCGTATTCGTGCTGCAACGTTTCGCAGGTACCCGCCAGGTTGCCGCTGCCGGCATCGCGCACTCCGCCTGCGTTGCTTCGACTGCCACGCTTGGCCGGAATGTTTCCATCGGGGAGCATGCCATCATCGGGGAGCGCTGTGTGGTTGGCGACGACACCATCATCGGCCCGAACGCGGTGCTGATGCACGATGTCACGGTTGGCAATGGCTGCACGCTCTATCCCCAGGTCACCTGTTATGACGGCACGCTCATCGGAAACCGGGTGATCATTCACAGTGGTACGGTGATCGGTGCGGATGGTTTCGGCTTTGCGCCGCAGCAGGATGGTTCCTATATCAAGATTCCGCAGATGGGCACTGTTGAGATCGAGGACGACGTCGAGATCGGTGCCAACACCACGATCGACCGTGCGACCATGGGCAGAACCCTCATCAGCCGGGGAGCCAAGATCGACAACCTCGTACAGATCGCCCACAACTGCCAAATCGGAAACGATACGGTCATCGCCGCCCAGGCCGGCATTTCCGGAAGTGTCAGGATCGGCCGCCAGTGTCTTATCGGTGGCCAGGCCGGGTTTGCCGGCCATCTGGAACTGGCCGACCGCACATCGGTTGCTGCCAAGGCGGGCATTTCGAAGAGTGTCACCCAGCCTGGTCAGGCCATCAGGGGGGTGCCAGCGCAGCCCATGCGGGAGCAGCTTCGACAGGAGGCGCTGGTTCGCGGCCTCGGCGCTATGAAGCAGAAGCTGGATGAACTTGAATCACAGCTCAGGGATCTCCGGCGGCAGGACACCTGACCTGCGTCGATTATCCTGCTGCCAAGGCATCCCCGTCATCGAGCAGCGCGTCGAACCAGAGATGACCGCATGCATCGCCTGTCGAGCACTACGGCCGAACCCCGGGCTATCGGCAAGGCATCTCCGATCAGGTGGTGAACTGCAGGAGCACGTTATTCTGTTGTTTTCGACAGCAAGGTGTCGTGAGGGGGTGGGTTCTGCCGGTCAAGCCTCGACGTTTCGTTCGTTTTTCAGCATGGCCCCCACTTTCTGCAGGAACAGTTTCATCTTGACCGGTTTGATCAGGCAGTCGTTCATGCCGCTCAGTTTCGCCATCTGCAGCGCCTTGTTGTCGAGATTTCCACTGAGGCCAAGGATCGGGATGTCCCGGTTTTCGCCGTTTGACGAACGGAGGCGCCTTGATGCTTCAAATCCGTCCAGCACCGGCATTTTCATGTCCATAACCAGCAGGTCGCAACGGTTGGCTTCGAGCATGTCCAGCGCCTCCTGGCCGTTTGACGCCTCCAGGATCGTTACATCAAGTTTCCGGAGCATCGACTTGATCACCCTGCGGTTGAAATCGAGATCGTCGACAACCAGAACGGTCTTGCCTGAAAGCGACTCCTTGAGCGCCTCCCGCGAGGTCTCGAGCGAGACTTTCAGGACATGCAGCAACTCGGAAAGCACTGGAGGCATCGTGATCCGGGCATCGATGCCGGACTCCTTGTCGAATTGCTTCACGACGGTATTCTGACTGCCGGATGCAAAGGCGATAACCGGGATATCCTTGCCATGCGAAGCGACCCTGTGGGCGATTCCGGCGGCGTTGAGTACCGGGAGGTCGATGTCGGCGAGGATGATGTCATAGTGTTTCGCCTCGATCATGCCCATGGCCGAAGCCCCTTCGCCGACGTCGTCGATCTTGATGCCGAGCGGGGCAAGCAAGCGTCGAATGGCAGCCAGGTTTTCCTGCTCGTTGCCGGCGAGCAGCAGCTGTTTGCCATGTAGCAGGCTCTTGTATTCGGCGTAGAGGTTCGCTTCGAAATCTTCGATCAGATCCCGGCTCAGTACCGGGAAGGTCAGGGCGAACTCCGTGAATTTGCCCGGCTCCGAAGAGCACAGGATGTCCCCTCCGAACGAACGCATGACCCTGCGGCAGAAGGCGAGCCCGAGGCCGGTTCCACCTTTTTTCCCCGAGGTGAAGAAAGGATCGAAGATCCGGTTGAGCATGTCAGGAGGTATACCGGGTCCGTTGTCGCGAACGATCACCTGGTTGACCGATTCTCCGGGTTCGAACCGGATGTCGATCATGCCGTCCGGGCGTTCACGCAGCACGTGCATGGCGTTCAGGAAGAGGTTGTAAAGCACGAACAGATAGCTGTTTTCGTCGCCCCTGAAAATGAAGTCCTCTCCGCCATGCAGAGAGATCTTGCGGCGTTCCTCCTCGGATGCATAACCGTATTCATCAAGCGCCTTTCGGGTGACCGCTGCTGCAGAGAGTGATGAGAAATCGTGCCTGAACAGGTCTTCTCCCCTGAAATTTTCGAGCGTCATGTCGATGATGTGGAGCCCCCTGTTGACGGCGGTCTGCGCCTGGGCCACCCGTTGACGGATGGAATTGATCTCTTTCAGCGATATGGTCGCCAACGTATCGTCATGTTTGTCGGGAAGAAGCTCATGTACGATTTCGTCGAGATTGTGGCTGATCTGTCCGAGCGGGTTGCGCATCTCGTGGGCGATACCCCCGGCGAGCGCCTCAAGGGCCAGGTTTTTTTCGTCGGCTTTCCGCTGCGCCTCGGCTTTCATGCTCTGCCAGTTGCTGAAGCTGAACATATAGCCGGCGACGATCGAAAACAGAATGACGAGGCTCCAGAGCGGAATGTTGAAGTCAGGGGCGAGCGGTACCCGGGGGGT